>NZ_AP018712.1:1819102-2160753 GCF_014701195.1 Tepiditoga spiralis
ATATAAAATGGTAAGAGATAGTGAAGTTGCAGCTAAAGCTTATGGAATTTCTATTTCAAAAATAAAAGTACATGCATTTGTAGTAAGTTCTATTTATGGTGGAATTGCTGGGAGCCTATATGCACATACTATTGGTTATATATCTCCAACTGATTTTGGATTAAACACATCTTTAAACTTACTTGCCATAATAGTAATTGGAGGTATGGCATCGTCATATGGTAGTTTAATTGGTTCTATTATAATTATTGGACTTCCTTTCTTATTCTCAAGAACTATGATACCCATGTCTTTTATATTTGGAATATTATTAATAATTTTTGTTCTTTTTATTCCTAATGGAATTTTTTATGGTATATTAAAAGGATATTATAATTTTTTTGAATTACCTTTTATTTATTTTATAAAAAAATATCATAAAAAATATAAAAAAGTAAATAAATTTGTAGAAATAAATAATAAAAAAATACATTATTATGAAAACGGAGAAGGCATACCAATAGTAATGATACATGGAAATTTTGCTTCTTTGAATTGGTTTAATCAAGTAAATACTATTGAAAATTTTAAAATTTATTCTTTAGATTTACCAAACTTTGGATTATCTGATAGAATAAATGAATTTAGTATTGATACATATTCTAATTATGTAAAAGAATTTATTATAACATTAAAAATTAAGAATCCAATAATAGTTGGTCATTCATTAGGTGGAGCAATTGCAATGAATTTAATTTTAAAAAATCCAAATTTATCTCAAAATTTAATTTTAATAAATTCATCTTCAATAGATGGATTAAAAACACCTGAAGAAAATTATCCAATACTAAATCTCTATAAAAATAATTTTTCACTCTTTAAAAAAGCTTTAAAATCAATCATGCCCGAAATGCAAAATAAAAAACTTTTAAATGAATTAGTAAAAGATGGCCTTTTAATGAAATCTGAATGTTTTATAGAAAATGCTCGAGCCCTAGAAAAATATAATTATTTAAAATTGAAAAATAAATTTAATGGAAAAATGTTATATTTGTATGGTAAAAAAGATACAATAGTTAGTACAACAATGGCTAAAAAAACAACTGATTTTTTTAATGGAAAATTAAAAATTATAGATCATGTTGGTCATTCATTAATACTAGAAGATCCAAATTTATTTATAACTATATTAAAAGATTTTTACAAGGAGTAAATTATGAATAAAAAAAATACAAAAGATAAAATAATAGATTCTGCCATTGAATTATTTTCAAAAAAATGGTTTGAAACAGTTTCAGTTGCCGAAATTTGTAGAAATGCAGGTGTTTCAAATGGAGTAATATATAGATATTTTAAAAATAAAAAAGTTATATTTGAATATCTTTTAAATTTATTACTCGAGTATATAGAAGAAATAACATCTACACTACAAGGAAATACTTCATCTGAAAAATTACAAGATTTTTCAGAAAAATTATTTAAAATTGCAATTGAAAAAAAATCTCTTGTTACTATTTTTAGAGAAGGGCAATTTAGATTCCCTGAATACGAAGAAAAATTAAGAAATATTTATATGAAAACCCTATCTGATATTTTCAATAAAAAAATATCAGAGGTTGAATATCTATATTTGTTATCTCCAATGAGATTTGTTAATATCAGATACGCTTATAATGCTCTTAAAACACCTATAGATAATTTAAAAAAATATTTGTTAAATGGATTTTTTGATTATAAATTAAACGACCTTGAAAAACTATTTTCAAAACCAAAATTTATAAAATACAAAAAAGATAATAAAACTAAAAGTAAATTATTAGATTCTGGAATAAAATTATTTGGAGAAAACGGATATTTCAATGTTGGAATATATGATATAACAAAAGAAGCAGGTTTTTCAGTTGGAACATTTTATTTATTATTTGATAGCAAAGATGAATTTTTAGAAGAAATAGTAAAAATAATTGGAAAAAAAGCAAGAGATTTTTTAAATACTAATCAAATTGATTCTTTAAATCCTCTTGAAAAAATAATAAGAAATATATACAATTTTATTTTATTTTTTAAAAAATATCATAATTATTATTTAATATTGAGAGAAGCAGAATTTGTTGTAAACAAGGAAGTTGTTGAATATTATAACTTTTATGAAAAAATGTATAAAAAATTATTTGAAAGTTTTAACTATAAAGATAATATTTTATTAGCTAATATTTTTGTTGGATATAATCACTATATTGGTATAGAAAGCATATTTAGTAAAAATATTCCAAGTATAAAAATATTTTTAAAACAATTTTCAAAATATCTTTCAAATGGTATTAAACATATCTAAAAAAAGTAAATAATGAAAAAAAGATGATTTATTAACATAAATCATCTTTTTTTCATTATAATTTCATTTTATTATATCAAAATTGATTATTCTTTTATTTTATAAATTTAATACAAATATTTAAATATTCATTCATTTTTTCTAAAAACATACCATGACCAGTTTCATTAAAAACTTTTAAAGTTGAATTTTTAATTTTTTTATTCATATTTTTCATTATATTTAAAGGAGTTATTATATCTTCATCGCCAGCAAGAATTAAAGTATCAGATTTTATAGTTTCAATTTTATTTCTAACATCAAATTCTTTATTAGATTCTGCAAGTCTTATAAATCCATCATACCAATCTTTATTTAAATAATCTTTAAATATTTTTCTTCTTGACATTAACCAATCATAATTATTGTTATAAAAATTTCTTGAATATATAATAGGTAATGCTATATCAAAAAATTTTTCTCCATCATATAGTTTTGCAGCTTGAATCCACAGCTGTCCTAAAACTTTTAAATAGTTATCAACATAATCAACCGTATTTGATAAAATTAATTTATCAACTTTTTCAGGAAATTTAAGTGTAAATAATTGTGAAACCATTCCACCATAAGAAAGCCCAAGTAAATTAATTTTTTTTAAATTTAATTCTCCAATTAATTCATTTAAATCATTGACATGAATTGAAATATCATATTTTTTTTCTTCATGCAATGACATTCCTTGATCTCTCATATCATAAGTTATTACAGTAAAATATTTTTCAAGAATCTTTACATGTTCAACCCAACTTAAAGTATTCATCATTATTCCATTTAATAACACTAAAGGCTTACCACTTCCGTGAATTTCATAATTTATTTTTTTGTTTTTAGATAACATAAGAATCACCTCTCATTTATTATATCACATTTATTTAAAGAGAGTAATTATACTCTCTTTAAATAATAAACTCCAGGTTCAAAAATATTGATTTCTTTTTCATTACTTATCAAATCTTTAAACTTATATTCCATTTTAAAAGTTTCAAAGGGTATTAAAACAAAAATTTCTATTTCTTTTAAATGGTTGTAAAAGATAGTGTATGAGATAAAATAGAACCAATTAAAGTACTCATAATTTAATTCAAATAAATGTTGATTATTTTCAAATTGAAAAATAGATTAAAAATAGAAATATTAAGATTATAAATACAATGTTAAAAGCAAAAAAAATATTTTTATTTCAAATAATTGTAAAGAATTTGTATATGAAGATCAAACAAAAATTATAAAAATGAATAATAATAACATTAAAAAAACAAAAATAGTTGACAATATATATATTTTTTTATATAATATTTTTGACATAAATAAAAATAGTTTAAAAGATTAAAAGAAGGTGATTTGAATATTTTTAATTGATAATATCAAAAATATTGATAATACTTTATTAATTGGTACAATTGGAGAAAGCATTTCTGGATGGATGGATAATAAATGATAAAAAAATTAACATTAAAACATTTATTAACTACATGTATGGGTTTATTGTTGTTATTTCTTATAAAAATTCTTGAGGTACCTGTTTTAACAAGTGATGTAATTGGTTTTTTTGTAATGCTTATTTCTATAGATATTTCAATGAACCTTATTAAAATGAAATATAACATTAATGATAAATTTTTTATAAATATTGCAGAGGTATTAAGAGCTATTATTTCTATTGTATTTTTTTGGTATTATCCACCAATGTATTTTTCATTTATTGGAGCAATATATGGCAAAAAAATTTTTAAATATTTAAATGAATAAAGATTTAATAAAAGCAATTTATGAACAGACTTTTGACAAGTAGACAATTAATTAAATTAAAATACTGCAAAAACTATAGTGTTTACAAACTAAAATTAATATGAAAGAAAATGTTGTATAAATAATAAACTATACATAAAAAAGTGCAAATTCATTAGAAAATGCACTTTTTTTGATATTAATATAATAAATTTAAAAGAAATGTACTCTCTTTAAATAATAAACTCCAGGTTCAAAAATATTGATTTCTTTTTCATTACTTATCAAATCTTCAAACTCATAATCTGCTTTAAAAGTCTTAAATGTTATTAAAACAAAAGTTTCTTTTTTATTCAGTTTTTTCTTAAATAAAATGCTATCATCACTACTATATATCAATTCATAACTTCCATCAGATAATTCTTTGTTTTCTTTTCTAATCTTTATTAATTTTTTTATTAAATTAAAGGTTTCTATTTCTTTTAAATTCCAATTTTTTTTAAATTTCATTGGAACTCTTCCACTTTCATGAAACCATTCAAAGTTTTTATCTCCAGCTAATGCTATTTCATTTCCATACTCTAACATAACATTCCCAGTTATTACCATAAGAACTTTCATAACATTAAAAAATATTTCTTTATTTTTACACAAATCTATGAACCTTGGTACATCATGATTTTCAACAAAATAAGTTAAATTAAAGTGTGTATCATTTAATTCATTTGATTTTGAAATCATTTTATAAAAGTCTTTTAAAGATTTATTTTTTTCTATAAATACATCTTTCAAAACATCATATATAAAAAAATCAAATAAACTTGTAAATATTTTTTCATTTTCAAAACTTTTAAATTTTTTTATTAATTCATAGTTTTCTTCTTCATCTGCAACATCATCCCAAACTTCTCCAAGTAAGATAACATCACTCTTTATCTTTTTCATTTCTTTAGAAAATTCTTTCCAAAAAGAACGTTCAATTCCCAAAGCATGATCTAATCTAAAACCATCAACATCAAAATTTTCTAACCAATACTTTCCAACATCAATTAAAAATTTTCTTGTTTCAATATCTGATATATTCCAAAATTGAAATAAGGTTTGCCATCTTTTTTCTTGAATAGACTGTGGTGGTTCAGTTTTCACATTAAAATTTTTAATTGATTTCATATCATAATTTTTAGATGCATGGTTTAAAACCAAGTCTAAAATTACCTTTATACCTCTCTTGTGAGATTCAATTAATAATTTTTTTAATACTTCATTTCTTTTATTTTCTTCTTTAGAAGAAAGGTGAGATGCAATTTTATAATAATTTATAGTATCATAACCATGAGTTGTTTTAGATTCATATATTGGACCTAAATAAATTAAATCTATTCCAAGATCTTGTAAATAATCTAATTTTTCAATAATCCCTTGTAAATCTCCTTCAATTGAATTTTTTTCAAACTTCAAATATTCTTCTTTTTTCCAATTGTTTTCAATATTTCCATCTTTAAAAAATTTAATTAATATATGATATCCAATAAACATAAATTCCTCCTCAAAAGTAAAGTTATTAAATACATTATAATAGAAAACGTTTTCAATAAGATTAAGAGATATTGTATTTCTTGTATTGAAAAAATATTTTTGCATTATATTCTTCAATAGTGTATAATTTTATTAATTATATTTTATAAAGAAGGTGATGCCTGAATATGAATTGGTTAAAATTAGATATAATTATTGATTATTCTATAAGAATTGGAGCAAGTTTACTTTTGTTATTTTTAACAAAAGTAGTTTCAAATGTTTTATACAATGCAATAACTAAAAATATTAAATTAAAGTATAAAAATTCTACTAAATCATTAATAAATTTAGCTTCATACACCTTTTCTGTTTTTATAATAATTTCTATACTCTTTAAGGATTTTATGCCATTTTTAACTGGAATGGGGATAAGTGGTATTATAGTAGGTCTTGCTGTAAAAGAACCTGTTTCTAATTTTATTTGTGGAATTTTAATAATGATGAACAAAATTTTTCTTGAAAATGAAGCAGTTGAAATAAATGATGTTAGTGGAACTATTGAAGAAATAACACTAAATCATGTTTTAATAAAAACTTGGGATGGAAAATTAGCTTATATTCCAAATAATATTGTTTGGTCTTCAAAAATCATTCATTATTGGCCAGAAAATATTAGAAGAAATGAATTAATTATTGGCATTTCTTATGAAAGTAATATTCAAAAAGCTTTATCTATCATAAATGAAACTTTAAAAAATTTTGACATTGTAGATGATGAAAACCATAGTACTATGATTTTATTTGACTCATTTAATTCTTCATCAATTGATTTTAATATAAAATTTTGGGTTAAAAAAGAAGATTTTTTTACACTAAAAATGAATTTAGCAAAAAAATTAAAAGAAGAATTTGATAAAAATGGTATTGAAATTCCTTATCAAAAAATAGACTTAAAAATATTAAAATAAAGATGGGAAATCCCATCTTTATTTTGTTTATTTATAAACATTATTTTTTATTTGTAGAAGTAAGAATACTTTTAAAAAATTCATCTTCATAACTGTTTTCTATATTTAATCCAATATTTGCATATTTACGAACTTTTTCATATTCTTTTCTTTCATTATAAACTTGTGTTAAAACCATAAGTGAATATATATAATTTTCTTTTACTTCCGAATAATCTTTTTTATTTTTACTATTTTCATATTTAATTTTATTATCATTCATATAATCTATTACATCTTTAATATATTTTTGTGCTTCATTTTTTAATCCAACATCATCTAAATAAAAAATAATATCTTGTTTTTTCCAAACATTCTTTATATCTTTATACTTTAAAAATGAATTTAAAATCGATAGTATTTTTTCTTTTTTCCATTTTCCTGATTTCAAATTTTCCTTTGAAATATATGATATATAATCTAAATAGTCATCTATATAATCAACAGTTTTTAAATAACTTAATTGATTGTTTTCATATTTAAATTTAAAATATCTTCCAGTTGGTGCATATGGAGAATCATTAGCTGCTACATAAATTTGACTTGAAGTTGGAAGAAAAACAACGCTTTGAACAGTTCCCCATTTACATATTGGATTATCTCCTTCTCTAAATCTTAATACATCTATCATATCTTTAGCACTTAATTTTTCATGATTTAATTTTGAATAAGCTTCTTCTTTTCTTGTTTTTGTATCTTTTAAATAATCTAATTTTTTGTTTTTTAGCTTTGTAAAATGATTTGTGGATGTAATTATATTATCATTTTCTATTTTTTCAAGATATTTTGAATCAAATTCAAAAACAACTGCTTTTTTATCTTTTTTACTTCCTATCATTAAATTATTACCAATTGTTCTTTTTGTTGATCTTAATATCTTTTCTACATCATCAACATTATTTGATTTTTCAAGTATCATTCTATATAAAATACCAGTTGGAATACCTGAACTTGATTCATTAACAGATTCCGATGTCATAGATCCCAAACTAATTCCTTTATCATTCGTTCCAGTCAAAACTCCTATTATACCAGGAAAATTCAATGATAAAAATCCATTTTCATCTTTTATATCATAAACAAACAAAACATTTGAATCCCAGATTGATTCAACATACATATAATCTAAATTTCTTCCATGAATGATTTCTCCATTCTCTGTATTCTTTCCCCATATAGCTGCATTAGTACATCCATATAAATTATAAATTTCATCATAAACATTCAATAAAATTATGGTATCTAATGATACTTTAGAAGCTTTTGATATTTCAGCCATTTCTTTTTTATATTTTACTGGAATATTTTTAAAATAACTTTTTAATGTATATCTAATTGCAATATTTTCAAAAAAATTAGTATCTTTCATTATATTTTTTAATTTTAATTCCATAGAATGTATATCATCTTTTAAAGCTAATCCATGCTGATATCCAATTTCTTCATAATTACCAGATAAATAAACTACTTTTATGTTCCCATATTTTTCTATTTTAAAATTTTTATTTTGAATTTTATCAACAGTATAATTTATTGGTAAAAATAAATATCCAATATATACTAAAATTAATAAAATCACAAAACTAATACTTAACGCTATCTTTTTCATACAAAAACCTCCACTTTAAAAATTTTTTTATAAAATATTTTTTTAATTAGTTAAAATAAACCCAAAAAATACTAAAATAAAGATACAAGGTTCATCTTTATTTTAGTATTATATATATTATTTTGTCCAATATCTTGATAATTCATTATCAATAAAATCATTCCATATTTTTTCATATTCAATTTTAAAGTCAAAAGAAATGTATAAACCAAGGGAATCGAGTAATATAAATGTTTTTTGTGAAATCAATTTTGTATCAGTATCTTTTTTTAATAATCCCATTTTTTTATATTCTTTAAATAAATTTTCAAATAAATTCATAAACATATTCATTAAATCATTTAATTTCATTTTTACAGAATTATTTCTTGAAGATTCTATCATTACTTCCAAAGTGAATTTTTGTATTTGAATATTTTCTTTATACATTTTTAAAGATTCAAACCCAAAGTTTTTAATATCTTCTAAAGTCAATGGAATATATTCACTAAAACCATTCATTATTTGTTTAGAAAAGAACTCTATTGTTTTTAAAAACAAATCTTCTTTACTTTTAAAATAATGATATAAAGCACCTTTAGAAACATTAGCTTTTTTTATTATTTGATTTATACTAGTTCCATTATATCCAGAATTTGAAAATTCTTCAAAAGCTGAAAAAATTATTTTATCATAAGTTTTTATTTTTTCCAAACTATTCACCTACTTTATCAATATAACTTATAATAGATGTAACTGTAAAAATAGTTATTAAATAACTCAAAGTGATTCCAATTGTAAATATTAATCCTAAGCCAACAAACCCTCGATACTTTGCAAGCATAAAAGAACCAAAAGCAGCAACTGTTGTTAATGTAGTTAAAGTTATAGCTTTTCCAGTACTTTTTAAAGCTTTAGACAAACTTTTTTCTATTTTATATCTATGAATTAAATGTATTCCATCATCAACGCCTATACCAATAATTAATGGAAAAGCAATTATATTTACTACATTAAATTTTATATTAAACCATCCCATAATTCCAAGTAATATTATAACAGATAATATCATAGGAAGTGTTGCAATTATTGAATATTTAAAATTTCTTAAGTCTAATAATAATACAAAGTAAATGGCAATTATTGTTGCTATAAGTATTTTACCTCCTTCTTTTCCAGATAATTCTATAACTTTTAAAAATATTAATCCAGTTCCGCTAACTTCTTTATCTTTAATTTTATTTAAGTCATTAAAATATTTTTTTTGAAAATCATATTTCCATATATCTCCAGATGGATAAACTGTTGTTAGATATAATCCATTATTATAATAATTTTCTTTTATATTTTCTGGAATTGAATTTATGGTTATAAAATTTTTTGTATTTAAATTATTTTTTATATTGAATAAAACAGAATTTATTTTTTTCTCTGCATTTAAAAGGGTTAATGAGCTTTGTTTACTTATTTTATTTACTATATTACTTTTCATTAAATTCAATAATGAATCAGCTAATTTATTTTCTTTTAATGCTCTTAAAGCCAATGAAGATTTTAATAAATTAACATTTAATAATGAGAGTTCTTTTCTTAACTTACTAATATCAATTTTCTCAATTTGAGAATTATAATTTTTTATAGCTTTTGAATAATTTAATCTTGAATTTTGTAAGGTTTTTTCTGGTATATAATCCACAATACTATCTATCATAGACACTGTTTCAAGTTTAGTCAGCTGTTTTTTTAATCTTCGAGCATCTTCTAAAGAATCATTAATAAATATTGTATTATCAGAAGATAATTCAAACTTTTCAATTAATTTTTGGTTTAATTCTAAACTTTTTAAACCTTTTGCTTCTATTTTCATCATGTTAGTTTCAAAACTAACATTTCCGATTTTATAAAAAGATAAAACTAATAATACAATAGTTATAATTAATGCTGGGAGTCTAATTTTTTTAATATTTATATTTATATTATAGCTTTTAGATTGTTTAAATTTATTTCCATATATCATTAACAATGAAGGTAAAATTAAAATTGAAGCTATTAATATAGATATTATTCCAAGAGATAAAACAATTCCAAATTCCTTAAAAGCTGGGAAACTACTAAAAGCAAATAATCCAAATCCAATCGCTGTTGTTACAGAACCAGATATTATTCCTCGAACACTTTTTAAATAAATTTGTCTTATAGAATCTTCTATATTATATCCTTCATTTCTATATTCAAGAAAAATAGAAATAATATGTATTGAATAATCAATTCCAAGTCCCATTAAAATTGAAGCCATCATCATCGTCATAATATTTAATGAACCAATAAGAAAGTAAGTAAGTCCAAGAGACCATAAAATTCCTATTAATAATGGTACCACAGATAAAATAGTATATCTAAAAATCTTAAATCCTAAAATAAAAATTATTAAAATTAAAATTAAAGATACAATAGTAGAAACAGCCATATCTCTATCAGAAGTTTCCATTTCATCTCTTGAAATAACATATGTACCAGTTATATCTGCTTTTACATTGTATTTTAAAGCATTTTCTTTTATTATTTTTTCTACAGTATTTACAAAATTAACAATTTTAAAAATATCATTTGAATCTATGGATGGATTTATTATAAAAATACCCATTTTCCCATCATTTGAAATCATATATTCAGATCCCAATAAAAAATTTTTAGTATTTTTTTCTATATTTTTATTTTCATTTATTGAATTTAAGAGAACAGTAAGATTTTTTATTATTGACTTAAATTGTTTTTTAGATTGATTATCAATTTTATATCCTTTTTTTGGTTCTTCAAAAGACTTATTTAATGCATGAAAAAATGATACAAGAGAATCAGAAGTTAAAATTTGTTTTAAATATTCTTGTTCTAAATCATTTGAAAATAATATTAAATTTTTTGATATAAATTCTAAAGGCATTTTTGATATTACATTATCTGTGTCTTCTAAAGTTTTAATTTTTTCTGAAACATTGTTTATGTAATTAATAATATCTTTTTCATTTCCATTTATTCCAACTATTATACTATCTATTCCATTAAATGTTTTTGATGCTTTATTGTAAACTTTAACATAACTATTATTTGCTGGAAGAAGATCTATCATACCAGGTTTTATAATTAGTTTAGTTATAAAAAAAGACATAACAACAGTTAAAACAATTGAAACTAAAATAATACGTTTGTGATTTTTAATAATAAAATTTGCAAATTTGTTCATTTTACACCTCCAGATATTATTTTCTGTATAGGCAAAGCTTTATAAAAATTTTTATCATTTTTTTTAGTGGAAATTGCATCAGATGGGCAATAAGTTATACATCTCATACACGCTTGACACGAATCATTAAAAACAGGATATTTGTCAACAGTTATATTATTTACAGGACAAATTTTTTCACACAGTCCACAAGAAACACATTTATTTTCATCTACTTTTGGGGATATATATTTTGAAATAACTTTCCAAACCACTTTATTAGAAACTAAATAATAAAGAAGATCTGATAAAATTGGATTTCTACCCCACTTTGATTTATTATTTATTATAGAACTTATATATGTTTCTACTTGAGATAATGAACCTTTTATTTTTTTATTATTAATTTCTTTTTTTGAAAGAAAATTACTTGGCATTTTAAATTCATATGCCCCTATTGGGTTGAATCCCTTTTTTAATAAAATTCTTTTCATAGGACCAACAACTGCACCCGAAAACATTTCAAGAGTATCTAACATAAATATATCAGTGTTTTCAACATTTGGAAAATTTTTAACAAAATCCCAAACAAATGGATAGGTACTTTGAACTGCAACTGGAAAGGCTAATCCAATTATATGAGAAACATCAATATTTTTTGGATTTGATTTTTCTAATCTATATAAATTAACTTTAAAGTTATTTTTTTCAAATACTTTTTTTGCTTTTTCAACAATTAAATAAGTATTTCCTGTCCCAGAAAAATAATAAAAGTCTATTATTTTAATATTAATCCCTCCTTTTTAAAAACCGACCGTTCGGTATATAAAAACATAATAACATAATTTTTTTCATTTGTCAATTACTAATAATTTGAATAAAAAAATGTGTGAGTTTACTCACACATTTTTAAGATATTTCAGCATTTTCAAATTGACTGTTATAAAGATTTGCATAAAAACCTTTTCTTGTAAGAAGTTCTTTATGTTTTCCTTGTTCTACTATATCTCCTTCATTCATTACCAATATTAAATCAGCATCTCTTATTGTAGATAAACGATGAGCAATTATAAAACTCGTTCTATCTTTCATTAAATTATTCATTGCCTTTTGTATTTTGACTTCAGTACGAGTATCAACAGAGCTTGTAGCCTCATCAAGTATTAATATTTTAGGATCTGCAAGAATAGCTCTTGCTATTGTAATTAATTGCTTTTCTCCTTGAGAAATATTGCTTGTTTCTTCATTTAAAATCATATCGTAACCTTTTGGTAAATTGTGAACAAAGCTATCTACATGAGCCATTTTAGCTGCTTTTATTACTTCTTCATTTGTTGCATCAAGTCTTCCATATCGTATATTATCCATTATACTTCCATTGTATAGCCATGTATCTTGCAATACCATACCAAAAAGTGAACGTAAATCATTTCTCTTATAATTTTTTATGTTATTTCCATCAACTAATATCTCGCCATC
Organism: Tepiditoga spiralis; assembly: GCF_014701195.1. Taxonomy (NCBI): domain Bacteria; kingdom Thermotogati; phylum Thermotogota; class Thermotogae; order Petrotogales; family Petrotogaceae; genus Tepiditoga; species Tepiditoga spiralis. Next base: position 1,831,996 of record NZ_AP018712.1, read on the forward strand.
ATTTACATCATAAAAGCGCATTAATAATTTTACTATTGTTGTCTTACCAGCACCAGTTGGACCTACTATTGCAATTCTTTGACCTGCTTTTACAGATGTAGAAAAATTCTTAATTACTATTTTATCAGTATATCCAAAATGTACATTTTTAAATTCAACACCTGTATGAACTTCTGGTATTTTTGCTGGATTTTTTATTTCTTCAATTTCTTCTTCTTCATCTAAAAATTCAAAAACACGTTCTGATGAAGCCGCAGTTTGCTGTAAAATATTTGAAATATTTGCAAGTTGTGTTATTGGCTGAGTAAAAGACCTTACATATTGAATGAAAGCCTGTATATCTCCAACTTCCAAAGCTTTTTTTGAAGCTAAATATCCTCCAAGAACACTTATTGCTACATATCCTAAATTTCCAACAAAAGACATTATTGGCATCATCAATCCTGATAAAAATTGAGATTTCCATGCTGCACCATACAACACATTATTATATTTATCAAACTTTTTAATACTTTTTTCTTCTCCATTAAAAGTTTTCATTATTATGTGTCCGCCATACATTTCTTCAATATGACCATTAACATGACCCAAATAATCTTGTTGTTGTTTAAAATATTTTTGAGATTGTTTTATTATACCTATAATCAACATAAAAGATACAGGAATTATTGCAAGTGCTATTAAAGTCATTTGCCAACTTATACTCAACATCATTATTAATACACCAACAACAGCTGTAAATGAAGTAATTAACTGTGTTAAACTTTGATTTAATGTTTGACTTACTGTATCAACATCATTTGTTATTCTTGAAAGAACTTCACCTTGTGTTGTTTTATCAAAATATTTTAAAGGTAATCTATTTATTTTTTCAGAAATTTCTTTACGTAATTTATAAGTAACCTTCATAGATACACTTGACATTATCCATCCTTGAATATAACTAAACAATGCACTTATTAAATATAGTCCTGCAAGCAAGAGTATTATATTGCCAATATATGCAAAATCTATTCCATTCCCAGTACCAGTTATTTTTCCCATTATTCCTTCAAATAACTTTGTAGTAGCTTTTCCTAAAATTTTAGGGCCTACTATTGTAAAAATTGTACTAAGCACTGCAAAAATAAAAACAATTATGAATGAAAATTTAAAAGGACTTAAGTATGCAATTAATTGTTTCATAGTTTTTTTAAAGTTTTTGGCTTTTTCTCCACCTCTCATAATTCCACCAGGTCCGTGTCCAAAGCCACCTCTTCTTCTTTGTGTTTTTTCACTCATGCTAATTCCTCCCTTGATAACTGGGATAATGCAATTTCTTGATAAGGTACACAATTTTTCATTAAATAATCGTGAGTTCCAATTCCAACTATTTTCCCTTCATCTAATACGATAATTTGATCTGAATTCTTTACAGTTGAAATACGTTGAGCTACTATTATAACTGTACTATTCTTTGTTTCTTCTTTCAAATCTCTTTTTAATTGAGCTGCAGTTTTAAAATCTAATGCAGAAAAACTATCATCAAAGATATATATTTTTGGTTTCTTTAAAATTGTACGAGCAATAGATAATCTTTGTTTTTGACCTCCAGAAACATTAGATCCGCCTTGTGATATTTCTGTATCAAATTTTTTAGGACTTTTTTCAATAAATTCCATAGCTTGTGCTATTTTTGCTGTTTTAACAATATCTTCGTCAGTAGAATTTTCATTTGCATACTTTAAGTTAGACTTTATAGTTCCACTAAATAAAATTCCTTTTTGAGGAACATAACCTATTTGTTTTCTCAATTCACTCTGTTTTAAATCTTTAATATTAATTCCATCAATTAATATTTCTCCTTCGGTTGCATCATAAAATCTGAGGATTAAATTTATCAATGTTGTTTTTCCAGAACCAGTTGATCCAACTATTGCAGTTGTTTGTTTTGGTTTAGCTTTAAAAGTTATATTTTTTAACATGTTTTCTTCTGCACCATTGTATTTGAATGAAACATTTTTAAATTCTATTTCACCTTTAGCTTCATCTAAATTTTTTGGATTTTCAGGATCTTTTATAGAAGCATCTGTTTCTAATACTTTAGCAATACGTTGACCAGATACAGAAGCTCTTGGCACCATTATAAACATAATTGCTAACATTAAAAATGAAAAAATAATTTGCATAGCATATTGCATAAAAGCCATCATATCTCCAACCTGCATGCTTGAATTAGCTATTTGATGTGCTCCAACCCAAACTATTAAAATTGAAACTCCATTCATAATTAACATCATTGCAGGCATCATAACTACCATTATACGATTTACAAAAAGAGAAACATTTGTTAAATCTAAATTAGCCTTATCAAATCTTTTTTCTTCAAATTTTTGTGTATTGAATGCTCTTATAACCATAAGACCAGATAAATTTTCTCTTGCAACTAAGTTCAATTTATCTATTAATTTTTGAACTATTTTAAACTTTGGAAAAGCTACAGAAAATACGATTAAAATCAAACCAAGTAATACTAAAACGGCAAGAGCTATTATCCAAGACATTGAAGCACTCTTTTGAAGAGCTTTAAAAACTCCACCTATACCTATTATAGGTGCATAAAATAGTATTCTTATTATCATAAAAACAACTTGTTGTATCTGTGTAATATCATTTGTAGTTCTTGTAATCAAAGAAGAAGTAGAAAATTTGTCAAATTCAGCATTTGAAAATTTTTGAACCTTTGAAAAAACATCTCTTCTTAAATTTTTTGCCACTCCAGCTGCCGTTTTTGCCGCTAAGAATCCAACTAAAATTGTACTTATTCCACTCAATAACGATAGCAAAAGCATAAATAAACCAGTATTTATTATATATTTACTTTGAAGTTTAGAAGTATTTATTCCAACTGCATCATATTCTTTTTTTAAATAAGAAACCGCTGCTTGATTTACCATATTATCTCCAAGAGAGGTAAATTTTTCATTCATTGAATTTGCCATTTCAATTCTTTGAGTTTCAGGCAAAAATGATAAAAATGAATATATATTTAACTTAGCAGGTATTTTTGTACCATTTAAATCTATAAAACCATCTTTTTCATTTTCTTTTAGCTTTTCTATTCCTTCAATAGCTAAAAAACCTTTTCCAAATATTTTTTTTAATGGTTCTAATGTTTTTGAATCATTATTTTTCAATACATAAATAGGCTCTTTTTTTAAAATTGGATATTTTTTTAAATATATTGCATACTCTTTTTTGGTTTTATCAATATAAATGTAATTCTTAGAAAGTTCTTTTTTTTCATTTGTAGACAAAAATAAACTTAATTTATCTACTGTACTTTTTCTAATTGCTATTGGAACAGAATTTTCTATTCCATTTTGCTGTATTCCAACATTTACTATCTTTGACATATAATCTGGTAATGCCAAATCACTCAATGATCTAACAGAAACAAACAAAATAGCAAGTAATATGATAAAAGCAAAAGGTTTTAAATACCTAAAAAGTTTTGTCATTTAATTTACTCCTTTCCTAATTTTTTATTGTTTTCTAAAAAAGCTTTTTTATGTTCTTCTGTTGATAAAAATTTTAAATTATACTTTTTTTTAAAAGGTAGCCTTAATGTATTATAGAAAACTGAAAAAAATCTACTTTTTATAGTTTTTTCTTTATTTCTTAATGCACCCGTTGGACAAGCCATTATACAGGAGTTACAATTCAAGCATAGTTCTGGATGAATCATTACGGGACGCTTTCTAATTCTTTTATCAATACCCATTAAAGATACTTTCATGGTTTTAAATTTCCATATTTCTTTTCCTCTTGGACAAGCTGTTATACACTCACCAGCTCCACCACAAATTGGATAATCAATTGTATAATTTGTTTTAGATTTCATTTCTTCATAATAAATTTTCCAATCTTTCATTATGTATACCTCCAACTACTCTTCAGTTTTTAATAATTTTTCTAATTTTTCTAAACCATCAAGAATTGAATTTATATCTTCGGATGATGCATTATTCATCATTATTTCAAAATTCTTTTCTATATTTTCAAAACTTTTTTGAAATTCTTTTTGAAAATCTTTAGTTATTGTTACATAAACAACTCTTCTATCTTTTTCACTACGGATTCTTTCAACCATTTTTTGTTTTTCTAATCTGTCAACTATTCCAGAAATAGTACTATTTGATAAACCTAATTCTTTACTTAAATCACTAATTTTCATTTTTTTATGTTTTGCTAAAGTTCCAATTAGCATACCTTGTGGTCCAGTTAAGTTAAATTCCTCAAAATTTTGTTTAATTTTATTTCTCATGTGATTCATTATATTTTTTAAATACTTTACAGCTTTAATACCTTTTTCTACTTCATTCATATACATTCTCCTTGATTATATTTTCTATAAGAATATTTCGCATACGAAATAATTATATATCAAAAAAAAATATAAGTCAAGCATTATAATCTCTATTAATAGTAACATTTTAAAAATATATTTTTGCATATTAATGTTTTTTATGATAAAATAGTTTGTATGATTTTTTATATGGAGGTGATAAATTAAAAATAAAATAAAAAGGAGGTGAATTCAGTTAAAAAAAGCGCCAGACCCTTAATGGGTGACGAGGATCGAAACTTATCGAATATTCGGCGGATGGTTTCGGGGCATTGGTATAGTCCTTAAAGGATTTACAAAACTCAAAGGAAACTTTGAGGACAAAAAAATCCAAATATCAAAAAATAAAAATAAAAAAATGCAATCAATTTGCATTTTATTTTTTTGGAGGAATAAAAATGTGTGGAATAGTTGGATATATAGGAAACAAAAATGCAAGAGAAGTGTTAATAGACGGATTGGATAAGTTGGAATATAGAGGTTATGATTCTGCTGGAATGGCACTTCTTTCTGAAGAAGAATTAAAAGTTAGAAAATTCAAAGGAAGATTATCCGTTTTAAAAGAAAATGTTGAAAAAGAAAATTTGTATGGAAATGTTGGAATAGGTCACACAAGATGGGCAACGCATGGCGAACCATCTGATGTTAATTCACATCCTCATACAAGTGAAAATAACAATATTGCAGTTATTCATAATGGTATTATTGAAAATTATATTCAATTAAAAGAATGGTTGATAAAAGAACACGATATTAAATTCAAATCTGAAACAGATACAGAAGTAATAGCACATCTCATAAATCATTTCTATAATGGAGATTTATTAGATGCGGTTTATAAGGCAATAGATAAAATGGAAGGTGCTTATGCTATAGGAGTTCTTTGTAAACAAGAACCAGACAAAATAATAGCCGTTAGAAAAGATAGTCCATTAATAGTTGGAATAGGAAAAGAAGAAAATTTTATAGCTTCTGATATACCAGCACTTTTAAAGTACACAAGAAATGTATATTTAATAGAAAATGGAGAAGTTGTTGTTTTAACAAAAAATGATATAAAAATATACAATGAATTGAGGCAAGAAGTAAAAAGAGAAGTATATAAAGTTAATTGGGATGTTGAGTCAGCAAAAAAAGATGGCTTTGAACATTTTATGATGAAAGAAATTAATGAACAACCAAAAGGAGTACATGAAACACTATTTAGACGTTTAAAAGAAGATAAAGTATATATAGATGGTATAAAAATCACAAAAAAAGACTTAGAAAGAATAAATAAAATTTATATAGTAGCTTGTGGAACAGCCTATCATGCAGGACTTGTAGCAAAACGTGCAATAGAAAATTTTGCAAAAATACCAGTTTATGTTGATGTTGCTTCAGAATTTAGATATTCCGATCCATTTGTAGACAAAAATACTCTATTCATTGCAGTTAGTCAATCAGGCGAAACACTTGATACCTTAGCCGCTTTAAGAGAAGCTAAAAGAAAGGGTGCAAGGGTATTATCTGTTGTAAATGTTGTAGGAAGTTCTGTTGCAAGGGAATCTGATGATGTTTTTTATACTTGGGCTGGACCTGAAATTGCAGTTGCTTCAACAAAAGCATTTACAACTCAACTCATAGCTTTATATTTAATTGCACTTCACATGGGAATAACAAATGAAAAGCTTACAGAAAAAAGATATTTTGAAATAATAAAAGAACTAAAAGTTTTACCAGAAAAAATAGAAAAAATACTTAAAAATACAAAACAAATCCAAGAATTAGCAGATAACAATTTTAATAATAACAGTATATTTTTTATGGGAAGAGGTATTGATGTTGATATTTCAATGGAAGCTTCATTAAAATTAAAAGAAATATCTTATATAAATTCATTTGCAATACCAGCAGGAGAGTTAAAACATGGAACAATAGCCCTCGTTGAAAAGGGAACATTAGTCATAGCAATTTCAACACAAAAAAGACTTACAGAAAAAATGATTTCTAATATAAAAGAAGTTAAAGCAAGAGGTGCAAAAGTAATAGTTGTTACTCTTGAAAGTAATAAAGATGTTGTAAAGGTTGCAGATGATGTTATATATATACCAGAAACATTAGACATCTTAACCCCTGTTTTAAGCATAATACCAATGCAAATATTTGCTTATTATGTGTCAATTGCAAGAGGCAATGATGTTGATAAACCAAGGAACTTAGCAAAATCCGTAACCGTAGAATAAAGTTACTACAATTAAACAATTAATTAACTTAAGAAACTTATTATTAACACGGTAAAGATAGAATAAAAATGAAAATATAAGAAATCCCCCCTGAGATAAAAGATCCCAAAATTAAGTGCCCGAAAGGGCACATTTTTTTATTTGTATAAAAAAGAATTTTGGAAATTTAAATAGAATATACAGAAAAGATTTTTTATAAAAACTATTATTATTACGATTTTAGAGATATCATTTATAATTTAAAAAATGATACAAAGTACTTATTGTTAGATTTAAGAGATACATCAAGAGGATCTTTTAAGAATGTTGTGCATACACTTAATTTTATTGGAGATAAGTCAAATAATTTAATAAAAAAATTTTTGTTAAAAAAAATAATAAGATAATTTAAGAAAAATATCCATACTTTATAAACGGAAGAAAAAAATAAACAAAAAAATATACGTTTTAGTAAATGAAAATACAGAAATGTTTGGAATTTCATTTGCACATCATTTAAAGGAAAATGTATTGGCAAAAATAATAGGGGTTGATCCTTATAGAGATCTAAATTTTAAATTTAGATCTCTATAATAATTACTATACATTACCAAATACAAGATTAGCTTTAGTAATACCTGATACTCAGATATTCTTATCTAAAAAAACAAATAATTTAAAGATTAATACTTCACTTTCATATAAATTTAATAAAAAATTATATACAAATAAATGCTTGATTTTCAAATTATAAAAAAAATCAAGCATTTATTTGATTATTTTACTCTATATTAGTATTTAATCAATATTTTTATAAACTATAAAAATATGATATAATTTATTGTTATGGTTTTCGTTAAAACATTATAAATAAAATATTAAAATTTAATTTTAATTATAAAAAAACGTAATATAATAAAAAGGAGGGAAAAGTATGAAAGAAAAACTACTTATTTTATTGTTTGTTTTAAGTTTTACTATTTTTACATTTAGTTTCCAATTGTCAGGAAGTTATTTATTGGAACTATCAGGATACGAGAGAACTTTTTATGGAACTAATGTTATATTAGGAGATAAAGATATTATCGGCTTAGAATTTGGTGTTTTTTTACCACCAGATACTATTGAAACAGGTGAATTAACTTATCTTCAACCAACAACTTTTCTTTTAGCTCAATTACCTCTTAATAATTTTAAATTTTTTACAGGAATAAGCCCTATATTTCAATATTATAAAAGTGAATTTTCATTGTACTCTTATACTATGTATTTAACAAAAGCTGGGCTTTCATTGTATTTAGGACCCATAGTTTTAACTGGAGGAATTAACACAATAATTGATCTTTCATTTCAGCAAACATTTGGTATTTACGGAGTATACGGAGAACTTGGATTAAGATTCTAAAAAGGAGGAAAATTTTATGAAAAAATATATTTATATAGCAGTATTATCAATCTTATTAATCTTAACATTATTTTCTTGCCAAAAAATAGATCCATTATTAGGAAATAGTGATATATCAGGTATTTCTGTTTTAAATGATTCAAATAATCATGAGAATATAAAAATTTCTATTGAAGGATTAGAAAACGGTTTTAGCCCTATAGATGCTATCTCTACTATAAGTGCTACATTATCCGATAAAAATGGTAATTTTTCATTAGAAAACATCCCTGCTGGAAATTATATTATTAAAGCAGAAAAAAATGGATATTTTCCAACAAAAAAATTTATCAACGTAGAAGATAATAAAGAAATAACTTTAGATAGTACCTTAGTATTATATCCTTTGAGTGATTACGGAACTCTAAATGGTAACGTAAAATACATAGATAAATCAGACAATACTGGTATTTTATTGGAAATAAGAACACCTAAAGGTGAACCATTACCTGATATGTATACTTTTTCAGATAAAAATGGAAATTATTCATTTGAATTTGTACCTGTTGGAAATTATGTTATTTATGCACACGATCCTTCAAAAAATTCAAAATATTCAGCTGACGCAGCTCCAATATTAATTGAAAACTTAAAAAATACTGTTGCTCCAAATCTAATATTAAGAAAAGCATCAGAACATGTTGTCATCTTTAGAGATATTGCTGCATGGGGTGCTTCGGATGCTATACCAAATATTTTAAAAGATATGGATTTTACAGAAGGCACTGGTTTACATCAATATGAAATAAAAAATTCAACGGATATGAACAATTTAAGTAGTTTTAATACTTCATGGTCAATAATAATAGAAGGAGATCAAACAACAGATTTTTATAATATATATAAAGAAAATTCAAATAAATTTGATACATTTGTTAGAAATGGTGGAACTTTATTTTGGATAGCTTGTGATAACGGTTGGAATTCAGGAGATTTTACTGGAACTTTACCTGGTGGAATAACTTGGAGAGATACTTATGATAGTTATAATGATTTAGTTAATAAAACTCATCCATTATTAGAAGGATTCCCATTTGATCGTTCTTTAGAAGGAAATTATGCAAGTCATGGAGGGTTTGATAATTTAAAAAATGCAAATATTGAAAACTTAGTTGTATTTATTAAAGAACATACTACAAGTGAACAATATCCAACATATATAGAATATAGATATGGAAACGGAAGAGTTGTTTCATCAACAACACCTTTAGAATTTTACATAAATCATTCAGATTATGATAATGATTGGTATATTTTACTTCTTAGAAGATCCATTGAATATGTATTTAATTTACCTCTTAGTCCAGTTAATATAAACCCACCTGCTTATACACTATCAAATTAATTTATAATATTAATAGTACTTAATAAAATACTTCCTTAATGGAAGTATTTTATTATATAAAACTATAAATAATTATCTTAAAATTTTAATACAATGTAAAAAAATAACATTGTTTATTTTTTATTAATTTTTTTATTATTTTAAATTTAAACAATAAAAAAATTAAAAAAATAAAAGTATTACTTGACTTTTTTTATAAAAAATAGTATAATTTTTAAAATAAAAAAATTATACATAAGGAGGTATTTTATGTTAAAAGCAATTAAACTTGTGAAAGAATTCGGAAATTACAAAGCAGTAAACGAAGTCACTTTAAATATTAAAAAAGGAGAAATTTATGGCTTTTTAGGACCTAATGGAGCAGGAAAAACAACAACTATTAGAATGCTCACTGGAACACTCAAACCAACCTCTGGAGATGTTGAAATTTTAAATCTAAATTTATTTAATAATGAATTAGAAATTAAAAGAAGAATTGGTGTTGTACCAGATGAACCAAAAATGTATGAAAATCTAAAAGGTTTTGAATACATAGAATTTATAATGGGAATATACAAATTAAATAAAGATGAAACTAAAAAAAGATTTGATGAAATTTGTGATGCTTTTGAAATTGATTATTTAAATAATTATATAGGTGACTTTTCTCATGGTATGAAACAAAAATTAATGGTTGCTTCTGTTTTAATGAGAAAACCTGAAGTAATATTTTTAGATGAACCAACAGTTGGATTGGATGCAAGATCAGCAAAAATATTAAAAGAACTTTTACATAAATATAGAGATGAAGGAATGACAATCTTTTTAACAACTCATATACTTGAAATTGCCGAAAAGATGTGTGATAGAATAGGAATAATAAAAGAGGGTAGAATGCTTGCAGAAGGTACAATTGAAGAATTGAGAAATTCTACAGAAAATAAAGGTTCTCTTGAAGATATTTTCTTAGAACTAACTGGTGATGACAGTATAGAAGATGTCATAAAAGAACTTTAAGGAGTGGTTTTAATATGAGTGATTTATCTTTATTAATAAAATATTCATTTCAAAATAAATCAAGATATTCAAAAAAGAAAAAAAATGGTAAAGAAAGAAAACCAACAAATCCCATTATTTCTATAATATTAACTTTGTCTATATCTGCAACATTAGGATTAATATTAGCTCCAATTTACTATTATGCTTTTAAAAATAGTGCTATACCATTGACTAAATTTGGTATACAATCTACATATAATTTTGTAGATATAATTTTTTCATCTACATATATTGGATTAGGAATAATGTTTTTGATGACTTTTTCTTCATATTTAGTAGTAAATTTATATGATGGAGATATGACTGAGTTATTTTTGACAATGCCAATAAAGAGATCAACAATTTTTTTATCAGCAGCAATAGATAGCTTAATATTATCAGGTATGCCTCTTGGAATGTTAATTCCTCTTTCAATAGTTCACGCAATAATTTTAAAAGGAAGCATAATAGCTTCAATATTATCTATAACTTTATTTGTTTACTTATTGGGAATATTAGCATTAATTATTTCTATGTTGTTATCGCTTTTTATTGGTAAAACAGCAGCAAAAAGAACTGCTATGTTAATGAGTTTTGGAAGTTTATTAATATATATCATTTCTACAAATTTAATTTCTAAAATAAAAACTACCGATCCAAAAGTTTTTGTTGACGGAATAAAAGGTGCTCTTAATTTTATACTTTTCCCTGCTTTTCCACATACTCAAATGATAAATGGAATAAATGGAAATTATTCCAGTATAGCAATTATGATTATTTTTAGTATAATTTTTACTTTTGTTTTTTATTACTTTTCTAATAAAATGGACTTTGGAATGAAATCTAAAAAAAGTTCAAAAAAGATTAAAAATATAAAAATAAGTGGAATGCCTCTTTTGAAAAAAGACTTGAAATTATTATCTAGAGATTCACAATCAATATTTATGATTTTTTATCCTATTGCATTATCTGCAATATTCTTCTTTACGGGAAATAATAGTATAACCTTTATATCTATAATGTTTATAATAATAGCTGCTTTTTATTCTGCTTATTTAACAATTATAATGCTTGCAGAAGATACAAAAATTTGGCCTTTGCCAAGATTATTTCCAGTAAAAATTAGTACTATTGTTAATAGAAAAATTATAATCCCAGTAACAATTTTTATGTTAGAATACTTTGCTGTATTAATATTTTTAGGTATAAAAGATAAATTAGATATTTCTGGAATATTTTTTATTGTTCCTATGCTTATAATAATGTTTTATTCTTCAATATTTGGTGCAAGACTATTTTTAAAAAATCCAAAAAGAGATACTAAACAAAAAAATATCTTATCCACTAAAGAAATTTTTATGCTTGAAGGTGTTTCTATGGGATATTCATTAATAATATTTGTTTTATTAACTTTTGAACAAATGTTAATAAAGCATGGACCATTTTGGATTTTTAAAAATATACCTATAATTTTTTCACATTTAATATTTTTAGGAATACCTATAATTTTAATACTATTTATTCTTTCTAAAACAAGAAAAGAAATGAATAAAATAAAAAAATTAATAGAAAGTTGGGAATAGGGGCTTTTAGCCCCTATTTTCAATTAAATATTTCCAAAATCTATTTGGAATAAATTTATTTTGCAACTTTAAATTGTATCTTTCTTCAATTGCAGTATATTTATGATAAGTCTTCCACAAGTTTTGAAATTTAATTTCGTTTTGATGGTATTCATCACTTAAATTTAAATTTTTTACTTGCATAAATTCAACCTTTTTATCATACATTACAATGTATCTTCTTTTTATATCATGAAGAATAAACTTTTCATTTTTAAATCTATTGATAAAATGCGGAGTTAGTAATGGAATAACATTATAAATTGGTTTTATTGATGAAAAAAATGTTCCATCTTTTAATTCTTTAAATCTAATCAATCCTAAATATCTATGAGCATCGTTTGTTACTTTTTTATAATATACATTTATATCTTTTACGTATGTATAACTAAATAAATTAGAAGGATCCATTTTTTTGCTCAAAGTTAAAATTAAAAATTCAAATGAACTTTTTTCAAAGCCTTTTATTTCAGATAAAAATGCATAGAATATTTTTTCTAAAACAGTTGGATAATTTTTTTTTAAATAAAGAATTAATTTTTTAGAATTTTCAAAATCAGTTGAAATAAATGCAGAATTTAATAATGAATTATCTTCATTATTTATATTTTGTGGAATTATTTTTTTTCTTATTAAATAGTAAAATAAACTCATCAATCCTTCAAAACTTCCATCATATTGATAAATCATTTAATAAGTCCTTTCTGGAATATTTTTTAAAAATAATGGTATACTTTTATTTTTTGAACTTAAAACATTTTTTAAGTTCTTTGGATCTTTAAAAATATAACCTTGAAATTTACCATTACAGGTTATAAAATACTTTGCTCTTTTTAAAACTACCCTTATCTTTTTTAAAATTTCAAAGTTAATATTTTCATATTTTCTGGTTTTAATTATTTTTAATGCAGAATTTATGCCAATACCAGGAACTCTAATTAACATTTCATAAGGTGCTTTGTTTACTTCAATTGGAAATAAATTAAAGTTTCTTATAGCCCACATTGATTTTGGATCTAATTTTTCATTTAAAAATGGCTCATTTTCATCTAAAATTTCATTAGCACTGAATTTATAATATCGCAAAAGCCAATCAGCTTGATATAATCTATGCTCTCTTAATAGTGAAGCATTTTTTTGTGGTAGTTTTGAATCTGTATTTACTTTAATAAATGCAGAATAATAAACTCTTTTTAAATTAAAGTTTTTATATAATTTTTCAGATAAATTTATTATAGTTTTATCACTATCTGGAGATGCTCCTATTATCATTTGTGTGCTTTGTCCTGCTGGCACAAATGAAGGAGCAGTTTTAAATTTTTTTCTTTCACTAATGCTCACTAAAGCATTTGAACCAATATATTTCATAGGTTTTAATATATTTTCTTTGCTTTTATCAGGAGCTAAAACCGCCAAACTTTTTTGTGTTGGCAATTCAATATTTACACTCATTCTATCTGCATAAAAACCAGCTTTTCTTATTAATTCTTTATCAGCACCTGGTATGGCTTTTAAATGTATATAACCATTAAAATTTTTTTCTCTTAATTTTTTTACTACAATAAACATTTTTTCCATTGTATAGTTTGCTGATTTTATTATTCCAGAACTTAAAAATAATCCTTCTATATAATTTCTCTTATAAAAGGATAAAGTTAAATTTACTAATTCTTCAGGAGAAAAAGTAGTTCTTTTTATGTTGTTACTCTTTCTATTTATACAATAAGCACAGTCAAATTTACAATAATTTGTATATAAAACTTTTAATAAAGATATACATCTTCCATCAGCAGCCCAGCTATGGCAAATTCCAGATTTTTCAGTATTACCAATTCCATCAATATTTAATCTCTCACTTCCACTTGAAGAACAAGATACATCGTATTTAGCCGATGAAGACAAAATTTTTAATTTTTCATTTAAGTCCATAAAATTCACCTCTTATACATATGTATAATTACATTATATACTTTTTCTAAAAGAAAGTCAACTTAACTTTTTTGTAACTATATTTGACTATGAAAATGATAAAATTAAAATAAATGGGGGTGAAAGTATGAACTTAGAACTTGGAAGAAAAAAAATCAAATGGGTTGAAAAATATATGAAAGTTGTAAATTATTTAAGAGATATGTATATAAATGAAAAACCTTTTAATGGAGTTAAAGTTGCAATGAGTATTCATTTGGAAGCAAAAACAGCTTATCTTGCAACAATATTAAAACAACTTGGTGCAGATGTGGCAATTACTGGTAGTAATCCATTAACAACTCAACCTGAAGTTGCAGAAGCATTAAAAGAATATGGAATACATGTATATGCTGAAAAAACATTAGATGAAGATATTTACTGGAAAAATATGGATAAGGTATTAGAATTTAATCCAAACATAATAATAGATGATGGTGCTGACCTTGGAATAAGATTGATTGAAAAATTTCCGGAAAAAATTGAAAACCTTTGGGGAATTTGTGAAGAAACCACAACAGGAGTAAAAAGATATAAAGCACTTTATAATGATGGTAAATTATCTGTTCCTTTAATAGCTATAAATGATTCATACATGAAATACTTGTTTGACAATAGATATGGAACTGGGCAATCAACTTGGGATGGTATAATAAGATCTACTAATATAACGGTTACTGGAAAAAATGTAGTTGTTGGTGGATATGGTTGGTGCGGAAGAGGCATTGCAATGAGAGCTAAAGGTCTTGGCGCTAATGTTATCATTACAGAAATTGATCCAATAAAGGCAAATGAAGCTATAATGGATGGATTTAGAGTTATGAAAATGAATGAAGCTTGTAAAATAGGAGATATATTTGTAACAGCAACAGGAGATATTGATATAATAACAGAAAAACAATTTTTAAACATGAAAGATGGAGTTATACTTGCTAATTCAGGTCATTTTGATGTTGAAGTTAAAGTTGCTGATTTAGAAAAAATAAAAGTAGAAAAAAAAGAAGTAAGACCTGGTGTGGAAGAATATGTACTCCCTAATGGGAAAAGTGTATTTCTACTTGGAAAAGGTCGTTTAGTAAATTTAACAAATGCAGACGGACACCCAATTGAAATAATGGACTTATCTTTTGCTCTTCAACTTGAAGGAGCTAAGTATATAATGGAAAATTATAAAAATATGGATATTTCTATAAAACCAATACCTTATGATATAGATAAAAAAGTAGCTTCTATAAAATTAAAAACTATTGGCATTGAAATTGATACATTGAGTGAAGATCAAAAAAATTATTTAAATAGTTGGAAGTAAATTTATAGTATTACACATATTTTATAAAAAATATTAAACTAAAAAGTGCTTGATTTCAACTGAACTTTTGAATCAAGCACTTTTTAATTAATTTTTAATTTACTTTATTTGTATTTTGAAAGATAAAAATGTATTTATTAAAAAGCATTTTTTATAATATAAAAATTATTTGGTAAAGTGTATTTTCCTAATAAATCCTCATTTTTTATTATTACATTGTTTTTTCCAACAATTTTTCCAGAAAAAATCATTTTTGAACACAAACAAGTTTTTCCATCATTTAAAAATAAATTATAATTTTCAGAATCTATTTTATTATCTTCTATATCAGCATATATTTTTCCATTTAAAGATACTGCATAATTATATATATTAATAATTTCATTATCAAATATATTTGAATTTATATCTCCAAGAAAAACTACTCCATTAACACAATATTTTATACTATTATTTATTATTTTAGATTCTGTATGCATTGAAGTAGATATTATTATAGCATTAGCATAATCTGAAATTTTATTATTTTTAATAGTAGTCATATTATTTCTAAATAAGTGTATTCCTGAATTTGAAATATAAATTTCTTTACCATTTTCTGATTTTTTTGTTTTACCTGATAACTTAGAATTTTCCATAGAAAAATCATTATTAAATAGGTATCCAAAAATTGCATCTTTAGAAGAATAAATTTCAACATTATTTAAATGTACACCAGCATTTATTATATTTATTCCAGTTCCTGGAGAAGTAATTTTTATATTAGATATATTAACATTTGAAGAATCATAAATTTTAAAAACTGATTTATCATTATTTTTAGGTTGAATTAAAACATCATCTTCTCCTTTAATATTTACATCTTTTGTTATTATTACATTTTCTCGATAAGTACCTTTTTCTAAAATTATAGTATCTCCAATTTTTGCATTGTTTAATGCTTCTTGAATAGTTTTATATTTAGAATTTACACATCCAACTTTAATATCTGTAGAAAAGCCTAAAACACTTATTATTATTAATAAAAATATAAAGTATTTATTTTTCATTTTTAACCTCCTAAAATATAAAGTGAACTTCTAATTATTTTTACATGGATAAATTGTTATAGTTTTAAACTTCACACATTGCCATTCTCCATAAAATTGACATCCTGCAGCAGCTACAGCAATGCAAGCAGCATATGCTGGCGGAGTTTCTTCAAGTGCGTAGCATGGTAATTTTGCTACTTTAAAACAATTTTGATCAAAATAAGGTGGTTTATAAACTTTTTTTACACAAACAGCTCTTGTAACTGGTTTAGAATACTATCATCACACTTTGATCAATAACTCCGTTAAAATTTGCAAATACATTCATTGATATCATAGTTAATAAAAAAGTAAAAAATATTAACCATGATGTTCTCTTTTTCGTTTTTCTCACTTTTTCTCCTCCTCACTTGTATTTTTAATAGCAAAGCTATTAGTATTAAAAATAATATAGTTATAATATAATAAATTGTTTCTCCATACTTAGAATAAAATATTTGTTCTACAATTCATAATAAATTATTTTTGTTTCAATAAATTTTTTAAAACTTTCCCATTGTTGTTTATTATTTTCGTTATTCTTGAGTTCATTAATTTGGTTATATACACGTTATTTTTTGATGTTCTAAACTTTGTGGATACCAACACTGTGTATGGTATACTTGAACATCAATAACATTATATCAAAAAAAAACGTTGTCAACTATTTTTATAAAATAATCAATATTTTTACTAAAATGCAATATAATAAATTTAATTTATATCATTGCTTTTATTTTTTTATGTTATTATTAATCTTTCTCATTATACACTATTTTTTTACCTTTAAACTTACAATTTTGTAAGTTTGTTTTGCTAATTTTTTTTGTATAAACATATGATTTATTAATTTATGGTATAATAAAACGAGGTGATAAAAATGAAAAAAAGGCTTCCAATAGGACAAAGCGATTTTAAAACTATAATAGAAGAAGATATGTACTTTGTAGATAAAAGCTTGTTAATTAAAGAAGTTATTGAAAGTGGAAATGTTTTATTAATAACAAGACCAAGAAGGTTTGGTAAAACTCTCAGTCAATCTATGATGAAGTACTTTTTTGATATTACTCAAAATAACGAATACCTCTTTAAAAACTTAAAGATTTATAAAGAAAAAAATATAATAGAAAAACATTTGAATAAACATCCTGTTATATACATCACCTTTAAGGATTTAAAATCTAATAACTTAAAGAAAATGCATGATTTATTAATTTCTGAACTTTCAACTTTGTACATTGATCATAAGTATGTTTTAAATGTTTTGGATGAAGAAGAAAAATTAGTATATAAATCAATAACCTTAAAAAAAGCTAATGATTCTGAATATGAAAACTCTATAAGAAACTTGTCAAAGTATATGGAAAGATACTATAGTAAAAAGGTAATAATATTAATAGATGAATACGATACTCCAATTCAACAAGCTTACTTACATGGATACTATGATGAAATAATATCTTTAATTGGTAACTTATTTGGCATGGCTTTAAAAGACAATGTATACCTTGAAAAAGCAGTTCTTACTGGTATAACAAGAGTTTCTAAAGAAAGCATCTTTACTGGTGTGAATAACTTAGAAGTTTCTACTGTATTAAATGAACTATTCAATGATAAGTATGGATTAACTAAAGAAGAAGTTGAAGAAACACTTAAGTATTATGAACTTGAATATGAAGAAGATGAAGTTATAAATTGGTACAATGGTTATAACTTTGGTGGTGTTGAAATTTACAATCCTTTTTCTATAGTAACTCTTGCAAAGAATAAAGGTAAAATAAGACCATATTGGATGAATACGAGTGGAAATTTCTTGGTTAAACAATTAATAAAACAAGGAAGTGCTGAATTAAAAGATAAAATTGAAAAACTAATAAATGGTGAAGAAATTGAAAGTACAATAAATGAAACTATGGTTTATGGAGACTTAAATAACAACTTAGAAGAGTCTGTATGGACATTATTTTTATTCAGCGGATATTTAAAATGGACAAAAAATATAAATCATGATTATGAAAGATATACTTTAAAGATACCAAATAAAGAAGTAAAAATATTTTATAATAAAACTGTAGTATCTATGCTTGAAGAAGAAAGAATAAAGTTTGATAATATGTTATTAAATCTAAAAGTAGGAAGAATAAAAACCTTTACAGATCAATTTAAAGATTTAACGATGAACACATTGAGTTACTTTGATGTTAGTGGAAAGGAACCAGAAAGATTTTATCATGGACTAATACTTGGAATGAGTGTTGGTTTAAAAGAAAAGTACATAATAAAGAGTAATAGAGAAACAGGCCTTGGAAGAGCAGATGTTATTTTAATTCCAAAAGATAAAACAGATAAGGGAATAATTATTGAGTTTAAAAAGTACAATAGAGATGAAGATAAAAGTTTAAAAGACAGTGCAAAAAATGGACTAAATCAAATAAATGAAAAGAAGTATGAAGAAGAAATAAAAAGTTATGGAATAAATAACATAATAAAAGTTTCAATAGCTTTTGATAAAAAAGAAGTTGAAATTATTAGTAATTTGGATAAAGGTATTGAATTAACTCCAGAAGAAAAAATAGCTAAAGAAATGATAAAAAAAGGATTAGATATAAATATGATTTCTGAATTAACAGGTATTTCAATAGAAAAACTTAAAAATATGCTTAATAAATAACAATCTAAATAGAAAATAAATATAAAAAATTTAATAAAAATGCACGATTAAAACGTGCATTTTTATTATAAATATAAGTCATAAAAACTAATATTAAAACTTATTTTTAATTTTTTAAAAAAAATTTATACATTATAAAAAATATTTTTTTATTATAAAATAAATATATTTAAAATTTCTTTAATTTCTTGCAATATAAGTTGTATGTAATAATTTATGTGCTAATTCGCTATTTGGTTCTCCTAAAAATTCTTTATAAAGTTCTTGAACAGCTGGATTTTCATGAGATTTTCTTATTTTTAATTCTCTATCAATATCATAAATAGCTGTCATTCTTTCTAAAATAGTTTCATCATTTGTAGGTATTGGCTGTCCTCCACCACCAATACAACCTCCTGGACATGCCATGAATTCAACAAATTGATATGTTTTTTCACCAGATTTTATCATTTCTAATAATTTTCTTGCATTTCCCAATCCATTTGCAATGGCTATATTTAATTTATGAGTCCCTATTGTAATAGTAGCTTCTTTTATTCCTTTTATTCCGCGAACTACATTAAAATCTAATGATTCGAGTTCTTGACCTGTAAGAACTTCATAAGCAGTTCTCAAAGCAGCTTCCATTACTCCTCCAGTTGCTCCAAAAAGTACTGCTGCACCAGAAGATTTGCCAAGTGGATCATCATATTTACTCTCTGGAAGATTTAATAAATCTATTCCAGCTTCTTTGAACATTTTTCCCAATTCACGTGTTGTAAGAACATAATCAACATCCCCTTTTAATTCTGGTCTTGTTCGTTCATATTTTTTTGCTGTACAAGGCATTATTGATACTACTATTATATTTTCTTTATCTATTCTCATTTTTTCAGCATAAAATGATTTTACTATTGAACCAAACATTTGTTGTGGAGATTTACAGGTAGATAAATTCGGAATAAATTCTGGGTAATTATGTTCTAAAAACTTTATCCATCCTGGACTACAAGACGTAAATATTGGAAGATTTTTATTACTTTTAAATCTTTTTATAAATTCAGTTCCTTCTTCCATTATAGTTAAATCAGCAGCAAAATTTGTATCAAAAACTTTATCAAAACCGAGTAATTTTAATCCAGATACAAGTTGACCAGTTGTTGTACTACCAGGCTTTTCATTAAATTCTTCTGATATAGCAACACGCACTGCTGGAGCTGTTTGAACAACAACATGTTTTTCTGGATCTTCTATAGCTTTCCAAACACTATCAATATGATATACTTCATGAAGAGCACCACTTGGGCATTCTAAAATACATTGTCCACAATTTGTGCAATCAACATTTCCCATTCCTCTATCCATATAAGTGGTCACATGTGTATTTGGACCTTTATTAGCTATAGTTAAAATATTTACATTTTGTACCTCAGAACATTTTCTTACACATCTATTACAAACTATACATTTTGATGGTTCTCTAACTATTGAAAAACTACTATTATCTATTAATTCTTCTTTTGGAATAGGAGGTATTCTTATATTAATCACACCAATTTCTTGTGCAACTTCTCTTATTTCACAATTATCAGCTCTTGGACAATTTAAACAGTTTAAATCACAACTAATACTATGCGATGAAATAATTAATTCCATTATTATCTTTCTAACTCTTCTAACTTTTTCACTATGCGTTTTTATATTCATACCATCTTTTATTTTAGTAACACAAGAAGGCATTAAAGTTTTTTTACCTTCAACTTCAACGGAACATAATCTACAGCTTCCATAAGGAGCAAGTTTTTCATTATAACATAGTGTTGGAACTTTTATATGTGCTTTCTTGGTTGCTTCAAGTATAGATAATTCTTCATCAAATTCAAAGATTTGATTATTTATGGTAACTTTCATATTTTCACCTTCTCTATATAAAACTTTTCAAGTATAGACGCAATTAAATTTACAGAAGATTGTCCAAATCCACAGCGAGCGGCTAATCCTATTGCTTCCTTAATTTCATTAATTATTTTTATATCTTTAGAATTTATTTTTTTATTATTATTAAAATTTTCTAATATTTTATTTATATTTCTATTTCCCTCTCTACAAGGAAAACAAGTTCCACATGTTTCATTTTTAAAAAAATCAGAAACATTTTTAATTATTTCAAGATAATTTCTTTGGTTTGATACTACAATCATTCCACCTGAACCCAAAGAACTTCCAGAATTTGAAATGTCTTCATAAGTATAGAGAATATTCAATTCACTTTCAGAAAGTGCTTGAGTTGCAATTCCACCTGGAATTACAAAACCAATATTACCTATTTTCATGCCACCACCAAATTCATTTATTATTTCTTTTATTGTCATTTTTCCAAATTCAATTTCATAAACTCCAGGATTATTTATATCTCCACTCAATGAAATTAATTTTGTACCTCTACTTTCAGAAGTTCCAAGAGTAGTATAAGGATTATTTTCATATTTCATTATTTCTGCTGCAGCAGATAAACTTTCAACATTATTTACTATTGTAGGTTTTTTATACAACCCACTCTCTATTGGAAGAGGAGGTTTTATTCTTGAACGACCTCTTTCTCCTTCTATAGAATTTATTAAAGACGTTTCATCTCCACAAACATAAGCTCCTGCTCCACGAACTAACTTTAAATCAAAATTAAAATTAGAATTTAAAATATTTTTTCCTAATAAATTTTTTTCATACATTAATTCTATAGTTTCTTTAATTTTTTTTATAGCTTTTTCATATTCTCCTCTTATATAAATATATCCATAATTTGAATTTGTTGCATAACCAGAAATTATTATTCCTTCTATAACTTTAAAAGGCATATTTTCCATTAAAAATCTATCTTTAAATGTTCCAGGTTCTCCTTCGTCTCCATTACAAATAATAAATTTCACGTCAGACTTTATAGAATATCCATACTCCCATTTTATTCCCGTTGGAAACCCAGCACCACCACGACCTCTTAATCCACTTTTTTTTATTTTTTCAATAATTTTTTCTGGACTTAATTTTAATGACTTTTTTAATCCTAAAAACTCATAATTATATAAATTTTTATTTTGATCTTTTTTTAAAAATATCTTTTCCATAAATCTCACCTCAATCTAAAGACTGTAAAATATTAACAGCCTTTTCTGGAGTTAAATAGTTATAAACAGTACTGTTTATTATCATAACTGGTCCTTCCCCACAATGTCCAAGACATTCAACTACTTCAAGTGTAAATTTTAAATCATTTGAAGTTTCACCAGAACCTATTTTTAAATAATCTTTTATAGAGTTTAATACAGCATTTGAACCATTTAATCTGCAAGAAACACTATCGCATAATCTTATTATATACTTACCAGTTGGTTTAGTATATAACATACTATAAAAGCTTATTGTTCCAAATAAATTTGCTTTTGGAATGGAACGTTCTTTTGAAATTCTGAGGATTTCTTTTTCAGGAATATAACCATAAGCATCTTGAATATCTCGAAGTTCTTCTAAAAGTTCTTTTTGAAAAAATTTTTCCATACAAATTCCCCCTTTATATTAAAAAAATTTTTAGGGAATAATATCTATGTTTAAATTTTAGAAGATAAATAATCGAAAAAGAATTTTAGGAAAGATATTATTTCAGTAACATAAATTTAATCTATATTTAAATTATAAAGTTTTTAAGTTAAAAAAACATTTCACAAATATTAAAAGTGTTTTAATTCACATAATTGTTTAATATTTATAATAAAAATACCTGATCCCTTTAAACATTAGGAATCAGGTATCTATTTATATATTTTTTATTAATTTTCCTTCCAAATTGCATAAATTCTATATGTACTTTTTATATAAGGGTTTGGTTTTTTTGTATATAAATGTACCTTGTTGTTTACAGCTACTAAGTAATTTTGTGCAAAAGTATAAATTAACACTTGTTCTTCAGCTAAAATATTATTGAATTCTTTAAATAGTTTTGTTAATTTTTCATCATCTAATAGTGTTTTCTGTTGCACCATAATTTCATCTATTCTCTTTTCATAATCTGGTACAAAATAATCTTCTTTATCAACAAACTCTTTAGTTTCTGGTGAGAAATTCCAAAAATGAAGTCCACCTTTTAATGTCCAAACATTTTCTGCAGCTGGATCAGGAGTATCTCCTGATAATCTTAGTATAACAGCATCCCATTGACCAGTTGTTATAATTTTTTGAACTAATGTATTGAATTGAATAGGAGTAAATATAACGTCTATACCAAGTTTTTGTAATGAATCTTTTAAAATATTAGCAATATCTACCCAAACTTCTGTACTAACATTTGTTTCTATAGAAAATGTAACTTGATTTCCAAATTTATCAAATAACTTTCCATTTTTTAAAACATATCCAGCTTTTCTTAAAATACTTTTGGCTTTACTTAAGCTATATTTATAATGCATTCTATTGATTGTTTCTTCATCATAATACTTTGAATCAGGTACTTCTCTTGAAAATACTGCTGCGCCCATACCATTTAACATATTGTCAACAACAGAATTTCTATCTAAAGCAAAAGAAACTGCTTTTCTAAATTCCGAATCTCTAAACCAAGCTCTTTTATATTTTTCTGGAGCATTAAAATTAAAAGCAATAAATGATGGTCCAGGATTCAACTCTCCAACTATTGTTTTATAGTTTCCTTCCTCTTCACCTGCTTTAAGTGTTGGATAGTCATTTGCAGTAATTCCCATTAAATCTAAATCTCCTGCTTTAAATCTTAATAATTCAGTTTGATTATTTGGTAATATAGTATAAATTATTTTATCTAAATAAGGTAATCTAATTCCATCTTTTGATTTAGCATAATAATTTGGATTTTTTTCTAAAACAATCCTTACGCCTTCCTTATAGTCCTTTAAAATAAATGGTCCGGATGCAACAACAGATTTTAATTGATCAACTGTCCAAGTTTGAGCTAGAGCATCTGAGCTAGAAACATGGTCTTTAAATATATGTTTTGGTAATATACTTGTACCTCCAAAAATCCCATTACCATTTCTTACTAAAGTTTTGTAAGTAAATTTTACTGTATAATTATCTACCTTTTCGATAATTGGAAGATTTTTTTCTGAATCTAAGTAAGAATCATTTCCATTAGGTGTCATGTCATTTTTAAAATAAATTTTTTCAAAAGTAAAAATAACATCATCAATTGTTAGTGGTTCTCCATCAGACCATTTTAAACCTTTTCTTAAAGTAAAATAATATGAAACTCCACCTTCTGATGTTTTTTCATATTTCCAAGATTTAGCTAAGGCTGGCTGTGTTACAAATCCATATTGATCTTGTTGTAACATACTATCTAAAAACAATGAAATAATATCATTTGATGATGTTTCTTGAGAAGTTGCAGGATTTAATGTCTTTGGACCAGATGTTGTTCCTAAAAACAAAGTATTTCCTGGAACTCCACCATCAACATCTACAACTAACCACTCTACGTCTTCTGCAAAAAATAGTATTGAAGAAATCAAAGCAATAAATACAAATAGTAACTTTTTCAATATAATCCCTCCCTAAAAAGATTAAATTACTGTTAATTTATTATAATCCTTTTAATAAAGAGATTTTTATTATGAAAGTAATAAAACTATATGACTTATATCATGTTCTATAAAAATTTTTAATCTAAATTAGAAATATCCTGTATTATAACTGTATTTTTAGAAAATATTTTCAATTTATTATTACCATTTTTTATATTTAATTTTTTAGTATAATTTTTATTAAAAAAAATGATATTCGGTGCTTGAATCTCATAATCATATTTTTGATTTTTATTTAAAACAATTAAAGTAGTTCCAAAACTTTGATTAATTTCACATTTATTAAATTTTTTCAAGTATAATGAAATATTACCAAATACATTTTTTATATACATTTTATTTACTGAAGCTGTTAATTTAATATTCCCTTCTTTATTTATAATTTTTGAAAAAACAGTATTCGAAAAATTTTTTAAATCTATATCTCCTCGATCATTTTTTATTTCTAATTCACCATTAGAAATAAAATTATTCGAAAGTATTTTTCCATTTACATTTTCTAAATAAATATTTTTTGAAGAAATCGAAAAAGGGAAAATATTTCCAATAGTATTTTTAGCAATTAATCTATAATTTGTAAATATTTTTTTTAACTTAATATTTCCCTTATATGAAACAAAAATAGCATCATCTTTCTTATTTGTCATAACAGTAAAAGTTCCGCTTTTTAATGAATTATTATTTTGATTAGAATTGAATACAAACTTTTTTAAAAGAAAAAATGGATTATTTTTATTTAAAGTTTCAGTTAAATTTATCAAATCAAAATCTTTTTTAAAAAGTATATCGGGAAAAATGTTTAACTCATTTTCATAAAAACATATCAATGAATTTTTTTCAGAATAGTAAATATTTATGTTAGAAATATTTGACTCAATATTTATTTTTTTTATTTCACTTAAAGAAAATTCAAAACTTTTTGTATTTGAAAGTATAATAGACGAAAACAACAAAACCGTAATCATTATCAATTTTTTTATAAATAATTTATTTATAAGTTCTTTCAAAATAATCATCCATTCATAACTTTTTGCACATAAAGTGCCAATTGTGTTCTATCTCTAATTTGTAGCTTTGAAAGTATCCTTGTTATATGATTCTTAACAGTTCCTTCAGTAATAAAAAGCAATTGACTAATTTCTTTATTAGATTTTCCAATTGATATTAATTGTGCAATTTCTACCTCTCTTGAAGTTAATGATTCATAAGGACCATTTATTTCTAATTTGTTTTCTTTTGTATTTTTACTTTTATTTCCAAGTTCTTTAATAACTTTATTTGCAATTTCAGAATGTAGTAAAAGATTTCCAGAATAAACCGTTTTTATTGATTCTATTATTTTATCGGACTTTACATCTTTTAATATATATCCATCTGCTCCATTTTTCAATGCTTCAAAAATAAATTCATCATCTTTAAATGTAGTTAATATTAATATTTTTATATTTGGATATTTTACTTTTATTATTTTAGTTGCTTTCACCCCATTCATTATAGGCATTTTTATATCCATTAAAATAACATCAGGCTTTTTTTCTTCTATTAAATTCAAGGCCTCCTCTCCATTTGAAGCTTCTGCAACTAACTCTATATCATGACACAAACTCAATAACATAGATATTCCTTCTCTAACTAAAGTTTGGTCATCCACAATCATTACTTTAATCATTTTAATCCCTCCATCAAAGGTATTACAATTTTAGTTTCAAAACCTTCTTTATTTAAAGAATTAAATATTACTTGGCCATTCACTTTTTTTATTCGCTCTTCTATTCCATTTAATCCAGTACTTTTTTGTATATTTAAACATCCTATACCATTATCTTTTATATTTAAAGTAATTTCATTATTATTTTTTAAAATATTTAAATTTATTTTTGAAGGCTTCCCATGTTTAATACTATTTGTTAAGCTTTCCATAACTGTTTTGTATATTATATTTTGAATGTCTAAATCAATATTATTTATTTCTTTGCTATATTTAAAGTCAATTTCAATATTCTCAATTTTTATATTTTTTATTAATTTATTAATAGAATCAGAAAGCGAATAAAATTGTTCATTTTCTTTTAATGCATACACTGCTTCTCTTAATGATTTCATAGTACTTCTTGAAATTTCTTGAGATTTTAATATGTGTTCTTTTGCTTTTTTTGCATCAATGTCTATTATTTTTTCTATGTAATCCAATCTCATAATAAGTGCCGATAGTTTGTGCCCAATTGAATCATGCATTTCTTGAGCAATTCTATTTCTTTCTTTTTCTATTGATAAATCTGCTATTGTTTTAAGAGATTTTTTTAATTCTACATTTAATTTTTCTGCTTTTTTTCTTTCATGATATTGATTTTTTAATGTTATTAAAGCAAAAATTATTAGAAAATATATAATATAGTTTGTTAGTATTGAAAATCCATAATTTTTCCAAAGTGTTATAAAGTTAAAATCTGTATAATTCATTAATTCTTTTGTACTCATAAATACATATAAAAATATATGTAATAATAAATATTTCTTATTCTTATTTATTATTATAAATTCGTATAAATATAAATAAAATAGGAATATAGCATCTCCATTAACAAATGTTGAGATGTAAGTTATACTTAAAAGAGAAAAACTAATAGAAGAAAAATATATGATTTTTTTCTTTAAAAAATAAGAAGTTCTGAGTATATCATTTATAAATACTATAATTAAAAATGTAGTATATAAAAAAAACTTACCAATAAAATATATAAAGTTAGTATATAAAGTTAAAATAACTAAAATTAATATTAAAAATTTTATAGAAAAAAATATTTTTTTCTTCACAGTTCACCTCTTAAAAAATATAAATTACTTATTTTATTATAACAGTTAGAAAAAAATATACAAATAAAATTATGTAAAGTATGAATTAACATAAGGTTATTTATTTAATTTTAAAATTAAAAAATAAGACTTTAGACTTTTTTAATTTTTTTATTCATAAAAAAATTAAAATTTAAAAAAATTTTTACAAAAAATAATTTGCAATCCATTGTTAAGAGTGCTAAAATATAAATAGACTATTTATAAAAAAATATATGGAGGTGTTATAATGTCTACAAAAATGAACTTTCAAACTGAAACAAAAAAGCTTTTAGATTTAATGATTCATTCTATTTATACAAATAAGGAAATTTTTTTAAGAGAATTAATTTCAAATTCATCAGATGCTATTGATAAAATAAGATTTGAATCTTTAAAAAATCCAGAAATTTTAAATGGAGATAATAAATTTGAAATTAAATTAGAATTAAAAGACAATAAATTAATTATAGAAGATAATGGTATTGGAATGTCTTATGACGAAGTTATTGAAAATATTGGTACAATTGCAAGATCCGGAACTAAAAAATTTATTGAAGAATTAAAAAAAGAAGAAAATAATACAAATGATTTAATAGGTCAATTTGGTGTTGGATTTTATTCTGCTTTCATGGTTGCAGAAAAAGTTACTTTAGAAACCAAAAAATACAATGAAAGAGAAGGTGTAATTTGGAAATCAGAAGGAAATGGTGAATTTACTATCGATAAAACAGAAAAAAATAATAGAGGAACAAAAATAACTTTAGAACTTAGAAAAGATATAGAAGATGAAATAAAATTAGATGAAGATAAAATAAAAGAATTAATAAAAAAATATTCTAATTATATTAAATATCCAATAAAAATGGAAATAGAAAAAGAAGGAAAAAAAGAATTAGAAATATTAAATTCTATGGAATCATTGTGGATGAAGAACAAAAAAGATATAAAAAAAGAAGAATATGATGAATTTTATAAAGAAACTTTTCATGATTGGATTGATCCATTTGAAATTATTCATACTAAAGCAGAAGGTAGTATAGAATATACCGCATTGTTGTTTATTCCATCAAAATTACCAATAGATTATTATTCTAAGAATTATAAAAGAGGAATACAACTCTATTCTAAAAATGTTTTTATTATGGAAAAATATGAAGACTTATTACCAGAATATTTAGGATTTATAAAAGGACTTGTAGATTCTCCTGATTTTTCTTTAAATATCTCAAGAGAATTATTACAACAAAGTAGACAATTGCAAATCGTTAAAAAAAATATTGAAAAAAAGGTATTAAACACTTTAGAAAATATACTAAAAAAAGATCAAAAAAGATACATTGAATTTTGGGAACAATTTGGTAGGTCTATAAAATCAGGTATATATGAAAATTTAACTAATAAAGAAAAATTAGAAAATCTATTAATTTTTAAATCATCTTTTGAAAAAGATTATACAACTTTAAATAGTTATATTGAAAGAATGAAAGAAGATCAAAAATATATTTATTTTGCATCTGGAGAAAATGTTGAAAGTATTGAAAAATTACCTCAATTAGAAGCTGTTTTAGATAATGGCTATGAAGTTTTATACTTTAATGATAGTATAGATGAATTTTTAGTTCAAATGATGAGAGAGTTTAAAGGAAAAGAATTTAAATCAATTAGTAGTAATGATTTAAATTTAAAAAATGAAGAAGAAGTTAAAAAATTAGAAAAAGAAAATGGTTCTTTACTTGAAGAAATAAAAGAAATATTAAAAGAAAAAGTTTCAGAAGTTAAATTAAGTTCAAGATTGAAAACATCACCAGTTTGTATAGTTACAGGAAATATGGGAATATCAACAAATATGGAAAAAATATTAAAAGAGTTAGATCAACTTCCATTTAAAGCCGATAAAGTTCTTGAAATTAATCCAAACCACGATTTATTTAAAACTATGGAGGAATTACATAGAAATGGTGAAAAAGAAAAATTAAGAGATTACTCAGAATTATTATACAATCAAGCATTAATTTTAGAAGGTTTAAAACCAGAAAATCCAACTGAATTAGTAAATTTAATTTCTAAATTAATAACAAAATAATATAATATAAATTAAATTATAATTAAGATACCTACAAATTTTGTAGGTATCTTATTATTTTATTAATAATTATATCTTAAATCGTTTGAAAACTCAAAAATTTATTAAAAGTTTAGAATTAAATAAACTTTTATATGATAAAATATAGTATATCAACCTTGAGGGGGCGTATAATTATATGGATTTTTATAAGTGGAAGTATTTAAATATTGGTGAAAGACTTGTCACTAAATTAAAAAACTTAAAACATGATGCATATCTTGTTGAAAACAAAAATGAAGTCGTTCCTCTTTTAAAAAAATTAATGCCTGAAAATTCTAAAGTAGGAGTAGGCGGAAGCGTTACTTTATCAGAATGTAATGTTCTTGAATTTTTAAGAAATGAAAAATTCAATTTTTTAGATAGATATTCTGTTAAAACAGAAGAAGAAAAAACAGAAATTTATTATGAAAATTTTAAAACCGACTTTTTTTTATGTAGTGCTAATGCTATAACTATGGATGGAAAAATAGTACAATTAGATGGGAATGGAACTAGAGTTGCTCCAATGATATGGGGACCTAAAAATGTAATAATAGTTGCTGGAATGAATAAAGTAGTAGAAGACTTAAATGAAGCAGAATTAAGATTAAAATTTATATCTCCAATGAACGCAAAAAGAGTTAATGCAAAAACTCCTTGTTCAAGAATCGGGGAATGTATAGACTGTGAGTCACATGATAGAATTTGTATTCATAAAACAATTTTAGAAACAGGGGTAAGACAACCAGGAAGGTTTAAAATAATATTAGTTGCAGAAAAATTAGGCTTTTAGTTTGGAGGTGTATTATGTTTAAAATAATGTTAAAAGGAAAAATTCATAGAGCTATAGTAAATGAAAAAAATATAAATTACGAGGGAAGTATAACAATAGATCCAGAGTTAATGGAACTTGCTGGAATGGAAGAATTTGAAAAGGTTCAAATTGTAGATATAAATAATGGGAAACGCTTTGAAACTTATATCATAAAAGGTGAATATGGAAAAAGAGAAATAGGTTTAAATGGTGCCGCAGCAAGAATGTGTGAACTTGGAGATCAAGTAATAATAATGTCATATGCTCTATATGAAAAAAACGAAGTACCAAATCCAAAAATAGTAGTTGTAGATAACAACAACAATCCAAAAACAACAAAAAATTCAGAAACACCTAATACTTTTTGCTAAAATTTAAAACAAAAAAGGATATTATCCTTTTTTGTTTTTTTTATCTATTGAATAAACATAAGCAAGAATTTCTGCAGCTATTTTATACATTTCAGGTGGAATTTCAACATTTATATCAACCCCATAAAATTCTTCTGCCGCATATTCATCTTCTATTATTGGAATCTTCTCCTCTTTCGCAACGCTTATTATTTTATCTGCTATTTCTCCAACGCCTTTAGCAATAACTTCTGGAGCGGTATCTTTACCTTTTTTATATCTTAAAGCCACAGCTTTTTTTTTCATTATTCACCTCTTATATTTAATACTGTTATTTCAGGAAAAGTCAAAAATCTTGCATGATACCATGAACCTAAACCTGTGTTCACATAGAGTTTAGTATTTTCAATTTTATACATACTTTTTATATAATAATTCCCCATATATTCTCTTAAAATAAAATTGGTAACAAAAGGAATTGTAACTTGTCCACCATGTGTATGACCAGAAAAAATTATATCTGCATATTTCAATACTTTCTTATTTTTAAAAACATTTGAAGGAATATGGGT
The DNA here is from genome assembly GCF_014701195.1 of Tepiditoga spiralis. NCBI lineage: Bacteria > Thermotogati > Thermotogota > Thermotogae > Petrotogales > Petrotogaceae > Tepiditoga > Tepiditoga spiralis. The sequence goes on from NZ_AP018712.1 coordinate 1,863,290, forward strand.
CAAATATATATTAAAAGCATTTTTATCATATTCAAAATTTTTCAATGGATAATACATTGGTAATCCTGTTATTAAAAATTTATTTTTCTTTATGTATATTTCTTTTGTTATTCCATCCACAATAGATATATTTGTTCCATTATAAGCAGAATTCAATTTTTTGATATCATAATAATCCCAATTTCCATAAATTGCATAAACTGGTGCTATTTTATTTAGTTTTAAAAAAAATTTATGTATTGAATTTTCATCAGAGCTTTTTTTCAAAGTATCACCAGTGTATAAAATTATGTCAGGTTTTATTTTTTTTATCTTATTTAAAACAATATCATGAAAAAAATAATAATTAGTAATATGTAAATCGCTTATATCAACAATTTTTATATTTTCTTTAATATCTTTTTTTATAAAATTTATATTCTTTTTTACAACAATCAATGATGGCTCAATAAAAAAAACATAAAATACAATTAAAAAAAGAAATAATAAAATTTTTTTCATGTAAAAACCTCCAATTTTAGCTAAAATATTTGTCTTATCATAAATATTGTATATTCTTCTTTTAAATTATACAATAGTTTTATTTTTTAATTTACGTTAATTATGGTAAAATTATTATGAAGAAAGGTTAATTCTTTAAAAACAAAAGGGGGATGATTAAAATGGAGAACATTGTAAATGTTAATATTAATGGTGAATCAATCGCAATTTCAACACAAACACCCTTTCCACTAATGCTTTCAGAATATCTTTATGAAGGTGATTTTGACTTAATGATGGCAGATTTAAATAATAAAAAAGAATTTATAGAAGAATGCAAAAAAGTAAAATTTTTAATGGATAATCTTCCAGGATTAACTTCAAGTTTTATAACCACACCTTTTATCTTCAATAATTTCATTACTTATTTTGATGAATTTAATATAAAAGCTACTGATTTAAATCATGTTTCACTAAATGGCTTATTTGATATAGTACTCGATAGAGCCGATAGAAAAGATTTTGATTTAGTAAAAAAAATTATAGAATTCATGCTTAAAATAGATAAAAATTTTGCTCCAGCATATGAATTATATGGTTCTATATTAATAGAAGAGGGTGATTTTAATAAAGGTACAGAATATTTAGAAACATCTATAAAATTAGAACCTTGGAATGTAGCTGCATTATCAGAACTTGGTGAAACTTATTTTAATCTTGGCGAATATGATAATGCTGCCAAAATTTGGAAAAAAGAAATTAATTTATCTCCAGATAATTATGTAACTTATTTTATGTTAACCGATGCTTATATAGAAGCAAAGAAATTGACTAAAGCTGCACATGTTTTAGAAAAATTTTTAAATAGATTTCCAAAAAGTATTCTTGGAAAGTATGAACTTTCTGGACTTTATGAAAAACTTTCAAGAACACTTGAAGCAAGTGAATTAAAAGATGAAATTATGAAATCAGTACCTGTTTATTCAAGCGATATAGAAGTTTGGACAAAAATAATGTTTGAAAAAAATCAGTTTAAAAAAGTACAAGAATTTTTAGAAAAATATATTGAAAATAAAAAAGATCATGATCATTTTAAGTTATTATTAGTAGTTCCATACATAAAAAGTGGTAAAGTTGAAGAAGCAAAGAAAATTTATGATGAAATGAAAAATAAATATAAATGGTATTTGTATGGATTAAAAGAAATAATGGAAAAATATATCGATAAAAATTTATTGGAGGAAATGGAAACAAAATGAAAAAACTTTTATTAAATAAATTTATGTGGTGCCTTATTGGCACCACTATTTTTATAAACATCATTTTAACCTTAAATAACAAATGGTATGATATAATTGTATTAAATTCACTCTTATTTGCTGGTATTTATGATTTTTTTAAATTTATTATACCTGATACAACTATCTTAATAATTATAGGAGTATCAATTTTTAATTTTAATTTTTTATCTTTTATTTCATCAATAATTATGTTTTTTATAACCTTTTATTTTTGGAAAAATAAAAAAATGGGATTTGGTGATGTAAAATTATTAACTGCTATCTCATTATTTTATGGAAATAATTCATTTATAATTTTAATTCTTAGCATAATATCTGTCTTTATTATTAATATCAAAGAAAAAGAAAAAAAAGTTCCTTTTGGTTTTTATATTTTTATAGGAAGTATTATATTTTATCTTTACGAGGTGATAAAGTGTTTTTTTATAAAGTAATTGGTTCTTTTTTTGAAATTCCTGGTATTTTTGTCTTATTATGTATATTAATGTTTATATATTATTTAAAAAAAGAAAAAAAAATCAGAAAATTTTTATTATTTATTACACTAATAATATATATAATTTCATCTGGCTGGTTTTCAAAGATATTTATACCCATACTAGAAAATCAATATTCTCCATTTATATTTGAAGGAAAAAGTTTTGAAAATGAAAAAGGTTTAATAGTAATTTTAGGTGGTGGAGTTATTTCTAATACACCTAATAATAATCTTGGGGAGCTTTCTGATTCTTCTATGCAAAGAGTATATAATGGTTATTTAATGTATAAAAATCTAAACTTTCCAATAATAGTTACAGGAGGTACTCTTGATAAAACAGATAATATTCCTGAGGCTTTTAAAATGAAAGAAGTATTACTAAAAATGGGTGTAAAACCATCTGATGTTTATCTTGAAACTAGTGCAAGAAATACCTATGAAAATGCTAAATTTACATCAGAAATTGCAAAAAAATTAAATAAAGAAAAAATTTATCTTGTAACTTCAGCTATTCACATGAAAAGATCATATGAAATATTTAAAAAATATATAAATAAAAATACTAAATTAATTCCAGTTCCTGTAAATTATTTAGTTTCAAGAACATCAATAAATTGGTATGATTTTTTACCCAAAATAGATTCTTTAAAAGCTACTTCTTATGCATTTCATGAATTATTAGGTATTTTATTTGAAAAAATCTTTAGTTAATCACATTATTGACTTTTAAATAATTATATGTTATAATGAAGTTTAGTTTTAATTTCGGAGCGTGGCGCAGGTTGGTAGCGTGCTTGCATGGGGCGCAAGAGGGCGCTGGTTCGAGTCCAGTCGCTCCGACCAATATCAGAGAGAATTTTTTAGTTCTCTCTTTTTTTATGAGGTGACTTTATGAAAAAATTTTGTTTGATTCAATATCCACCAAAAGATTCCATGTCAAAAATAATTTTTAGTAATTATTTTAATAAACATAAATTACCATATATATATGAAGATATATCTATTCCTAAAAATTTATTTGAAAAAAATATAAATAAAATATTATTAACTTATGATGGAATAAACATAACTATTCCATACAAAGAAAAAATTATAAAATTTATTAAAATTAATGATAGCGCAAAAAAAATAGGAGCCGTTAATTGTATATATAAAAATATAGGATATAATACAGATTATTTAGGATTTATAAATTCTTTAAATAATTTAAATATGCCTAAAAATATAACATTGATAGGAGCTGGAGGTGTATCTAGAGCAATAATATTTGGACTATATAAAATCGGTGTTAAAAAAATCACTTTAATAAATAGAACTATTGAAAAAGCATTTAATTTAAAAAAAATTTTTAATTATATAGATATAGATGTAATGCCCTTAACTTCTTTAAATAAAATAATTAAAAAAACTGATTTTTTAATAAATGCAACTTCAATTGGAATGCAAGGAGAAACATTTAATTTAAAAAATAATTCAATAAAAATTTTTTACGATACAATTTATTATGAAACACCTCTACAAAAATTTTTTAAAAATCAAAACACTACAGTTATTAATGGTAAAAAAATGTGGTTTTATCAAGCTATTGAAAATTTAAAACTTTGGAATATATATGAAAAATCATTCTTTGACTTTTTTGATACATTATAATAACTTATTTTAATCTAAAGAAAATCTTTAATTAACTAAAAATAATATATAATGAGATGATCAATCTTAATTTTTTAAACAGTAACTGGAGGATATTTAATGATAAAAAAAATTAATATCATATTTTATATTTTAATTATATTATTTTTTATATTTTTTGAATTTTTAAATAAGCAAAATAGTTATATTTTATTTATTACTTCCCTAATTATGACTATTACAACTTTTTTATCTTTTTTTTATATTTATATCTTAACAAAAAAAATAAATAATAAAAATAAAAATTTAGAATTAAAAAATTTAAACAAAAAATTAAATGCTTCATTTTTAAAAATTAATAACCTTTCAAAAAAATTAAAACAATTAACTGAATTAACTCGAGATTTGGGAAATAATAATATGGAATTAGATGATTTTTGTAATGAACTTTTAGAAACAGCTCATAATTTTATTCCACAATCTAATTATGGATCAATTTCATTAATAAAAAATGGAGAATGGAACTTTATTTCTACAATAGGACACAATATAAACTTATTAAAAACTTTAAAATTTAATGTTTATGAAATTAATCCAAAAGAAGGTATTCAAATTATTAACATTAATAAGAGAAATAAAAATTTAAAAAAAGAAATAAAAGAAAAATTATTTTTAGCTACACAACCAACAAAAGAAACTCTTGCATCTTATATAAAATTAAATGAAACCTTAGCCTTGAATATATCATTAGATATTTCAAAAGAAAATAAATTAAATTTTGATGATACTTCAATAGAGTTAATGGAATCTTTTTCAAATATAACTAAATCATTTTTTAATCAAAAACTATCTCACGATAATATAAAAGAAGCTTATTATGAGTTTGCAAATAAACTTGCAATAATTTCGGAAGGATATGATGAAGATACTGGTAACCATGTAAAAAGAGTTAGTATTTTATCTGGATTCATAGCAGAAAAAATTGGACTAAATAGCAAAAAAGTAAATGATATCAAAAAATTTGCACAATTACATGATATAGGAAAAATATTTACACCAAAGGAAATATTGAATAAAAAAACATCTTTAACCCCTCAAGAATGGGAAGAATTAAAAAAACATACTATAAATTCAAAAAAACTTTTAAATGGCAAATATTTTAAAACAGCTTTAAACATAGCACTTTATCATCATGAAAAATATGATGGAACTGGATATCCATTTGGACTTTCTAAAAATTTAATACCAATTGAAGCACAAATTGTTGGTATTGTTGATGTATATGATGCCTTGCGTTCAAAACGTTCTTATAAAGAAGCATTTGATCATAATAAAGTTTTAAATATAATTTTAAAAGGAGATGGGAGAACTAATCCAAAACATTTTAATCCTGTCTTATTGAAAATTTTTACAAAATATGAAAGAAAAATAGAAGAACTCTACAATGAATTAAAATAGTATTAAATAGGAGTATTAAAAATGATATCAAAAAAAATTTTTCTTATTGGAATGATGGGATGTGGAAAAACGACTTTAGGAAAAAAATTAAGTAATATTTTAAATCTTCCTTTCATTGATATAGATAGTGAAATTGAAAAAAAAGAAAAAAAATCTATTGAAAACATTTTTAAAGAAAATGGTGAAACTTATTTTAGAACTCTTGAAAAAAAAACATTAAAAGAAATAAATTATTTTTATACTTCTGGAATAATTTCTACAGGTGGCGGAATCATTTTAGATGATGAAAATTTTAATATTTTAAAAAATGAATATACTATTTTTCTTTATGTTTCAATTTCAGAATTAAAAAAAAGATTAGAAAAAGATACTAAAAGACCTTTATTAAAAAATAAAAACATAATAAACATTTGGGAAGAAAGAAAAAGTTTATACAATTCATTTAAAAAAGTAAACTTATCGGGTTTAACTATAAATAGTTCGTTAGAGAAACTTTTAAAAGAAATAATCAATTGAATTCTATTTAATTGATTGTTTTTTTTTTATTTAATTAAGAGTTATAATTTAATATATCAAATTAAGGGAGGTACTAATATGAAAAAAATTCATAACCCAGAAGGAGTTCCACAACCAATTGGTCCTTATTCAATTTCAAATATTTTTGAAAACTTGATTTTTTTATCTGGTCAATTACCTGTAGAAAATGGTGAACTAATTAAAGGAGATATAAAAAAAGAAACAGAACTCATAATTAAAAATATAAAAACAATTTTAGAAACAGCTGGGAGCTCTTTAGATTGCGTATTAAAAACAACTGTTTTCTTAAAAAATATGGATGATTTTGGAGATATGAATGAAATTTATGGCAAATACTTTAAAAATAATCCACCAGCACGTTCTGCAATACAAGTTGCTAAATTACCAAAAGATTCAGATATTGAAATTGAATTAATTGCATATAAAAAATAAAGAGGCTAAGCCTCTTTATTTTTTATATTGGAGTTATTTTTTCTTTATTTTTAGAAGGAATAGTTCCAATTATTAATGAAATAATCATTATAGATGCGCCAAGAAATTGTTTGACACTTAATGTTTCTTTTAATATTAAAAATGCAAAAAAAGCTGCAAATATTGGTTCTCCTATAAAAACAAATGCAGACATATTATTACCCAAAATTTTTTGATATTTAGATTGAAATAAAGTAGCAATTATAGTTGAAAAAACTGCCGTATATATAACAACTAAAATTAATGGAATTGATACTTTTCCACCTGGAGAAGTAAATGCTAAGGCTGTATTCATTATTGCAACAGCAATAAATTGATAAGATAATAATGATGATTCTGGTACTATTTTTGAATATTTAGTAATATATACAACAGACAAAGCATAAAATACTGCACATAAGACTGTTAAAATATCTCCAACATTAAAACCTTTAACTCCGCCTGATAAAAAATATGAACCTAATATAGATATTGGAAAAGCTATTATTTGCATTAAAGTTGGTTTCTCTTTTTCAATTAAATAAGCAAATACTGGAACTAACACTATATATAAAGAAGTTATAAATCCACTTTTTGAAGCTGTAGTAAGTGTTAATCCAATTGTTTGAGTTATTTGTCCAAGAGAAATAAAAATTCCTATTATTAAACCATACTTTAAAGAATGTTTCTTCCATAAAAACATAGATAATATTCCTGCAAGCCAAAACCTAAGTGATAAGTATAAATAAACAGATTCACCATTAACTGCCATTTTTATAAAAGGAAATGTAGAACCCCAAAGAAACGTAACCATCAACAATGCAAAAAAAGCTCTTACCACTTAAATTCCTCCTTAAATTTTTTCTTTTAAATATTCTAGTGCTAATAAATACCCCTTAAATCCCAATCCAGTTATTTTTCCATTACATACTTCAGAAATTACGGAATTTTTTCTAAACTCTTCTCTTACATAAATATTTGATATATGAACTTCTATTTTTGGAATACTTAATATTTCAAGAGCATCTCTTATTGCATAACTATAATGTGTATATGCTCCTGGATTTATTATTAATCCATCATAATTTAATTGATGTATTCTATCTATAATTTTTCCCTCTATATTAGATTGAAATATTTCAATATCTATTTTATTAATTTCAGACCACTCATTCAGCAATTCTTTTAAGTCATCGTAACTTCCATCACCGTATACACTTATTGGTCTTCTTCCTAACATATTTAAATTTGGACCATTAATAATTAATATCATTTTTATTCTCCTTAATTTTTAAATATTTGATTATATATACTTTCTATTTCTTTTTCATAATTAATAAAAATTTTTAATATTTCTGGATTAAAATGACTTGGTTGAGTTCTTCCATCTCCATTTACTAATATTTGAAAGGTTTTTTCGTGAGAAAAAGCTTCTTTATAAGGACGATTTGATCTAAGAGCATCATAAACATCAACAATAGAAACTATTTGAGCTTCTATGGGAATATTATCCCCAATAAGATTAAATGGATAACCCGTTCCATCGTATTTTTCATGATGATACAACGCTATATTCAATGCAACTTTAAAATATTCATTGTCTTCTAATAATTTTCTTGCATAAAGAGTATGTTTTTTCATTTTATTCCATTCTTCATCACTTAATTTTCCTTTTTTATTTAAAATATTTAATGGAATAAAAATTTTTCCAACATCGTGCAATGGAGAAAAATTTCTTATTTTTATTACCATTTCTTCATTAAGATTCATTTTTTTTGCTATAAATTCTGATAAAATTCCAACTCGTTCTATATGGTTTCCAGTTATTTCATCATGAGCTTCTGCAACCATGGCAAGTTTATTTGCAAAATTTACATAAGATTTTTTAAAATTATTTTCATATTTTTTTTGTTTTAATATTGTTTCTGAAAGAGTTTTAAATGCTTTGGCTATTTCTATATCTTCATTTGTAAATTTTTTTTCTTTATTATCAAAAGATATACCAGCAATCTTTTCTCCATTTACTATTAATGGAATTAAAAGTGTATATCTACTTTTTTTTATTCCTTTTTTTAATTTTTCTAAAGTACTTTTTGGTATCTCAGTATTATATCTTTCTATATTTTCAACAACTTCAACATTGTAAACATCAAATACATATTTTTTATCTAAATCAAGTGTTTTCAAAATCCCTATATCATGACCTATTGCATCTACAAATATCCATTTATTTCCTACAAATTTATAAACACTTCCATAATCAGAATTTATAACATTAATAGATATTTTTAACATTTCTGATAATAAAAAATCATTTTCTCTTTTTAAAAAATCTGATATTTTAGAATTAATTTCTAATAACTTTTTAAATCTTTTATGTTCAAATTCTTCACTTTTTAAACTTATATCTAAAATATTATTTAGAGAAGTTATTTCATTATACTTTTCTTCTAACTTTTTTTTGCTTTTTTCCATTTCATTGTACATATTTTCAAGTTCTAAATTATTACTTTTTAATTGTTCATTTTGAGCTTGCATTTCTTCATATGAAGCCTCTATTTCTTCTTTTTGATCTTTTATCTTTTTAGTTTTTTTGGAAACAATTTTTTTTAATAAATATACTATAAAAAATAATATAAAGATAATCATAACTGAGCTAATGATAATTATATAAATCCACATTGGTACTTTGTTTTTTGCATTTTTTTGTAAATATTTATCTAAAATACTATAATATATTGAATTTGAATCATATTTCATTTTTTTTAAATACATATCTATTGTATTAATTATAGAATTATCTACATTCTTAGAAAATATAAAAAATAGTTCTATAGGATAAAACATAAGTGTTGTATCTTTTATATTATATTTTTTTTCATTCATTAATCCATAAATCCTTGGAACTATTCCTATATCAATTATATTTTTAGATAAAGCTATCATTATTTCATCATAAGTATCATACTCAATATAATTACATTTAATTCCAAAACCATTTAATAAATTTTTTATTCCATTTTTTCCTTCATAAAATATATCACTCTTCATTACACCAACACTTTTATTTGAAAACTCTTTAAATGAAGTTATATCTTCTTTATAATTAGTATAAACTTCCCCCCAATCAGATATTATTGGAATAGTATTATAATTAAAAATTTTGCTTCTTTCTAAAGAATAACCAAATGCAAAAGCTATATCTAAATTTCCATCTTCTAATTCTTTCATAATATTTTTTTGAGGTTTAATTGTATAATTTATATTCCAATGTTCTTTTTCTGATATAAAATTCAATATATCTGAAAAAATTCCTTTTACATTATTATCTTTAGTAAATGAAATTGGATAATTTTCATATGTCCCTACATTTAAATTATAAGAAAAAACCCTTATAAAAATAAATAAAATAAATATTCCAATAGAAATTTTCTTCATTATTTTCACCAACTTTTAATTTATATAATTATATAATATAACTTTTATTATATTATATCAAAAAAATATTAAAAATTTAATCTTTTTTTCACTTCAAAATTTAATTAAAGTTTGATATAATATAATATAATTAAAAAAATACGAGGTGTTTAACTTGGAATTAAAATGGTGGATGTTTTTAATAGTGGGTTTAATGACTTCTTTTTTGTTTTTTCCTGATATAACTGGGAAAACTACTTATCCAACAACTTTATACAATTATCATGAAAATTTACAAATCTTTTCAAATAATGTAGAAATATCATTTGATAGTAGTACGGATAAACTTTATTTACCCAAAAATTTAATTATAAAAAAAATAAATAACACATTAAGTATAAGTACTCCACTTAATACAAAGCAAACCTATAAAATAATTATAGGAAGCAAAAGATCTTTTAAAAAAATACAAATAAATTCTGGCAAAATAAATATAAATGGGACCTTAAAATCAAATAGTTTTAAGTTAATTGGATCTGGAATAGAATTAAATACAAAATTTTATGGAAAATCGTTGTATATTAATGGTGCTGACGTTAAAATTTTAGGAAATTACTTTTGTAATGAACTTCAAATAAATGCTACATCAATAAAAAGTAATGTGTCTTTAAATATTAAATCTATAAACATTAATTCATTTGACTTTTCTGGTACCATTAAATATTCTAAAATAAATACTAATAGTCAATTAAAAATTTCTTCAAAAGGATATTTAAATATTTTTATTCCCAAGAATTCTAATAATCTTCTTAAAATTACTAAAAATAAAATTATAATAAATACAAAAAAATATTAAAAAATACGGATGTTATCCGTATTTTTTAATATTTCACAACAAATTCATTAATATTATTTTCTAATTTATCCAAAATTTTTTCTTCTATATCTTCAACTCTGCTAAATCCGTTTCCTTTAATAACAAAAGCTTTAAATGAACTTAAATTTTTTTCATCTGATTTAGCTAAAATTTCAACACTTCCATCCGGAAGATTTTTTACATATCCACTTATATTTAATTTTAAAGCTATATTTTTTATAAAATATCTGTACCCCACCCCTTGAACTCTACCATAAACTTTTAATTTTAAAATCATTCAAATCCTCCTAATGAAGAACCAGGTTCTTTTACTTTCTTTACTTTTATAAACATTTCATTTAAATTTTTTGAAAATATATATTCTGTTTCAAATCCCATTTCTTTAAATTTTTCAATTATTTGAAACAGATCTCCAGCATCTATATCAAAATTTTTTTCATCCAAAGATATATCATTATTTTTTATTAAAAATCCTTTTTCTTCTTCTAATACACTCATTAAAGTCTTTTTTAATTTTTCATCTAAATACAATTCTTGTATGGGAACTTTACCTTTTCCACTTATATAACTTTTATAAGCATCCACTATTTGTTTTAATTCTATTATTTCTTGTAATTCTTTTGTAAAGTTATCCATACTTTTTTCACCTCCTTATTTTTTATTATACATGATTTATTAAAAAAAATCAACTTAATTTTAATATTTGAATATAAAAATACATATTCATTCACACAAAAACAAAATTTACCGATATAAAATAATAAAAAATTACTAATTTGTAAAAAAATAATATAAAATTAAATTTCTTAATATTTCTTAAAAAATATTAAGAAATAAATAAAAAATTAAAATTATACTATAAGTGTATTTGAAATACAATCAAAAAATGGAGGGAAAAAAATGAAAAAAACTTTTTTAATCATTTTATTAGCATTAACTATTTCTACCCTTTTTTCAAAAACATTAATTATTAAAGGTTCTAACACAGTTTTTCCAATTGCTCAACTTTGGATTGAAGAATTAAAAAAAGAAAACTCAAATTTCACAGCAACTCTCGAAGGTGCAGGATCATCAACAGGAATTGCAGCTCTTTTTAATGGAACAACAGATATTGCCGATTCTTCTAGATGGTTAAAAAATAAAGAAATAAAGAAAATGCAAGATGAAGATAAATATTTTATTCCAATAGTAGTTGGTTATGATGGTATAGCTATCATTACAAATCCTAAATTAAATATAAATAATTTAAGTAAGGGCACCTTAAAAAAAATTTATACAGGAAAAATAATCATGTGGAATCAAGTTAATCCAAACTTACCTAAAAAAAGAATAGTAATTTATTCAAGAAATACAGCTTCAGGAACTTATGAAACTTTTGAAAAAAAAGTTTTAGATAGCGAAAGACTTGCACCTTGGGTCAAAATGGTTGAATCAACTCAATTTGAAATTGATTCTGTTGCAACTAACCCTTATGCAATTGCTTATGTTGGAGTAGGATACGTAACAGATAAAGTAAAAGTTGTAACTGTAGAAAATATAATTCCTTCAAAGATAAATATATTAACTTCAAAATATCCAATTTCAAGACCATTATATGTATTCATAGATGCATCAAAAGGTTATCCAGAAACAGGTATTATAAAAGAATATATAACCTTTGGACTTTCAAAAAAAGGTCAAGAATTAGTTGAAAAAGCTGGTTATGTAGCTGCATACGGTTTTTAAAAAGGGGTTGTAACTATTGTATAGAGAATTAAAGCATAGAATAAATACGTTTTTTATATATACTTTTGCACTCACTGGTATTATAATGTTAATTTCAATATTTATTTTCATAGTTAAAGAATCTTTACCCGCTCTGAAAAATTTTGGAGCGGACCTTTTCCTAAACTTTGACTGGTATCCAACAAGCGATCCAGCATCTTATGGACTCTTAACTATGTTGTTTGATTCTTTAATTATAACATTTTTATCTTCTGTAATAGTTCTACCTTTGGGATACATTATAGCTTTTTTTATGAACAATTATTCCAAAAATAATGAAAAGAAAATATTAAAATACTCTGTTGAACTATTATCAGGAGTTCCATCAGTAATAATAGGTATGTTTTTGTTGATTTATATTTCTCCATGGATGCTAAATATAGGTGCATGGTCTCAAGAAAATTTATTGCTTGGTAGTGTTGGTCTTGTAATTATTTCACTTCCATATACATCTTCTTTAATGGAAGAAGCCATGGATTCTGTTGATAAATCCTTAAAAGAAAGTTCATTGGCATTAGGAGCAACAAAATTTACAACTGGATTTAAAATCATTTCAAGAGCTTCAATGAGTGGAATATTAAATTCCTCTATATTAACTATAAATAGAATAATTGGAGAAACAATGATAGTTTTAATGGCTGCTGGTGGAGCTAATATGATTCCAACTAATATTTTAGATCCAGTCAGAACTTTAACTGCAGCAATTGCAAGTGAAATGGGAGAAGTTGAACTTGGAAGCATTCATTATTCTTCCTTATTTGTTGCTGGATTAATTTTACTAATAATTTCTATTATTTTGACAACTATTTCAAAGAAAATATCAAGGAGTTTTAAAGTATGAAAAAAGACCTTATAATTTCAATAATATTTAGAGTAATAAGTTACTTTGTGTTTTCTGTAATACTCTCTTTATTTACAGTAATTATTTTCAGTGGAATTAAAAATTTTTCACTCGATTTTTTCTTTCAATTTCCAAAAGATATGATGACAGCTGGAGGAATTTTCCCTGCTATTTTAGGAAGTTTTTTGCTTTTAATACTAACTTTGATAATATCCATTCCAATAGGTATATTAACAGGGATTTTTTTATCTGAATACGGAAACAATATACTCGGAAGTTTTTTAGATATTTCAATTACTTCATTATCTGGTGTTCCATCTATTGTCTTTGGACTTTTTGGATTATCATTTTTTTCAATTGGATTGAATTTAAAAACTTCTATAATTTCAGGAAGTTTAACACTTGCCGTTATGACACTTCCTATAATAGCTTCAACAGTAAAGGAAGCTATATCTTCCGTTCCTAATTTTTTAAGAGAGTCTTCAATGGCGCTTGGCGCAAAGAAAACAGAAACTATTTTTAAGGTAATTGTTCCTGCTGCTAAAACAAGAATAACAACTTCTGTATTAATTGGTTCTGGAAAAATAATAGGTGAAACAGCACCAATTTTATTAACAGGAGCTGTGTTTTATTCAACTCGATTACCTCATTCTTTAAAAGAACCAGTAATGACTTTAACAACTCATATATATAATATTTCAATGGCATATGGTGAAAATGCTCAATGGATGGCAAAATCAACTGCTTCATTTTTAATGCTTTTTATTCTTTTAATATATGGAATTGCATTTAACTTAAGGAGGAAAATGAATGGAAAACATAATAACTTTTAAAAATTTTAATAGTTTTTATGGAAATAAACAAGTTTTAAAAGATATAAATATAAACTTTAAAAGAAATAAAATAAGTGCAATAATTGGTCCATCTGGATGTGGAAAATCTACTCTTTTAAGAAGCATTAATAGAATGAATGATGAAGTTTCTTCTTATAAAACAACCGGAGAATTAATTTATGAAAATAAAAGCATATATGATAAAAATTTAGATTTAACGATATTTAGAAAAAAAGTTGGAATGGTCTTTCAAAAACCAGTTCCTTTTCCAATGTCAATATATGAAAATGTTTCTTTTGGATTAAAAATTCATGGAATAAAAGATAAAAGAAAAATTGATAAAATTGTTGAAAAATCTTTAAAAGGAGCTGCACTTTGGAATGAAGTTAAAGATGAATTGAATAAATCTGCTTATTCTTTATCTGGTGGACAACAACAAAGGCTTTGTATAGCAAGAGCAATTGCCATTGATCCAGAAGTAATACTCTTAGATGAACCTACTTCGGCTTTAGATCCAATTGCCACTCAAAAAATAGAAAGATTAATAGAAGAGCTTTCCGAAAGATATACTATAATAATAGTAACTCATAATTTAGCTCAAGCAATAAGAATTTCTAATTATATGTATTTTATGTATCAAGGAGAGTTAATTGAATCTGGTTTAACTTCAAATATAATAAAAGCTCCTAAAATAAAATTGACAGAAGATTATTTAAACGGTAGAATAGGATAGAGGTGATAAAATGACAGAGTTACATCATTTTGAAAATGAATTATTAATGCTAAAAGCAGATATATCAAAAATGTTATCTTTAGTACTTGAATCATATGAAATGTCTATTGAATCCTTAGAAACTTATAATATAAAATTAGCTAAAAGAGTACTTTTATTAGATGATAACATAGATGATTTAAACAGAAATATTGAAGAATCAGT
This sequence comes from Tepiditoga spiralis, assembly GCF_014701195.1. NCBI lineage: Bacteria > Thermotogati > Thermotogota > Thermotogae > Petrotogales > Petrotogaceae > Tepiditoga > Tepiditoga spiralis. The sequence goes on from NZ_AP018712.1 coordinate 1,878,292, forward strand.
ATATCAAATAATTGCAAGATACAATCCTCTTGCAAAAAATTTAAGATACGCAATGACTATGGCAAAATTTTCAAGTAATTTAGAAAGAATAGGTGATTTATCCTGTAATATTGCTCAAAAAACTATAAAATTTTCAAATGAAAACATAAAATGTGAACTAACTGAAGAAATTAGAAAAATAATAGGAATTTCTTTACAAATGATAAAAGATACATTTAAAGCTTTTGGAGAAAAAAATATTGAACTTGCAATAAAAACATGGAAAACAGATAATAAAATAGATGATTTGGAAAAACTAATTTATAATGATGTTTTTAAAAAAATAAAGTCAAAAGAATTAAATGAAGAATTAATTGTTCCATTTATATTAATAACTAGAGATATTGAAAGAATCGCTGATCATTGCACAAATTTGTGTGAAGAAATTGTTTATATAGAAACAAGTAAAGAACTTACAACATTTCTATAAAGGAGGAATTTAATGGCATCAATTTTAATAGTAGAAGATGATAAGGATATAAGAGATATTTTAAAAACATATTTAAAAATTGAAAATTATGATATATATGAGTCTGAAACTATATTAGATGCAAAAAACATTATAAATAAAAATAATATAGATATTATTCTATTAGATATAATGCTTCCAGACGGAGAATCAATTGATGATCTTCCAAATATTAGATCTAAAAATCCAGATACTGGAATCATTATTATATCTGCTAAAAATACTGATAGAGATAAAATTTTTGGAATTGAATTAGGAGCTGATGATTATATAACAAAGCCATTTAATCCTCGTGAAGTAATTGCTAGAACAAGATCTCTTTTAAAAAGATTGAAAAAACATGATGTAATATTAAAATATAAAAATTTAGAACTCTTACCAGACAGTTTTTCAGTAAAAAAAAATAATTTATTAATAGAACTGACTTCAAAAGAATTTGAAATTCTATATCTTTTATCTAGTAATCCAGAAAAAATTTTCTCAAGAAATAATATAATAGAAAAAGTATGGTATGGTGATGAATATATAACGGATAGAGTTATCGACGTTCATATAAGTATGATAAGATCAAAAATAGGAAAATCTTGGATAAAAACAGTGCGAAATATTGGATATAAATTCAATAAAAATGGAGAATAAAATGGAATATTTAAACTATATATCAGAAGGATTTATAAAAATAAAAAATATAAAAGTACTATTTGCAAATAAAAATGCACAAGATTTAGGATTCTATAAAAATAAAAATTTATTGAGCATTTTTACTTTTAATTCTATTGATGAACTTATGAAAAGTATATTAAATAATCAAAAATTTGAATGTGAAACAACTATTCACTTTTTTAATGGAAAAAATAAATTTTGTAAAATATTTTATATTCCAAATGATACTATTATAATAAAAGATAAGACTGAGTCTGAAATTATAAAAAAAGTAAAAGCTGATTTTATTTCTTCAATATCTCATGAAATAAGAACACCTTTAACAGTTGCTAAGGGAAACACTCAAATATTACTTGATTTTTTAGATAATAAAAAATTCGAAAGCAATATAAAAACAATTAATAAAGCTTTATCAAAAATAGAAAGAATCATTGAACAATTGACATTATTATCTATGGCTGAATTTGGTAATTATACTTTAAAAACACAAATATTTTCACCTAATGAAGTATATGAAGATGTTATAAATGATTTAGAGAAAAAAATAAAAGAAAAAAATATAAAATTAATTTATGTATGTAATACAGAAATTTTAAATGGAGATAAATTTATAATCTATACATTAATAAGAAACTTAGTTTCAAATGCAATAAAATATTCTTTTAAAAACTCTAGCATAAAAGTAGAAATTAAATCAAATAAAATAATAGTCTCTGACACAGGAATTGGAATTAAAGACAATGAAAAAAATAGAATTTTTGAAAGATTTTATAGAGGAAGTGAAGCTTCAAAAATTGCCAAAGGATCAGGTTTAGGTTTATCTATAGTAAAATATTTATGTGAACTTTCTAATTACAAAATAAAATTTGATTCAAAATGGAATGTTGGAAGTATTTTTGAAATTTATCTAAAAAAACAGGATAAAATCTAATATTTTATTATATTTTATCCTGTTTTATTTTATAAAAAATTATAGTATTTAAAAAAAGATATAAAAATCAATGAATCAACTGTCGATAAAATATACAATATAATACCCATAAAAGTTAAATAATTTTTTTTCAAAGATATAATAGTAAATACAAATTGAAAAAAAGATATAATTAAAACTAAAAATGGTATAAGAGATGCAAATCCATTTAATCCACTTACAAAATAATTAGTCTTAAAAAATTCTACGGTAAAAAATAGTATAAATATACATTCAATAAAAATAATACTATCAAATATAATTTCAAAATTTAATTCATTTATATGCTTTAAATTTTTAATATATTTAAATATTAAAAATATTAATATTAATATTAATATTATTTCACCTATTAATGTTCCAAAATTATAATAATCTGGATTTTCATACCATTTTAATTTTTTATATATTTTATCTTTTAAATATAATATCTTACTATTTTTTTCGTTTGATATTTTTATAATACTTTTTTTATCTAAATTAAAAAAAGTATTATTATTATCTAAGCTTAAATAATCATATACTTTATTTTGATTTAAAATACGTAACTTGTTATCTCTTAATTTTTTTAAAACTACTTTGTTGTTACCATTATTCAAATAATAAAATTTTTCTGAAGTTTTATTTGGAATATTTAAATTTAAATATGTTCCAATTATATCATTTTCAAAAGGCATTTTCTTTATTTCAACTGGTTTTAAATAAACAAAATTTTCTACTATAAAATCTAAAAAATCATCATATAGTTCAGGCATATTTTTATTATAAAAAAGACTAAATCCAATATTTTTTGAAGGAATAACAATTAACGATGATGAAAAGCCTTTTGAACTACTATTTAAATAATAAAATTTTATCTCATTTATCTTTCTTTCATTTAATGCAAACGTTCTAACAAAAGAATATTCATTTATTTTTTCACTAAAAAAATTTTTAATAATATCAAACTTTAACTTTTTAGGATTCAATATCTCAATTAGAAACTTATTAAAATCATTAATAGTTGTATAACCTTTATTAAAATACATAAATGAATTTTTTTCGTTGATTAAACTTTTATTATTTCTATCATATCCAATAGCTTTATTTGCTCTTACATATAAAGGAAGTGGATAATCATAAAAAGTATTTTCCATATTCAACTTACTAAATATTTCTTTATTTAAAATTTGAATATAATTTTCTTTCATCAAATAACTTATTAAATATTCACTAAGTGCCTTATCATAAAAAGTAGGCAATACAAATTTGCTAGAAGAATATAATTTTTTAGGTTTATATTCAATTAAAAAATTTTTTAAATTTATTTTTTTATCTATTCCAATTTTAGAAAAATCATATCCAGTTGTATGAGTTAAAAGATTAAATAAACTTACTTCATTATTAATATCAGAATAATCTTTTATAGGAATATTTAAATCAACTTTTCCATCTTCTTTTAATTTAAGAAATAAATAACTATTAAAAATTTCTGTTAAATCATTTAATTTAAATAATGTTTCTTCTGAATTTATTTTTATATTACTTTCTAAATTTGAAAAGCCATAACTATATGTATCTTTTACTTTTCCATTTCTCACATAAGAACAAACTAAACCAGGAACATTATATTCATTAATTTTATTTTTCAAAAAAGCACCCAATCTATATTCAAATGAATCTTTAAAAGAAAAAATTAAAACAGGAAACACGAGTATTATTAAGAATAAGAGCAATATTTTTTTCATAATGTCCTCCATTAACAAAAGAATAATATTTAATTTTAATCATGCTTAATTATAACATAATTTTAAAAAATAAAAAAGAAGGAATTAAATTCCTTCTTTAAATAAATTATTGATTACTTCTTTTACAGTAGTTATTTTATTTATCTTATAACCATTTGCACCAGAAAACGCAAATCCATTTTCTAAATCACCTCTTGCAGCATTCATCAATGCTTCTGCTATACAATAAGGCGCTTCCTTAAAATTACATGTCTTTATACAATGATATGCGCATTTAAATGGTTTTTTCATTCCATTTTCCACATCTTCTAAAAACTTATTTTTTACTGCCCTTCCAGGAAGTCCAACAGGACTTTTTATTATTGTAATATCTTCCTTTTTTGAATTAATAATTGTTTCTTTAAATTTTATATCTGCATCACATTCTTTAGTCGTAATAAATGGTGTTCCCACTTGAATTCCACTTGCACCTAATTTAAAAAATTTTTTTACTTGATCAGAAGTATCAATTCCACCTGCCGCAATAACTGGAACTATTTTTCCATATTTCTCTTCTATTTCTTTTGAAAATAACACAACATCTTCTATGCTTTTTTCAAGTGCATATTCTGGATTTTCTAAGTCTTCTTTATTATATCCCAAATGCCCACCAGCTTTTGGACCTTCTACTATAAAAGCATCTGGTATATAATTATACTTTTTTAGCCATCTTTTAAAAATTACCCGGGCTGCTTTTACTGATGAAACTACTGGAATTAACTTTGTCTTTGTTCCTTCTTCTAAAAAAGAGGGTAATTGTAATGGTAATCCTGCACCCGAAATTATAACATCTACTTTTTCTTTTATTGCAGTTTTAACCATATCAGCATAATCAGTTAGCGCTACCATTATATTAACACCAATAATTCCATTAGTTTTTTCTTTAGCACTTCTTATTACTTTTTTTAAACTTTCAATATTTGCTTCTTTAAATTTTTTTTGGTATCCATCAATAAGCATACCAATACCTGCAGTACCAATAATTCCAATACCGCCTTCATTTGCTACTGCTGCAGCTAAATTATCTAAAGAAACACCTACTGCCATTCCACCTTGTATTAACGGTATTTTTGGTACAAGACCTCCTATATTTAGCTTTATAACAATCACACTCCTTTTATTTTTAAGCCAAATAAAGGAATTCCCTACTCTCTCCAATCTTATTATATCAAAATATTTAATTATTTCAAAACATTATTTTTTTCTTTTTGATAGTGCAATACTCAATGCTGTTGTAAGCTTCAATATATTATCATTCATTCCAACAATTCTATTTGAAAGGACCTTTGCAATTTTTTCCATAATTGAATATGCTATTATAGGATTCCTTTTTGCAAATCTTTCAAAATCATTCTTTTCTATTTTGTATAAGGTACAATCAGTTATTGCTTTTATTGTTGCCGATCTTGGAGCACCTGTTAATAATGACATTTCACCAAAAAATCCTATTGTACTTCCATCCAATATTGCCATAGATTTTTCAGCTTCTCCCCAAGAACTTCCTAACTTTAAAGTTATTTGATGACTTATTTGTACTTTTCCTTCTTTAAAAACAAACATTGTATCTCCTATTTCTCCTTCATTAATTATTATTTCTCCAGTTTTATATTTTATAATTTTTAAAATAGAAATTATTTTTTTTATTTCATCTTCTCTTAAATCATTAAATATAGAAATGTTTTTTAAAAAATCAATATCTTTATCCTTCATATTTTCACCTCTAATCTATTACAAAACATGAGGTATCCTTTTTAGTAATTACATAATCATCTTTTAAATTTATTATAACTTCATATTCTTCTTTAGTATCTTCAAAAAAATTTTCATCTGCTTCTTCAAATTTATTTTTTATAAATTTATCTATTGCACTATCATTTGATAATAAATCATCTATTGTTAAACCTTTTTTTATTCTCAATATTCCTATAATTAATTTCCCTTGTTTTTCCTTATAAAATTGAAATAAAGAATTAAAATTTTCTCCAATAAAATTTTTAGGAATACTTTCAAGTTTAATTTTTGAGTTTAATAATTCTTTAAATAACTTAGGATATGATGGAGAATAAATTAAACTTCCTAAAAATACATGATTTAATTCTCCATTTATTACTACATCATCAGCTCCAGCATTTAAAACAACTTTTGCTTTTTTTTCTTTAACTACTTCTGCATATATTTTAGTATTTCTATTTAATGCTCTTATATTTATAATAGATAGTAAAGTTTTTTCATCACATTTATCCATAGATTTATCATTGTATGTATCTGCTAAAAGTATTACATATTTGCAATTTTTAATATTTGCCCTTTTTAAAACATTTTCTTTAGTAAAATCTCCTTTTATAAACTTTAATTTAATATCTATAAATTTATATTTTAATTCTTCAAATTCTGTTTCAGTCATATCATTTACTATAACAATATTAAAGTTTTTCCCTGCAAATTCTCCTAAAGATTTAATAACTCTTTCTAAATGTTGATTCCACCCTAATATTGTTACGTGTCCACTAAAATTCACCTTTCCTAACCCCTTTCTTTCTTTAAGTCTTAATTCAACCAATATTGAAGCAACTGTACCACTCAATATTGATACTAATACAACACCTATTAAAATAATTATTATGCTTATTACTTTTCCCATTACTGTTTTTGGAACAATATCTCCATACCCAACGGTAGTAACTGTTATAAAAAACCACCATATAGAATCAAAAAAACTTTTTATTTCTGGATTTTTATTTACTTCTATTAAATAAATTATATAAACAGTTAATGCTAATCCACCAAAAATAATTAAAAGAATTTTATTTACTGGTTCACTTAAAAATGTTTTTAAATAAAATTTAATTTTTCTATAATATTCTTTAATTTTTTTCATAAAATCACCTTCAAAAATTTTTGTTCTTATTATATAATACTATTATAACATATTATTTATATACATATTAAATACTTTTATTATTTTCAATTGTAAATTTATTGAAATATAGGCTTTTAGATAAAATGTTAAAATAGTCTAGATTTAAAAAATAGGAGGATTACATTATGAAAGAAAAATTTTGTTCTTTTTGTGGAAAACCATCAACCGAAACAGAAGCATTAATAGCTGGTCCAAATGGTATATATATATGTGATGAATGTGTTACATTATTTGATGATTTAATTGAAGAATCAAAAACTAAAAAAATGTTTGAAAAAGGTAATACTACAAAAAAATTACCAAAACCTAGTGAAATAAAAAGTGAATTAGATAAATATGTAATGGGTCAAGAAAGTGTCAAAAAAATAATTTCTGTTGCAGTATATAATCATTATAAAAGAATTTTTTCAAGTAAAAAAATAGAAGATATTGAATTAGAAAAATCTAATGTATTAATGATTGGTCCTACTGGAACAGGAAAAACATTAATTGCAAAAACTTTAGCAAGAATTTTAGATGTTCCATTTGCTATTGCAGATGCTACTTCACTAACAGAAGCTGGATACGTTGGAGAAGATGTTGAAAATGTTTTAGTAAGATTATTACAAGAATGCAATTACGATGTATCAAAAGCTGAAAAAGGAATTATATACATCGATGAAATTGATAAAATTGCAAAAAAATCTCAAAATGTTTCTATAACAAGAGATGTTTCTGGTGAAGGAGTACAACAGGCATTGCTAAAAATAATAGAAGGTACTCTTGCTAATGTTCCACCACAAGGTGGAAGAAAACATCCAAATCAACAATTTTTAAAAATTGATACCTCTAATATACTATTTATTGCAGGAGGAGCATTTGATGGACTTGTAGATATAATAAAACAAAGGACTCAAAAATCTTCTATGGGATTTGAAGCTCAAATAAAAGAAAAATCTAAAGAAAGACCTGGAGAAGTTTTAAAACACATTTCTTCTGATGATTTAGTTCATTATGGATTAATTCCAGAATTTATAGGAAGGCTACCTGTAATAACAACATTATATGATTTGAATGAAGAAGATTTAGTTAAAATAATGACTAAACCAAAAAATGCAATACTTAAACAATATGAAAAAATTTTAGAATTAGATGAAATAAAATTAAAAATTACTGAAAAAGCTAAATTAGAAATTGCAAAAAAAGCCTTAAAAGAAGGAACTGGTGCAAGAGCTTTAAAAAGTATTTTTGAAACTGCAATGTTAGATATAATGTTTGAAGCTCCTGATTTAACAGGAAAAATTTCTGAAATTATAATAGACGAGAATGTAATTTTAAAAAATGAACCAGCAAAATATATTGAAATAAAGTCAGCGTAGGTGAATGATATGGAACCTATAATATTAGGAATAGAAACTTCTTGTGATGAAACATCTGTTTGTTTACTAAAAGGAAAAGATAAAATATTATCAAATATAGTTGTATCTCAAATAGATATCCATAAAGTTTTTGGTGGTGTTGTTCCCGAAGTTGCCGCAAGAAAACATATAGATTTTATGTATAAAATTACAAAACAAGCTTTTAAAGAAGCAGAAATAACTACTGAAGACATAAATGCAATTGCTGTAACTTATGGGCCTGGACTAGTTGGAGCTTTATTAATAGGTTTAAACTTTGCAAAAGCTTTATCTATTTCATTAAATAAGCCACTTATAAAAGTTAATCATTTAATGGGACATATATATGCAAATTTTATTGAATATCCAAATTTAAAGCCACCTTTTATTGTATTGCTTGTATCTGGTGGTCATACAATGATATTAAAAGCAAATGACTATATGGACTTTGAAATAATTGGACAAACACGCGACGATGCAGCTGGTGAAGCTTTTGATAAAGTTTCAAGAATGCTTGACTTTGGATATCCTGGTGGACCTATAATTGATTCATATGCAAAAAAAGGAAAAGATATTTATAAATTTCCAAAACCATTATACAATAATGGCTATGACTTTTCTTTTTCAGGGTTAAAAACATCAGTTCTTTATTTTATGAAAGATAATCCAAATGCAAAAAAAGAAGATATAGCAGCTTCATTTCAAAATGCATTAGTTGATACTTTAGTACATAAAGTTACAAAATATGCTATAAAAAATAAAATTAATGATATTGTAATTGCAGGAGGTGTTGCTGCAAATTCTTCATTAAGAAAAAAATTATCGGAATTTTCTAGTAAATTAAATATTTATTATCCATCAATTGAAATTTGTACAGATAATGCTGCAATGATAGCAAGAGCTGGATATGAGAAATATATCAGAAATATTTTTTCTGATTTAAATGTTGATGCTGCACCAAATTTATCTTTAAAGGAGTTATAAATGTTGTTTTTAGATAAAAAAATTATATTAGCTCCTATGGCTGATTACAGTGATTTTCCATTTAGAGAAATTTGTAGAAAACATGGAGCTAATTTTACTTATACTGAAATGATTTCAGCAGATGCTATTTATAAAAATATAAAAAAATCATTTGAATATTTACCTATGAAAAAAGAAAAAAATATTGGTATACAACTTTTTGGAAGTTCTGTAATATCTATAACAGAAGCTGCAAAAATAATTGAAGATAGAGGAGATTGGATTGATATAAATGCTGGATGTCCTGTAAAAAAAGTAGTAAAAAAAGGAGCTGGATCTGCACTTTTAACTAATCATAAAAATTTATTTGAAATAGTTTATGGACTAAAAAAAGTAGTAAAAAAACCCGTTGGTGTAAAAATAAGAATAGGATACGATAAAATAAATGTATTTGAAACAGCAAAAATTATTGAAGATGCTGGAGCAGATTACTTAATAATTCATGGAAGATTACAGTCTCAATTATATTCTGGAACTTCAAATAGAGAATTAATTCGTGAAGTAAAAGAAAGAGTAAATATTCCAGTAGGTGCAAGTGGCGATGTTTTTTCATTTGAAGATGTAACAAACTATATGAAAGTATATAATGCAGATTTTGTATTAGCTGCAAGAGGAACTATAGGCAATCCTTGGTTTTTTGAAAACAAAATTCCTTCTATTGAAGAGAGAATAGAAACTATCATAAAGCATTTAGAATTGTCTATAAAATATTATAAAAATGAAATTTTTGCAATTAAAAAATTTAAAAAAATTTTAATTGCATACTTAAAGGGTCTCCCAAATTCTCGCCAATTAAAAGAAAAAATTGTCCTAATAAATGATTTTAATAAAATTAAAGAAATACTATTAAAGGCAAACTTTTAGTTTGCCTTTTTAAGCCTTTTCGTCAAATAATATTCCTTCTACATCATTTAAAGCCTTCGCTAATTTTACAGAAACTTCTGGTGGAATTTGTCTTATAACTTCTTTTGAATCTTTATCAACTATTTTAACTACTATCATATCTGCATCTTTATTTATTTCAAACTTTGCATCACTATTGAATATTTTTTTTACCTTTTCTAACTTATTTTTTAAAATATCCACAACATTATCTTGAGAAATGTTAATGTTTTTAGTATTGTTAGAATTTTCTTTTTTTGGATTATTAATTTTTGTTTCATTAGCACTGTTATTAAGGCTATTAATATTATTATTTATTTTTCCAACATCCCTGATTTCCATAATTATCCCTCCTTGGATTTTTAATCAATAAATTATCGTCTAAAATTAACTAATTCTTTATTTTATTTTAAGTTTTATAATATAGTAATAGTGTTTTTACCTTTTCTTTTTGATTCATATGAAGCTTTATCAGCTATTTCAATTAATTCTTTATAATTTTTAATATCTTTATTGTACGAAGTTATTCCAAATGATGCTGTTACTTTAATTCCTAATTCTTTTTCCGTTTCTTCTTCTATCTTATTTTTTATTCTTTCAATTATTTCATATGCATATTCAACATTTGTATTAGGAAAAATTATTACAAATTCTTCTCCTCCATATCTTCCAAGAATATCAAAGTTTCTCATATTTTCCTTAACTGTTTTAACAATGAATTTTAAAACACTATCTCCCATTTTATGACCATATTTATCATTTATATTTTTAAAATTATCAATATCATACAATGATATACTCAAGTTCATTGATTCTTCTCTTTGTAACTTCTCAAATTCTTCTTCGAGTCTTAAGTATAAATATCGTCTTGTATAAGATCCCGTTAAATAATCTTGTATACTATTTTCAAGATGTATTATTCTATATAAAGCACCAGATAAAAAATTATCTAATATTAATAAACTATCAAATATTTCTTCTAAAAAATTCATATCAACAGATAAATTTTCATTTTTCAAATAATAAATTATAGTAAAATCTTTAAATTTAGAAAAATAATTCATTTCGAATGGTTCCAAACGGAAAAAATCTTGTTCTTTTATATCAATTTTTCCATAATTACTTTCTACTTCAAATATTTCAGATTTTACACCAACAAAAACATCTGATATTGGAAACTTTTTTTTAAAAAAATTTTTTATACTATCCAATATTTCTTGAATATTATCTAAAGAAATTATCTTAGTAGAAATCCCAAATAATTCTCCATAAAATCTTGATTTTTCATTTATTCTTTCTTCCTTAGTATTTCTTAATTTATATAATTTTGTTTTAGAATAAAAATATTTTTCTAATTTATGTATTTTACTTTTTATTCCAGCATTTTTATACAACTGAACAGCTAACCTATAATACTTAAAAGCTTTCATTAATTCATTTTTTTCTATATAAAATTTAAAAAGTCCTTCATATACCATTCCCAAAGATAAATTTAAACCCTGTTCTTTATATTTTTTCATTAATCTAAAGGCTTTTTCTTCAAATAATGTAGAAAGTTTTTTGTTTTTAGTAAACTTATAATATAATAAGTATAAACTTTCTTCTAAATTTATGTTGCTTACAAATAATTTATTAAAAATATTTTCAATTTTTTTAGGACTTCTTTCAATAAATAGTATTAATAAATAAGTCGTATTTATTAATTCATTATATTCTTTACTCTTTTCTAAAAGTTGCTTTGCTGTTTTTAAGTCTTTTTTTACAACTGCTAAGTATGCTTTATAACTTAAATAATAAATTATATATATTCTTTTTTCTCTTTCAGACATATTTTCTTCATCTTTTTTTAATTTATCAAAAGTAACATTATCATAATCTTCTATATAAAAATAATACAAGCTTTTAAAAAAATCTCCAAGTATTTCGTATCTTATGTTATTAGAAATCTTTGCATATTTAATTGCTTCATTTATATTTTCAAAAAATTCATCTATATTTGCTTTATAAAGATTATTGTAAGCAATATTAAAATAAGGTGCTGCTAATCTAGAAAAATCATTACTTTCATTTATTACCTTTAATGCTTCTTTTAAATACATTTCGGATAAAGCTACATTATCCACTTCGATAGTAGATAAGTTCATATAAAAGGTTATTATAAATCTATTTAATTTATGTTCTTTTGCTATTATTAAACCTTTTTCAGTTATTTTTTCCATTTTTTCTTGTTTATTTCTATATTTAAAAGAATATTCAATTAAAGACTTTAAATATAATTTAACAAAATTTATATTATTTTTATGTTTTATGTATTTTTTTTCTATACTTTTGAATATTTCATCCATTTCTTCATTATTTTCGCCATACTCTAAAACATAATTTAAAAGTATATAATAAAAATTCATTTCTTCATATTCTGTTAATTTTTCATTTTTTATTATATAATTAACTTCTTTAAATACTTTTTTAGGATTGTACTGCATTAAAGCCATATAATAATATATTCTCATCCATCTTTTTTCTTTTAATAAATCCAAATATTTTTCTAATTCTTTTAAATTTTCAGAAATTATTAAAAACTGTGTATAAATTGTTAATGCTGTATAATTTTTTATATTTAAACTTTCAAGATCTTTATAAAGTTTATTTATAATCTTTATATTCTTCCATTCTCTAAAATTTTTTCTCATTTGTTTAATATATTCATAAGTTATTTTTTTTGTATTTTTTGATTCTTTCAAATGGAAAATTTTAGTTTCAAAATTTTTTGTTTTTTCAGATATATATATATGAATTTTTGATTTTAATTCTTCATCAATCATGTCATAGAACTTATTTCTATATATAATATTAAAAAATCTATAGTAATCATTTTCAAATAATATTATTCCACTTTCTAATATACTTTCTATATCAACTTTAATATTTAAATATCTTTCAAGTATTTCTATATCACTTTTTTTAAAGTTATTTCCTAAAATAGATAAATATGAAATTATTTCTTTTAATTTATCTTCTATATTATATAATTTTTCTTCTATAAAAGAATAATAATTATTTACATTTATCTTAGACATATCTATATTCCAATTAGCGTGTCTAAAATAAACAACTTCTTTTCTATTTAATTCATAAATTATTTCTTCAATATTACCAGGTAATCCTCCAGAAATATTAAAAATAAAGTTTATAAAATCCTTATTTTTATCATAAATATCTTTAGATAGCATAGAAATTATCATTTCACTAGCTTCATTTAATTTAAGCGTAGGTAATTTCACTTTATTTTCAATGTTAAAATCATTAATTTTTAATTCATCATGCGTAATATACACAAAAAATAAATTAAAATTAATATCCAATTTTTTTATTATTTTCAACACTTCTAAAAATTCATCATCTATATCTTGAAATTCATCAACTGCAATGGCTATTTTTATATCTTTCAAATTATTCATCAATTCTATTATATCAACTATATTCAAATAATTATATCTATTTGTTCTACTTTTTTTAAATTTTACATTGTTTTTTCTTAAAAAAATTTTTAAAAACTCTATTAGTTCTTCTTTAGTTCTTACAAAAGAAGTAAAAAAATTTTCAGTATATTCCAATTGATTAAAGAGTGTTTTTATAAAACTTGTTTTTCCAATTCTTTGCTCACCATACAATAATATTTCTTTATAATTATTTTCTATAGCAATCTTTCTAAAAAAATCTAATTCTTTTTTTCTATTTATGAATTGTGGTTCACGTGGTTTTACTGAATTAACATTAGAAAAATATTTTAAAAAAATTGTATAATATTCAGATACACATTTTATATCTTTAAACTCTATTTCTCTATAAAATTCAGCTAATCTATTTGATGAATTTATATAACTTAATTTTATTTTTTTTAATAATTCATTTATTACTCTTATTAAACCTTCTTCTGTTCTCTTTTCGTTATAAAAAACATTGACACTATCCATGTTCTTAAAAATTGGTGCAATAAAATATCCATTTCCTTTTTCATCTATCATTATATTTCTAAGATCTATATATACAGGAATAAAATTAAGGTTATGAACTAAAGCATCCATCATACCAAGAAAATAAGAAGTTATCATTATCATTTCTTTTTTTGAAATATTCCATTTTACTGGTTTTTCATAATGATAAGAATAAAAAAGTTCTGGATTTTTTGAATTTAAATTTATATATTCTGGAATTAATAATCCATTTGATGAAAATCTTTTTAAATCATTTTCATAACGAGAAAGAATGCCAAGATCAATATTTGATATTGACATTAACTTTCTCAATCTATATAATTTTTCATTATAAGTAACTAAATAATCAGTCGCATACTCAAATTCATTTAAAACCCTTATTATTTTATATTTCATAAAATCCCCCCAGAAATTTTATTTATAATCAATTATATCATTTAAAAGAAAAATTGTAAAACTTTAAACATTAAATATCCTACTCCCGCAGCAGCAGGAACTGTTAAAAACCATGATAAAATAATTTCTTTTATTATTCCTAAATTAACTGAACCTATACCTCTTGCAAATCCAACACCCATAACAGACCCAACAACTGTATGAGTACTTGATATAGGCATACCTAAATTCGATGCTCCAAGAACTGTTGTTGCTGTTGCAAAATCAATTGCAAAACCTCTTGAATTATTTAATTCTGTTATATCCTTACCAACTGTTTTCATAACTCTTGAACCCCAAATTGCGACCCCTATTGCAATTCCAAGTCCACCCATAGCAAGAATATATCTTGGTATTTCTGCTTTTGCTCCAACAGTACCAGTAACAACAGCAGCATAAATTGCTGCAACTGGACCTATTGCATTTGCAACATCATTTGCTCCATGAGCAAGAGCAACATAACATGAAGTAACTACTTGTGCTTTTCTAAATATAGATTCAACATATTGATTAGAATCTTTATACTTCTTTTTTGATGAAACAACAACATAAATAAATGATAAAAGAGCAAAAACAATTCCAATAATTATTGCATATAAAATTGCCTTCAACGTAATACTAGCATGCAATGCTTTGACAATAAAAGAAAGCCCAATAGTAAAGAAAGCAAGACCTAAATAAATTGGTATCCAAATCCTTACTTTTTTATCTAAATTTTCTCCATGAAGAGTTGTCGCTGATATCAATTTAAACATTATGAAAGCAATTAACAAACCAATTAAAGGTGAAATTACCCAACTTAAAGATATCATTAAAACACGATTCCAATTAACAACTGCAAAGCCACCAGCAGCTATTCCGTATCCAACCATTCC
Organism: Tepiditoga spiralis; assembly: GCF_014701195.1. NCBI lineage: Bacteria > Thermotogati > Thermotogota > Thermotogae > Petrotogales > Petrotogaceae > Tepiditoga > Tepiditoga spiralis. Next base: position 1,893,705 of record NZ_AP018712.1, read on the forward strand.
ACCAACAATAGAATGTGTTGTGGATACTGGCCAAGAAAAATATGTAGCAATAATTAACCACAAAGTAGCTCCAATTAATGCCGCCATAGAACCAATTATAACCGTTTTTGGGTCCGATAACATTTCTAAATTAACTATACCTTTACGTATCGTTTCAGTAACTTGTCTTCCAAAAAATGTAGCTCCAACAAATTCTAAAACTCCAGCAATAATAACCGCTTGCTTTGGAGTAATCGCTTTTGCCCCAACAGCTGTAGCCATAGAATTTGCAACATCATTTGCTCCAATAGCCATTGACATTAGAAAACCTATACCCAAACCAATTATAAGTACTATAGTCATACTTCACCCCTTTATTCATTTATAAGAATTTGTATTCTATCACTTACATTTTGTGAAACATCTGCAATTTGAGAAAGTTTTAAAATTAAATTTCTTAAGAAAAAGATATCAACAGCATTCATAGTATTTTTTTGTGCATAAAGCCATTTTCCAAATGGATATATTTTATTATCAATATCTTTTTCATACCATTTTAATTCTTGAATATCTGTTTTTTCAACTGATACTGTTCGTTTTGAAAAATCTGATTCTAAAATATTCAGTAAATACTTTACTGATCTTTTAAACAAATCAAGCATATTTTCTACTTCATCCACTATTTCAAATATATCTTTTTTTATTTTATCATCAATTTCTACATAATTTAATTCCATCATTTTGGCTATATCTTCAATATCATCTATTATTTTATCTTGCAAACTCACAAATTCTAAAATTTCAACTCTTTCAAATCTATACATATAACCTTTTTTTAAATTTTGTCTAATATTTTTTTTAATATCATCAGCATCATCTTCTAAATTATCTATTATCTTTACTAAACTTGAAATATCTTCATTATTAAAATATTTTTTAAAGAGTTCAGGAAGATAATCTGATGCTTTTTCAACTAATTTTGCATGTTCAATCAATTCATTAATTGGATTGAACTTTTGAAACATCTTTCTCCAAATATCCATACTTTCACCTCACTATATATTATATAAATTAATAGATAAACATTGAATCTCCAAATGAAAAAAATCTGTACTTCTCTTTTACTGCTTCATTATAAAATTTTAAAGTAAAATTATATTCTGCAAAAGCACTTACAAGCATTAAAAGTGATGATTTAGGTAAGTGAAAATTAGTTATTAAAGCATCTACAATTTTAAAGTCATAAGGTGGATATATATATATATTTGTATTACCTGATAATTTATTAGTTTTTGCATAACTTTCAAGTGTTCTAACAACTGTTGTTCCAACAGCTATAACTCTTTTACCATTTTTTTTAGTTTCTTCAATTTTAGATATCAATTCTTTTGAAATACTATAATACTCTTCATGAATATCATGATCTCTTATATCTTTTGTATTTACTGGTCTAAAAGTTCCAAGTCCTACATGAAGAGTCACTTCTTCTATATCTATTCCTTTTTCTTTTAAGTTATTCAAAAGATTTGGTGTGAAATGAAGTCCTGCTGTTGGTGCAGCAACAGCACCTTCTATTTTTGCATATTTAGTTTGATATCTATTTTTATTTTCTAGTTTCTTATGAATATATGGTGGGAGTGGCATTTCTCCAATATTATTTATTTCACGCCAAATATCTTCACCAATAAATTCTAAAATTCGTGAACCATCTTTTAAATGTTCTATTACTTTAGCTTTTAATTTATCTGAAAAAATCAATACATTACCTTTTTTTATTTTATTACCAGGTCTAACAAGTGCTTTCCAATTATTTTCATTACTTAATTTTTCAAGTAAAAGAATTTCTATTTTAGCTCCTGTTTCTTTGTATCCATAGAGTCTGGCAGGAATCACTTTTGTATTATTTACTACAATTAAATCTCCTTCATTCAAATATTCAACAATATTTTTAAACACTTCATGCTTAATAGTTTTATTTTCTTTATTTATAACCATCAATCTTGAAGAATCTCTTGGTTCAACTGGAGTTTGAGCAATTAATTCTTCTGGTAATTCATAATTATAGCTTTCCAAATCATAAAGATTATTCATTAAAAAACCTCCGTATTTCTATAAGTTTTTCTTTATTAACTTTCATTTTATTATCCCTAAATTTATCATTAGAAATAATAAAATAATTTGACTTACTAGCAAGATATAAAATTAAATTATCTGCAGGTGATTCATAAAGTATTCTTTTACTATCAGATAAAGATTTTAAAATATCTTTTCCTTCTTGATTTAATATATACTCAATATTTTTATCAAAAACTATAATCGCGGGGAAAAAAACAGTATCTTGCATATATAAACTATCTAATAATTCTGTTATCATATCAATTGAATTTTTATTTTTATATCTAACAACATTACTTCCATCTATTAAAACTCCATTTACTTTTTTTGAAGTAATTAATCTATAATGATAATAAGAAATATTTAAAAGTTGTATTTCAATCAATTTTTTTGAATATTCATCTAATGATTCAAACATATCCTTAACTTTTAAAAAATATGATTTTTTTGTTTTCAAAACATTTATTGAAAGAATTTCATCTAAAATTTTTTGTATTAATGGACTAGTTTCATCGAGTGGCACATATGTCATCAATGAATAAATTTCTTTAAAATTTTTTATTTTTAATTTTTTTAAAATTATTTTTGAATTATAAAATTCAACTCCATACTTTTTTAATCCTTCTATATATCCACCAGGAGGAAACTTATCTGGAAACATCAAGAATTTTATCATTTGAATATCTTCATCATTTAATTTGAAAAATTTTTGAATATCATTAAATCTTCCTTCAGACGTTTTTTTTAAAACATGCATTATTAAAAATTGAAAATCGTGTAAAAGATGTCTTGAAATTTTTCTTTCAGCATTTTTTCCTAAAATTCTATATATATAAAACATCTTTCTCTCTGTTAAATCTTTTGGATTCCTTAAATAATGACTAGCAATATTAATTCTTTTATTTGAATTTATACTATGATTTTTAAAATCAGAAGAATTTAAAATATTTAATATTGTTTGTATAGACATTGTTATGCATTTGCCCTTATAGCTAATATATCACCATCTTCTACAATTTCATCTTTTCCTGCAAGTTTCCAAAGACCAGCTTTTTTTACTTCTTCTTCAGTACCTAATCTGATTAAATCCTCGTATTTCATACATTCCGCTTTAATAAAATTTTTTTCAAGTGCCGAATGAATTCTACCAGCAGCTTTTTTCATTGTATATCCTTTATTTATAGTCCAAGCTCTAACTTCATCAGTTCCAACTGTAAAAAAGCTTATTAATCCTATATGATCATAAACTATCTTTGAAAGTCTATCTATACCAGGACTATCTATTCCAATTTCTTCCATAAAAATTTCTTTTTCATCTTCATCCAATTCTATTAAATCAGATTCTATCTTTCCACTTATTTCAATATATGCAAAGTCTTGATTTTTACATTCATTAACTATATCATTTTTTCCTTCATACCCTCTAGAAAACTGTTCTTCATCTACATTTGCAACTACTATAATTGGTTTTAAAGTAAAAAGAGATAATGAGCTTATTATTTTTTTATCATCATCTGAAAGATCTATTTTAGAAGAAAAATTTTCATTTTCTAATTCTTCTTTTACTATATTTAATATTTTTTCCTCTTTTATATCATCTGCTGTTGGCTTTTTCTTCTTTTTTTGTAATTCAATTCTTTCGAGTTTGTTTTCTACAACTTCTAAATCTCTCAATAAAAGTTCTGAACGTAGTGTTTCAAGTTGTTGTTGAACAGTTTCGGATTTATCTGGAAATGGTACATTTTCATTTTTAAAAGATCTTATTATAAATAAAAGAGCATCAACTCCTTGTATCATTTGTAAAATTTTAATTTTTTCTTTTTTATCTGCACTTGCATCAAAACTAGGAATATCAACAAAATTTAAAGTCGTATAAGTTGTTTTTTTTGGATTAAACATTTTAGATAACTTTGTTATTCTTGGATCTTTTATTAAAGCATTTTTTTCTTCTGCTTCCATTTTAAAAGATCCATCATAAGGTGTATTAGTTAATAATGAAAAAATTGTCGTTTTTCCAGTCATTGGCAAACCAAAAATTCCTATTTTCATATTTTACCTCCATTAAATTTTATTTAATATATTTTCATATTTTTGTCCAAAACCATTTATCTCTACATCTCTATAACGAATATCTTTATTATACTTAATTCTTATTTCTAATCTTTCTTTGGGAGTTAAATATTCAAGATACTCTGCCCATTCTATAAAATAAATTGCATTTTCATCATGAAAAAGATCAATATATTCTATTTCATATGGATCAGCTATTCTATATAAATCTGCATGATGAATTTTAGGTATAGTATCATACACTTTTACAACAGCAAAAGTTGGACTTGTTACTCTTATATCTTTAGAAAAAAATTTTGTCATAGATTTAACAAAGGTAGTTTTACCAGACCCCAAATCCCCATATAATAATACTTTTGCTCCTTCAAATAAATTTTTTGCTATATTATAAGCTATATTATTCATTTTTTTTTCATCAATTTTTCTTATAAAAATTTTTAACGCCTCCATTACAAAATTCATTACTATAAACAATTTTATTGTATCATTAAAAATTTGAAACTTTGTACAAGTTTTTTTAACTTTATATAACAATACTAAAGTCACATTCTTATAAATTAAAGGTTATCCAAAAAATCATTTTCATATAAATAAAAATAATTAATTATTATTTTTGATATTTTTATTGAATTATTTATTTTTTTAAATAAATTTGACTTTTTTTGAAAAATATTGTATAATAACCTTAAAAAAACACATATTGGGGGAATAATATGAATAAATTACAAAAGAAAAATTTTTCTTTATTTATTTTAGGTCAATTAGTTTCTGTTTTGGGAAGTGGAATTCAAATGATTGCCTTACCTCTTTTTATTCTTGACTTAACTGGCTCTGGAGCAAAAATGGGATTATTTGCTACTATAAGTATGGTTCCAGCATTAATTACTTCTCCATTTGCTGGAGTTTTAGGAGATAGACTAAATAGAAAGTATATAATGATTTTAATGGATTATGTTAGAGGATTTATAATTTTATTTCTTGCTATATTAACCTTTTATGGAAAGATGAGTATTTCTATTTTGTTTATTTCTCAAGTTTTTATTTCTATTTTTGATAGTTTATTTGAGTCTTCTACAGTAGCAATGATACCAGATTTAGTAGGTAAAGAAGATTTAATGCGAGCAAGTTCATTATCTCAAAGTTTTATAAGTACTTCAAAAATTTTAGGTCCTGTACTTGGTGGAGTTATTTATGGATTATTTGGAATGAAATGGATATTTATAATAAATGGTTTATCCTTTATTTTTTCAGCTTTTAGTGAAATGTTTATAACTTATAAAAAAACAACTAATTTAAGTTCTAAGATCAATTTTAATGTTATTTTTAAGGATTTAAAAGCATCAGTAATTTATATATTTAAAAATAATTCTTTAAAAAATTTAATGTTTTTTGCAATCATCTTAAATTTTTTACTTAATCCACTATTCGTTGTATTAATTCCATATACTTTTAGAAAAGTAGTTGGATTTTCTGCTCAACAATATGGATTACTTGAAACGACATGGACTATTGGTATACTTTTAGGAAATTTAATTTTGGGAATTTTCTTTTCAAAAAATTCTAAATCAAGTAATAATTTATTAAAATATGGTTTTTTAGGAATGGTATCCTTTAATTTAATTTTTTCATTTTTCTTAATACCAAAATCTATAAACACATTCTCAATATGGCAAATGTTTTTCATTTCAGGAAGCATACTTTGTTTAATGGGAATTTCAAATGCTTTTGTTAATACTCCAATTGGAGTTTATTTTCAAAAAATAATTCCAAATGAACAAAGATCAAAAATATTTTCTGTAATCGGTGTTTTATTTCAAATAGCTACACCTTTTGGAATGATTATTATTGGATACTTAGTTGATGGTGTACCAGTTCATTGGATTTTTATATCCATTAGTTTTATAATATTATTAATTTCAATTTTATTTTTAAAAAAATTAAGTACAATGAACTTTGAATAATCTAAAATTTTTATGTTAACAAAAAATATACATTATAACTTATAATTAAAAAACTTAATTTTTAAATAATTAATAAAATTTATACCTTATATAATGTATGCTATAATATTAATCGAGGTGATCAAAATGAAAAAGGTTCCATACGGTCTTCAAAATTTTGAAGATTTAATATTAGAAAATTATTATTATGTAGATAAAACTAAGTATATAGAAGTACTTGAAAATATGCCGGAAAAATATATATCATTTTTAAGACCAAGAAAGTTTGGTAAGAGTTTGTGGCTTGACACTATGAGTAACTACTACGATATTAAGTATTCAGATAAGTTTGATACTATCTTTAAAGACCTGTATATTCAAAAACATCCAACACCTAAAAAGAGTAGTTATCATATTTTAGAGTTTAATTTTTCTGGTTTAAATACAGATAGTAAAGAAGAATTGAAGTATGGATTTAAAAATAAGGTTTTTAATAGTTTGAATTTTTTTATTAAACATTATAATTTAAAAATAAAATTAAATATAGATTTAAAAGAACCTGCTGATTTATTAAATAATTTTATAAATCAGTACAAAGAATTAAACTTAAAAACAAAAATCTACTTATTAATAGACGAATACGACCACTTTGCAAATGAACTTTTAAGTTTTAAACTCGATGAATTCAAAAATATCGTCAGTAAAACAGGTTTTGTTAGAAAGTTTTATGAAGTAATAAAAGAAGGAACACGATCTGTTATAGACAGACTATTCATAACAGGAGTAGCGCCAATAACCTTAGATAGTTTAACGAGTGGATTCAACATCTCAAAAAACATGTCAACAACCTTAGAATTAAATGAAATGATGGGATTCACTGAAAGTGAAGTCAAAGATATTCTAAAAGAGTATCAAATAAATGATGATATTTTACAAGACATGAAGTTCAGCTACAATGGATACATGTTCAATGAACGTGCAAGTGAAAAGGTTTACAACAGCGATATGGTCTTATACTTCATCTCTGAATACAACAGAGAAAAAAGAAAACCAAAAGATGTAATAGATATGAACATAGCAAGTGACTATAAAAAGATTCAAAATTTATTTAAACTTGGTGAAATTGTTGGAATAAATACAGAAAAAGATAGTCATGAAGTTGTAAATGAACTTTTGAATGAAATACTATTAAACTCAAAAACAGAAATTGAAGTATTAACTCAAGCTTTTAACATGGAAAGAAAACTCGATATAAAAGATATAAAAACCTTACTCTTTTATTTAGGATTTTTAACCTTTGAAAAAGAAAACTTCTATACATACTTAAAAATACCAAACTATTCAATGAAAAAGTTATATTCAGAGTACTTTGTAGAATCAATAGAAGATAGAGCAAAGAGCTATATAAATACTGAAAAGTTAGAACTTGCAGTAAAAAGGATAGTAATAGATGGAAACATAAACCCATTTGCAAATGAAATAGAAAATGTATTGAAAAAACTATCAGACAGAGACTTTCAAAGCTTTAGTGAAAAGCACATAAAGATGCTACTGTTTAGTTATTTAATCTTAACACCATGGGCATACGTTAAAAGCGAGTATCCAGTAGAAGGTGGATACATAGACTTAGCAATGTTTAAAAGATATGAAGAAGTACCCTACAATGCAATAATAGAATTAAAATACATAAAAAAGAAAGACTATACAGAAAAAGTATATCAAGAAAAGATAAAAGAAGCAGTAAATCAAATAAAGAGATATGAAAAAACTATAAACAAAGAGTTCAATGGACCATTAAAAAAAGTAGTGATGGTTTTTGTTGGCAGAGAGTTAAAGTATCTTGATGAAGTTGATTAAAGGTAGGTAGCATGTAATTTTTTGTAATAAATAGCCTTTTGCAACTTTTTATTACAAAGTATAGCATTATAAAATTTAATATTCATTTTTGTGTGTTATAGGTATTTTTTGTTATGTTACAAGGTATATTTATGTTAGGAATTATAGATATATTTTGTAATTCTTTCATTAAAAAAGATGGATAATTCGTTTAGGACATTGCTCCAATTTCTATAACGAGCTGTCCATCTTTTTGTTGCATTTATTGTTGCTAAATAAAGAATTTTCAATGAGACCATAAAAATTTTTATGGTATTATATTTTTATATATAATTTTTATGTTCTCGTTTCTTCTCAAATTTTACAGGCTACCATTAAAAACTTGATTCCTTTAAATATAGGAATCAAGTTTTTTATACTTTCTATTATTACATTATATTTTTTAAATGTTGAATGTATATATCTTGTATTCCTTTATTTTCTCCAAGTCCATGCATATATATTTCAACTTTGAATCCCTCTTTTTCTAAAATATTTTTCCAAGAATCTTTTGTTTCTCCAGCCATATCATCATGTGCATGAACTCCTGCTACAACCATAAATGGCATTAAAATGACTTTTTTTATTCTATCTCTTTTTAATTTTTTTATTACATCTTTTAATGTTGGATATCCTTCTACAGTTCCAACATAAACACCTCTTACATCTGTATCTTCCAAGGTTCTTTCAAATGCTGGATATGTAGCATTAGTATAATGACTTGTACCATGTCCCATTAAAACAACTGCATCATTTCTTGTTAAAATAGGCAATTGAGACTTTAATGCTTCAGCTACTTTAAAATAATCATCTGTACTCGTAAGTAATGGTGTTCCAACTTCTATTTTTTTGAATTTATCTTTATATTCATTCACCATATCTAACATTTCATTGTATTCAAGCCCATTTAAAAAATGTAGTGGTTGAACTAAAACTTCATTAAATCCTTCTTTTTGCATTTTTGCTAACGCTTCTTCAGTTGTATCAATTACTTTTCCTTCACGTTTTTTTATTATTCTAATAATCATTTTTGAAGTAAAAGCTTGTCTAACTTCATATTCTGGAAATTCTTTTTGAATTCTACTTTCAATAGCTTCGATAGTAACCTTTCTTGTATCTTTATTTGAAGTACCAAAACTAACTACTAAAATACCTTTTTTAGCTATTCCCAAAATAAATACACCCACAATCAATAATATTAAAAACTTTTTTTTCATATGTTAATACCTCCTTCTAATATTGATGAAAAATAAAAATGAGTATATGAAGCTAAAACATTTTCTTTTATTATTCCAACTTTATATATTTTATTATTTGATTTTTTTATTACTTCTAATGCATTTTCATTTTCATTTAATTCCATATAACTATAATGAAATTCATGCCCTTTTATAACTGTATTTTTTTTAAAAAAACATTCATTTAATATTTTTATCTTTTCATAACCAAATCTTCCCTGTATTTTATTGCTCATAAAAGTTTTTCCATTTATAAATCCTACCATTTTATGACCTTCTATTTCTTTTGAAAGATACATAAATCCACCACATTCGGCAATTATTTTTTTCCCAGAAGCACATTTTTCATAAACATCAATCAACATACTTTTATTTTTTTCAAGTTTTTTTGCATATACTTCTGGATAACCTCCTGTAAAATAATAAACATCTGCTTCTGGAAGCTTTTTATCATTCAATGGAGAAAAATATTTTATTTTAAATCCATTATTTTTTAACCATTCTATATTTTCTGGATAGTAAAATAAAAATGCTTCATCTCTTGAAATTGCTATACTTTTATTGCCTTTAATCACATTTACTGAATCATATACTTGATTAAGTTCTTTAAAAATACTTTCTATATTAATACTTTTTATTTTTTCATACGATTTTAATGCAATTTCTTTTATATTAAAAAAATCAGTATCCAAACCAAGATGTTTTGAAGGAATTTTTAAACTATTATCATATTCAAATCTTTTAATATATTTAATATTTGTTATCTTTTCAATTTCTTCTTTCTGCATATTAAAAACAATTTCAGATTTACTTTTAGTTATTATTATTCCAACTATTTTTGATTTTGAATGTTTTATTACACCGTCTATCATAGCAGCCATAGTCTTAATAGATGGCATACTTTCAACTAATAATAAAATAGGAATATCCAAAATACTTCCTATACTATCAGTTGAACCTCTTCCATCATTCAATCCATCTAATAATCCCATAACTCCTTCAATAACAATATAATCAGAGTTTTTTGATTCTTTATAAAAATGTTCTTTTAATTTTTTTGAATTTAAAAAATAACTATCTAAAGATTTGCTTTTTTTATCTAAAATTTTTTCATGATATATTGGATCAATAAAGTCTGGACCAATCTTAAAACTACAAACCTTTTTATTTTCACTTTTTAAATATTGAAGAAGTCCTAAAGTAAAGGTTGTTTTTCCTGAATTGGTAAGCATTCCTGCAATTATTAATCCTTTAATAATTTTTCACCTCTAAGTTTTTAAAATATTTAGGATAAATAATTTCACCTAACTTCTTCATACCCAATATTAATCTTGGTGTTGGCCTTGATACTATCTTTTCATCTATTATATAAACATGTTTTTCTTTAATTGCTTTAATTGCTTCAAATCCACTTTCTTTATAAATTTTATCAAGAGTTATTTTATTCATAGCACCTTTTTGAGCTATATAAAAATCTATTTTTTTCGCTTTATCTAAAATCATTTCTTTTTTATATTGTGCAACAGTAGAACCCGTTAAAATAGCATCTTTTGCTATGTTTCCTACACCTATTGTTTTTAAAACTGTATCAGCCATAGAATTTGGTGCACAAGTTAAAAATTTTTTATGTCCAGATTCAAAAAATATATTTTTTCTTTCTGCCTTAGGAATATTTTTAACTATATCCTGTATTTTTTTTAATTCAATTTTAAAATTGTCTATCATTCTTTTTGAATTTTTTTCTTTACCAGTTAAAACTCCAATTTTTTTCCAATAATTAAATAAATCCTTATATTGAAGTGGTTGAAGTGCAACAACTGTAATTCCATAATCCTTTAGTTTCTTTATTAAACTTCCATATCTCTTATAAAATGCTGGTCTTAAAATTACCAAATCTGGATTTGCAGAAATAAATTTTTCAGCATCATCTCTATAACTAAAAGTAGGTTTTTTTAATGCTTCTGGTGGATATGATTCATGTTTAGAAACACCTATAATTTCTTTATCTAATCCTAAACCATACAATACTTCTGTATGAGCACCATATAAAGATATTATTCTTTTAAATGGTTTATCAAAAACTATTTTATACCCGGCATCATCAATTATCTCTAAACCAAAAACACTAATAACCAAAATACTCATAAATAATGTTAATACTTTTTTCACTTGAATTCCTCCTTAAATTGGTATTAAAATTTTTTTATTTTTATGATTTAAAATAGAAGTTTTTATTTTAAAAATATCAAAGATATTTTCTGGTGTTAATACATCTTTTGTAATTCCATGTTTCTTTATTTCACCATCTTTCATTAAAAATATTTCATCACAATACATACTTGCTAAATTAAAATCATGGAAAACGGATATTACTGTTAAATTATTATTGTTCACTTTTTCCTTTACTAATTTTAATAATGTGTGTGTATAGTAAAGATCTAAGTTTGATGTTGATTCATCTAAAAATAATAACTCTGTTTCTTGAACTAAAGCTCTTGCAAAAATAATTCTTTGCTTTTCACCACCACTCAATGTCATAACATTTTGTTCTTTTATTTCAAATAAATCCATATCTTTTAGAACCTTTTCTATTACTTTTAAATCATACTTTTTTAAACCTTCAAATCTATTTTTGTGAGGGTATCTCCCCATCTCAATTATTTCAAAAATTGAAAATGGAAACAATATTTCAAAACTCTGAGGAACCAGAGATACCTTTTTTGCAATTTCTTTTTTAGTTAAATTAGAAATACTTTTATTAAATAACTTCACTGTTCCATTAAAATCATTTCTTATTCCTGTTAAAACATCTAAAAGAGTTGTCTTTCCACTTCCATTTGGACCTAAAATTCCATAAAATCCTTTTTTATTAATGTTTAAATTTATATTTTTTAATATTTTTTTATTTTCTATTTTTAGATTTAAATTTTTTACATTTATCAAAAAACATTCCTCCTCATTTTTTTTCTAAAAATTATTAGAAAAAATGGAGCACCTATTAATGAAGTAAGTACACCTATTGGTAATTCAATTGGAAGTATTGCTCTTGTTATATTATCAGCTGTTGAAAGTATTATTGCTCCCCAAATTGAAGATAAAACTATTAATTTTCTATTATCTGTACCAATTATAATTCTTATTAAATGAGGAACAATTAAGCCTACAAATCCTATAATTCCATTTATCGAAACAACTATTGATGACATTAAAGAAGCATTAATTAATAATAAAATTCTAATTTTATTTGTGTTTACTCCAAGGGAATTGGCATTTTTTTCTCCTAAAGAAATTATATTTAATTCATTTGAATATAAAATTGTTATTATAAATCCAATGAAAGTAAATAAAAATAATATTAATACTTCTGCCCATGTTCTTGATGAAAAACTTCCCATTAACCAAAATATTATTGAAGATACTTCTTCATTTGATAAATATTTAATAAGACTTAACCCCGCTGAAAAAAATGCAGAAACTATAATACCACTTAAAATTAATGAAACTGAACTCAATCTTCTTTGATATGTACCTAATCTTATTACTAAAAATAAAGTCATTAATGAAAATATAAATGCAAAAAATGGTATTGTTGCTATTCCAAAAAAATTAAATCCACAAAGTATAGAAATTGCAGCTCCAAAAGATGCACCAGAAGATATTCCTAAAGTATATGGATCAGCCAATGGATTTAATAATGAACTTTGAAAAATAACACCAGATAAACTTAAAGCAGTACCTGCAATTATTGAAGATAAAATTCTTGGTAACCTTACTTGAATTATTACGTACCAAAACATATCTTTTTTTGAAGTTCTTAATAAAGTTTCTAATATTATCTTTAAAACTTTTGAAAAGGATATTTTTATATATCCCATACCTGTATAAAAAATAACAGTTAATATTAGAATTATTATTCCAATACTTAAGAAATAATAATATTTTTTATTTTTCATAAATTATCAACTACTTTTAAAATATTCTCTAACGAATAATAAATTCTTCCATATTCTTTTAAAGGCATTTTTATAACAAAAAATGGTATTTTATTTTTTAAACAAAATTTTATTTTCTTATCTGTTTTTCCTTCTTTTCCAGAATCTTTAAATATTATTAAATCTGGTTTATAAAATTTAATTATTTCATTTAATTCATTATCTATTTTGTTTGGATCAAATTTAATATGTTCAAAACCTTCAACCTTTTTTATAGATCTTATAATGATTTCAGGAAAATACTTTATCTTATTTAATTCATCAATTACTTTTAAACTTCCATTTGCTCCCAATAAACTCAAAATTTTTTTAAACTTATTTTCTTTTATTTTATGTACCATATCAAAATATGTCATTCCATTTGTAATCGGCTTCCTTTGATATCTAATTAACAAATTTTCAGGTATATTTTTTAAAAGATTAGAAATATTCATAGCGTGTGGATGTGTAAAATCTATTATCATATCTATATCATTTATTTTTTCATTATTTTTAAATTCAACAATTATTTTTTTATCAAAAAACATGTTTTTTATTTTAGAAACTTTAAATTCACAAGGATACTTAACAATAGGGTTTGAAGTTAAAGTTAAAGTATAATTTTTTAAAGTTGTCTTTAAACAAAACTCTCTTGAAGTTGATGTTCCACCTAAAACTAAAAAACTCACTGTTTATAACCTCTTGGAACATATATTTTATTGTTTTTTTCAATTGTATTTTCATCACAAAAAAATACTATACTCATCATATCTATATCATTTATCCAATCTATATTTGAAGTTGATTTTATATAATATGATCGTTGATTTGGTAAAAAAGCATTTTTTACAATACCAATATAAAACTCATTTCTTTCTTTTTTAAATATTTCAAAAACTTTTTTTAATTGATGCTTTCTTATCTTACTAATTGGATTATAAATAACTGTAGTAACTCCACTTTTAGCAAAATATGTTGCTCTCATTACTATTTTTTCCCATTCAACTAAAATATCACTCATACTAATCACTGCAAAATCTAAAGTTAAAGGGGCTCCAAGAAGTGCTGCTGCAGAATTTGCAGCAGTAATTCCTGGAACAATTTCAACATTCTCACATAAACTAATTGCCAAAGAAGCCATCCCATAAACACCCGAGTCCCCACTCGAAACAATAGCTACATTATAACCTTCATTTACTTTTCCAACAGCATGCTTTACTCTCTCTACTTCTTTTCTCATACCAGTATGAATAAAATTTTTTTCATTAAAATATTTTTTTATTCTATCAATATATTTTGTATATCCAACAATATAATCAACTTTTTTTAAAACATCTATAGCATAATTACTCATATATTCTATTTTTCCTGGCCCTATACCAACAACAAAAAGCTTCATTTAATTACCTCCGGTATATCTTCTTCGAGATAAGGATTTTTCCAATATTTTTGTATTCTAAAAATTGAAAATTTTATATTTTTATCTTTAATAGTTATTAATTCTTCCATATTATTTGAAGCTAAAAAACAAGCAGGTCTGCATATTTCAGATATTCCCATGTGCTTTTTAACAATATTTTCCTTATCAATATTTAATTTATCTATTGCTTTCTGAAGTTCAAAATTATTATATCCTTTAGTATGCGTTACATTTATTTTCCTTGAAAATTCATGAAACACTTTAGTATTCCATTTTTTTTCATGACTAACAAGAATTTGAATTCTATTTCTAAATTTTACATCTATTAATTCTAAATATTTTTTATAGATATAATCTGCATTTTCATTTTTATGAAATCCAATACCAAGAACTAAATCTTTTGGTATTAAATTTAAAATTTTACCTCCACTTTCATAACAAACATCAGCTTTTTCTGAAGTTATATAATACTTTGGTAATTCAAAATAATTTGGAAGATTAACACTTATTTTTTTTTCATTTAATAACTTTGAATTAATTAGCTTTATATTTTCTTTTTTATCAACTATTAAATTATTTCTTCTTGCAAATAAATCTATTCCAATTAAATTTTGTGTATCTGTTGCAGTTGTTATTACTGAAATACTTTTTATTTCTTTTTCTATTCTTAAACTTAAATCTAAAGCACCACCAAAATGTGAAGATAATAAAGGAATACAATACCTTAATTTTTCATCTAATACAACAATAGCTGGATCAAAAAGTTTTGATTTTGACATAAGTTTTAAATACCTCGTAATTATCCCTATACTTCCAATAAAAATAATTGCATTGTAATATTTAAAACCTTTTAAAATTTTTTCTTTTAAATTTTCACCTTCAATCAATACCGCATATGGAAAAAAATTTTTTATATTCTTAATTTTTCTAACAGTTATTAATGCATATTTCATCTTCTATCCCTATGTGTGAAATTTGGATCATAAAGTTTAGATCTTTTTTCCCCATTTTTTCTTATTAAAAATAAAGATAATGAATTTGGAAAATCTATTTTTTCCCATTCTGATAATTTTTTAAACTCTATTTTTTGTTCTTTTCTTGTTATTTTATGACCAACATATAAAATTGAATCTTTAGGATAATACTTTTTTAATAATTTTAAAACTTCTTCTTGCATTGTACTTGAGAGATAAATTGCAGTAGTTGGTTGTTGAGACAATAAAACATCTAAATCCTCTGGAACTTTTGTTCTTCCTGAAAGTCTTGTAATTAAAATTGATTGTACTACTTCTGGTAAAGTCATTTCAATTCCAAGTTCAGCAGCAAAAGCAACATGAGCACCTACACCTGGTATAACTTTAACTTTTATATCTCTTTCTAATAAAAGTTTTATTTCTTCTTCTATTGCTCCATAAACTGTTGGATCACCAGAATGTAACCTAACAATAATTTTATTTTTATTATGATTATTTACTAAAATATCAATAATTTCTTCTAAAGTTAATGATGCACTATCTACTTTTAAAGAATTGTTTTTACACCAAATTAAAACTTCTTTACTGACAGTTGATCCTGTGTACAAAACTACATCTGCTTTTTTTAATAAATTCATCCCTTTTACAGTTATTAATTCTGGATCACCAGGACCACTTCCAACTATATAAATCATACTTTTACTCCTTTTATAATATACAATACATGCTCTCCTATAAATGTTGTTTTTTCTCCAATTTTTTTAGATTTTGATTTAGTATACATTTCTATTTCGTATTCTATATTATCTATTTTTGAAAAAACATTCAAACTTTCAATTGTAGTTATTGCGCCAACAAAATTTGTTCCTCTTTTTATTGAATTAATAACTTTTTTTATGCTTTCAAAATTTATTCCACCACCAAAATGAATTAAATCAGGACTTGGTATTTTATCAACAACATTTTCATAAGAATTGTTAATTGTAATTATATTTGGATAAATACTTACATTTTCATTTAATTTTTCATACCTTTCAATATTTTTTTCTATTGAATAAACCCTTCCTTTATTTCCCAACAAACTTGAAATCCAAATTGAAGTTGCACCACTTCCACTTCCTAAATCCCAAACTATTTGATCATACTTTAAATTCATACTATTTATTATTAAAGCCCTTGACCAATCTCTTGAAACTGGAATATTTTTTACATTCAATTCCTCATTTTTTGGAAACATATTAAAAAAATTTTTTTCTAAAGGTTTTATAAATAAAATTAATCTTCCCTTTTTTAATTGAATAAATTCATTTGGAATAAAAGAAAATAAATACTCTTTTTTAGTTCCAAGTTCATATCCACCATATACTCTACAATTAATGTTTTTTAATCTTTTCATTAAATTATAATAATCATCGAGATTTTTTACAAAGTATCCAACAGGCTTTCCAGCATTTAAATACTTTATTGTTTCTGTTTGCGGCGTCAAAATATCTTCAGCATTATGTCCACTAACCAAAACCATATCATTTACCCATATCTTATGTTTTGCACATAAATATATAACTGATGAAGGAGTTGGAAGTATAACATATTCATCTTTATTTAATTTTTCCATTATTTTTTTTGCATAACTAAATATTAAAGGATTACCTGCAACACATAAAACTGAATTTTTATATTTTCTTAACTCTTCAATCATTTCAGTAATTCTTTCATTTAGTAAAGAATCTCTTATTTCTAATTCTCTATACTTTGCAAATTCATTAATTTTTCTTGCAGTAGATAAAGAATGTTTAAAACCAACAAAAAAATCAGAATTTTTTATTATATTTATAGCTTCTACACTCATTTTTTCATATTCATTAATTTGAGTTCCTATTATATAAATCATTTATAACCTCCATCTTGTAGTACATTTGTTTTATAAAAAAGAGTTACTCTATACTCTGCATCTTGAAATTCTTTTAACTTTTTTATTATTGCATTAACTATTAACTTGAATATACCATTATAATCAATTTTATTTTTTTCATAAAAATCTATTATTTGAGAAACAGGGTTTAACTTTAATATTGAACTTATAATATTTTCATCATATTTTTTCATATAAATAATTGTATATAAAGCAAGAATTTCATTCATACTCCCACTAACTCTACTATCTGTGTTAAAATTTCCAGCAGCTAACTTTATTATTTTTTGAAAACTTCCAGAAATATGTATTTTATTGAACTTTCTTTTTTTTGCTTCTTTTATTGAAAAACCAAAATAATTGCCACATAATACTATATTTTTCTTATCACCAAAGTTTTTTTTATAATTACTTTCTCCTCTTCCACCTAAAACAAATACTATTTCTTCATATTCTTTTCTTATAACATCCATTTGAGGTAATAAAGAATTTTTCCAAGCTTCTTCACTCATTGGTTCTATCATTCCACTAGTACCAATTATTGAAATTCCATTCACTATTCCCAATCTTTTATTAAAAGTCTGCTTTGCTAATTCTTTTCCATTTTCTACTCCAACATATATGTCTGAACCATTTATATTGAAACTTTTTAAAACATCTATCATCATTTTTCTTGGAACGGGATTTATTGCAGGTTCTCCTTTTTTTATTTTCAAACCATCTTTTGTAATTATTCCAACTCCTCCTGCAGAAAAAAATTTATATCCTTTTTTTTTGAATACTGATGCAGAAAATATAATTGAATTATTTGTAATATCAATATCATCACCAGAATCTTTTTTTACCATACAAAAGTATTTATTATTAATTATTTTTCCATTTTCTATTCTTATTTTAATATTAAAACCATTGGGTAAAAGTAAATCCACAAATTTTGGTATATTTCCAGTTATTTGCCATAAAACAGAAGCCTTTAAAGCAGCAGTCGCTGCAGTACCAGTAGTAAAACCTCTTCTTAGCTTTTTTCCATTTACATTAATATACCAATTCACTCTTTAACTCCTTCATTAATGCATTTATAATTGCTGCAGCTATATTACTTCCACCTTGTCTTCCAGGTAAAGTTATACAGGGAATTTTAGATTTTATTAACTCATTTTTCCATTCAGCAGCTCCAACAAATCCAACAGGAACTCCTACTATAAAATCAATATCCTTGTATTCAATTAATTTTCTTAAAGCAGTAGGAGCATTCCCAATTGCAAATAATTTATAATTATTATTTAAAGCCTTCTCCATTGAAATATAAGACCTTGAAACTTTCATACTCTTTGCCTTTTCAGAAACATCTTTATCTGATATATAAGTTTCTACCTTTAAATCTTTAAAAATTCTTTTTGAAATTCCCGCAGCAACCATCTTAACATCAGTAACAATCACTCTTTTTTTAAAAGCTTTTTTAAAACCTTCATAAAAATTATTAGAAAAATATAAACTTTCTCCTATTTTAGGATCACCAGTTGTATGAATAACACGTTTTACAACAGACAATTTAGGTCCAGAAAAATTCTTTAAACTTCCTCTTTCCCTCATTAAATTTTCAATTATTTTAAAACTTTTGTTTTCAATTTCCTTTGGATTTAACATATTACCTCCAAAAAAAAGCATCGTCTTCTCCAGAAAACGATGCTTTTTATTTTTTATATAAAAAACTCCTACTTTCTATTCCCGGAGAAAGTAAAAACAACTACTATTTAGGCAGTTCTCCTGACTTACAGATCTTCCTACTCATCATACCTTCCCAGATAAAACCAGTGGCATTTTATGATTTTCGTCCCTGCTTACAGTGGCCGGACCGTTTTGGATTTTCACCAAATTCTCTTTTAAGTCTAATTTTATTTAGACACCTAAAAAGTTCGATATTAAATTTTCTAATTCATTCTAACAAAAAAAAGATTAGCTGTCAATTCTAATTAATAATAATTAAAAACAATAAAAGCTATATTTCTTGAATTTGTTTGAGCTTACTAAAAATCAAACAAATTATTTAATAATAAAGTTTTAATTATTTTTAATAAATTTATCAAAAATTAATAAAATATCATATTATATATATAATAGAATATGAAATTAAAATAATGATTACTTTATAATTTAAAAAAAAGAAAAGAGTCAACCGAAAAGGTTGACTCAAAGAAAAGTGGCGGGACAAAAACCTACTCTTGCACACACGAAGTGTACTACCATCGGCAGATAAAGGCTTAACGGCCAGGTTCGGAATGGTTCTGGGTGGTTCCCCTTACCTTATCCTCGTCCCAAATTATTCACTCACTAGTGCATAAGAAAGTTTGTCCAAAGCCTCGGGTTATTAGTACCACTCGACTCAATACATCACTGCACTTACATCTGTGGCCTATCTATGTTCTAGTCTCGAACTACCCTTACCTCATAAATGAGCGGGAAGCCTTATCTTGGAGCCCGTTTCCCGCTTAGATGCTTTCAGCGGTTATCGGTCATGTACTTAGCTACTCAGCTCCTGCCATTTGCCTGACAGCTGATTCACCAGCGGTACACTCACTCCGGTCCTCTCGTACTAAGAGCAACCCTCCTCAAGCTTCCTACGCCCGCAGCAGATAGGGACCGAACTGTCTTACGACGTTCTGAACCCAGCTCACGTACCGCTTTAATGGGCGAACAGCCCAACCCTTGGGACCGACTTCAGCCCCAGGATGCGATGAGCCGACATCGAGGTGCCAAACAACGCCGTCGATATGAACTCTCGAGCGTCATTAGCCTGTTATCCCCAGGGTAACTTTTATCCGTTGATCGACCGCGCTTCCACTCGCCTCGGCCGGGTCACTAGGACCATGTTTCCATTCTGCTCGACCTGTCAGTCTCGCAGTCAAGCCGGCTTTTGCCCTTGCACTCACCGGTGGATTTCCAACCCACCTGAGCCGACCTTCGTACGCCTCCGTTACTCTTTAGGAGGCAACCGCCCCAGTCAAACTGCCCACCTAACGCTGTCCGGCTCATGCTCTTCACATTCCACCGTTAGTAAATCATTATAATGAGGGTGGTATCCCAACGTCGGCTCTAGAAAACCTTGCGATCTCCCTTCTTCGCCTCCCACCTATCCTGTACACATTATAACCATTTACAACGTCAGGCTACAGTAAAACTCCATGGGGTCTTTCCGTCTAACTGCGGGTTGTGGGCATCTTCACCCACTCTGTAATTTCGCCGGATCCTCTGTTGAGACAGCTCCCAGATCGTTACGCCATTCATGCAGGTCGGAACTTACCCGACAAGGAATTTCGCTACCTTAGGACCGTTATAGTTACGGCCGCCGTTTACCGGGGCTTCGTTTCGTAGCTCTCACCACTCCACTTAACCTTCCGGCACTGGGCAGGCGTCAGTCCATATACTTCCACTTTTTGTGTTCGCATAGACCTGTGTTTTTGGTAAACAGTCGCCTGGGACTTTCCACTTCGACTCTCAATCGCATTTTGCAACACCATCAAGAGCACCCCTTCTCCCGAAGTTACGGGGCTATTTTGCCTAGTTCCTTAACAGAGGTTATTCCGCTCCCCTTAGTTTTCTCAACCCGTCTACCTGTGTCGGTTTACGGAACGGTCAGTATTTCTCTCAAGCGATATACGAGGCTTTTCTTGGCAGTGTGACTCCTCCCCGTTAGACTTACGTCCTTCCCTTCACAGCTTTTCCTCCACAAGCGGTTTTCCCTACTCGTTTCTTCGGCTTTACTGCTTAGAAGACCTTGCAACTTGGTCTCGGCGATTCACCTCCTGCGTCCCCCCTTATATCTCGTTCATACTGGTACAGGACTCTTTACCTGTTTCCCATCGATTACCCCTTTCGGGTTCACCTTAGGCTCCGACTTACCCTGGGTGGACGACCCTTCCCCAGGTACCCTTAGACTTTCGGGGTGAATGATTCTCACATTCATTTCGCTACTCATGCCCGCATCCGCTCTTGTGTCTCGTCCAGCAAACCTTCCAGTTTACCTTCTCCCTACTACACAATGCTCTCCTACCAATTGGATTACTCCAATTCCGCAGCTTCGGTGTATGGCTTTAGCTCCGTTACATTTTCGGCGCATTGTTCTTCAACCAGTGAGCTGTTACGCACTCTTTAAAGGGTGGCTGCTTCTAAGCCAACCTCCTGGCTGTCTTCAGAACTTCACTACCTTTCACACTTAGCCATTTCTTCGGAACCTTAGCTGGCGGTCTGGGCTGTTTCCCTTTCGACCACGGAGCTTATCCCCCGTAGTCTGTCTCCCGACTATTCAGTATTGGTATTCGGAGTTTGACTGATTTCTGAGGTCGCCCCCATACGTCAATCAGTGCTCTACCCCCAATACTTTCTTTGTCGAGGCCGTGCCTACACACGTTTCGGAGAGAACCAGCTATCACCCAGTTCGATTAGCTTTTCACTGCTATCCACATGTCATCCGAAGATTTTTCACTACCTACCGGTTCGGTCCTCCACTTAGTTTTACCTAACTTTCAACCTGCACATGGATAGATCACTGGGCTTCGGGTCTATCGCATTTGACTTTCGCTCTTTTAAAACTCGGTTTCCCTTCGGCTTCGTCTCTTTCGACTTAACCTCGCCATATACGATAACTCGCGGGCACATTAATCAAAAGGCACACGGTCACTTCCGCTCCCGTTTCCTGTAGGCATACAGTTTCAGGTTCTCTTTCACTCCCCTCACGGGGTCCTTTTCACCTTTCCCTCACGGTACTATTCGCTATCGGTCGACCAGGAGTATTTAGCCTTGGAGAGTGGTCTCCCCTGATTCACGCAGGATTCCTCGTGTCCCACGCTACTTGGGATCAGCTTCGATTAGTTTACGAGTTTTCGTCTACAGGACTTTCACCTTCTTTGGTTTATCTTCCCATATACTTCGACTTCCTCTTTACCTATTCCCTCTATTTACAGTTCGAGTTAAGCTGTCCCTCTACCCCAAATTGACAACGGCTGTACCCTTTTACATCAATTTGGTTTGGGCTCTTCCCTTTTCGCTCGCCACTACTCAGGGAATCTCTTTGATTTCTTTTCCTCCAGCTACTATGATGTTTCACTTCGCTGGGTTCGCCTCCCTTTCGGGCTCTTCCGGGTTTCCCCATTCGGATATCTACGGTTCTTCGATTGCTTGCTTCTCCCCGTAGCTTTTCGCAGCTTGCCACGTCCTTCTTCGCCTCTGGTCGCCTAGGCATCCCCTGTATGCCCTTTTTACTTTGGACTTTCTTTCTTATGCACTTGTCAATGAACTTTTCTGAATGATTTCTTTGGTGGAGTGAAGGGGGCTCGAACCCCTGGCCTTCTGCTTGCAAAGCAGATGCTCTCCCAACTGAGCTACCACCCCGTTCTTTTGCTCACTCAATAATGGATAGAGGTAGTTGTTCTCCTTAGAAAGGAGGTGATCCAGGCGCACCTTCCGGTACACCTACCTTGTTACGACTTCGCCCCCCTCACTAGCTCCACCCTCGATGCATCCGTTCCTTGCGGTTACAGCATCCATCTTCGGGCGTTTCCAACTCGGGTGGCGTGACGGGCGGTGTGTACAAGACCCGAGAACGTATTCACCGCAGTTTGGCTGACCTGCGATTACTAGCGATTCCGGTTTCATGCAGGCGGGTTTCAGCCTGCAATCCGAATTGAGGTACAGTTTGTGAGATTTGCTCCACTTCTCAGCTTCGCTTCCCTCTGTCCGTACCATTGTAGCACGTGTGTCGCCCAGAACATAAGGGGCACGCTTACCTGACGTCATCCCCTCCTTCCTCCGTCTCGTCGACGGCTGTCCCATTAGAGTAGCCCATCTTCACATGCTGGCAACTAATGGCAGGGGTTGCGCTCGTTGCGGGACTTAACCCAACACCTCACGGCACGAGCTGACGACGGCCGTGCACCACCTGTGTGAGACTCCTTTCTTGCGAAAGTTAGTAGTATCTCTACTACCTTATCTCCATGTCAATTCCTGGTAAGGTTCTTCGGTTAGCTTCGAATTAAACCACATGCTCCACCGCTTGTGCGGGTCCCCGTCAATTCCTTTGAGTTTCATCCTTGCGGACGTACTCCCCAGGCGGTTCACTTATCGCGTTTGCTTCAGCACGGAACTTTGACATCCCACACCTAGTGAACATCGTTTACGGCTAGGACTACCCGGGTATCTAATCCGGTTCGCTCCCCTAGCTTTCGAACCTCAGCGTCAGGATTACTCCAGAAAACCGACTTCTCCACTGGCCTTCTTACCAATATCTACGGATTTCACCCCTACTCTGGTAATTCCGTCTTCCTCTAGTATCCTCAAGTTATACAGTTTCAAGCGCTGTTCCACCGTTGAGCAGTGACATTTCACACCTGACTTACATAACCGCCTACGTTCCCTTTACGCCCAGTGATTCCGGGCAACGCTCGCCCCCTACGTCTTACCGCGGCTGCTGGCACGTAGTTAGCCGGGGCTTTTCTTTACATACCTTCCTTGTACTGTCTCCAGTACTTTATATTCTGTAAATTCAGAAGTTTACATCCCGAAGGACTTCTTCCTTCACGCGGCATCGCTGGATCAGACTTCCGTCCATTGTCCAAAATTCCCCACTGCTGCCTCCCGTAGGAGTAGGGTCCGTCTCTCAGTTCCCTTGTGGCCGTTCGTGCTCTCACACCGGCTACCCGTCGTCGGCTTGGTGATCTTTTACTTCACCAACTACCTGATGGGACGCAGGCTCGTCCTTTGGCGCTTCTCTTCCTTTCCTCTCTCGAGCTTATCCGGTTTTACCTACAGTTTCCCATAGCTATCCCAGTCCAAAGGGTTGATTCCTACGCGTTACTCACCCGTTCGCCACTAATACTCTCCACCGAAGTGGATTTCTTCGTTCGACTTGCATGTGTTAGGCGTGCCGCCAGCGTTCACCCTGAGCCAGGATCAAACCCTCCATTCGAATGGTTTGATTCTCACTCTAGTTCTTTCTTACTAGCGTCCTTTTCTTTCGAAAAGTTTTATTTTACTACCTCTATCCATTTTTCAATGAGCTTCTTTCTCCTTCGCTTGCTTTTCCCTCAGCGACTCAATCATTTTATCACTTTCTCCTTCTTTTGTCAATTGCTTTTCTTTTACTTTTTTGTTTTTTTTATCTTACCCTTTTCCACTTGTTCGTGTGTTTTTGTTTTTTCTTTTTAAATAATGATATTTTATAAGTCAATTTATATTTTATTTGGTAAATTATTTTTTTCAAGTTCATCTTCAAAATATCCCATTATACTTTGAGGATTTAAAAAATTTTTTAAATTAAATTTTTTATATTTAAATGCATAAACTATAACCATATAATATAATGATTCTCCTTTATAAAAAGTATTTTGATTCAAAAATTGTGATAAATAAGGATTACTCATATCAGTTGTAATTTGATTCTTCCAAACATAAATGAAGTTTAGTATTTCATCTTTTATTTTTTCAAATTCATCTTTTAAATCTTTTATAGTTCTTATATCTATATTTTTTAAAATATCTCTTAATAATGGTAAATTTATAAATCCCGTAGAAGCACTTCCTATTTTATCCAGCAACTTTGTTTCAAAATCATTAAAATCTTTATCTGTTTTTATATATGTTTCTAATGATAGTTCATCAATCATAACATTTTCAGGATCATTTTTAAGTCTATTTGGTAAATTTTCTATATACTTATCAAAGTTTACTTTTATATTTTCAAATTCTCTATCCGCTATCTCCAAAAGGCCCGCAAGTCTTGCAAACTCTCTTTTTATTTCATATGGAACATATCTTCTCGATTTATATGAAATATCATGTTCTATTTCTGCCCATGCATGTTGCAGTGTAGACCTAATTTGAATTTCTGCTTTTAAATTTCTATATAAACTATTTTCAGGAAGGCTTAATCTTTTTTCGTCCAAACTCACAACATAATGAACTGACTTATAACCAAATTTATCCGCTTCTAAAATTTTTCTTTTATCTACTGAGTTTTCTTCGTCTATATTAAATTCTTCATGTAAAACCTTAGATATTTTATTTACATCACTTTCAAGATAAGCAACTATTCTTATTCCAGTCATATCTGTTACATCTTCCAACAAATTATACTTATAAGATTTTTTTCTAAGTTTTTTTTCAAAACTCTTTTTACTTTTTACTCTACTCTTTATAAAATTTATTCCTCCACCAGGTTCATCTGTAAATCCATTTTGTTTTAATATACTTCTTATAAGAGAATCCATGTGTTTAGTAAAAGCTTCATAAATAGGTTTCATTTCATCATACTTATTTAATAAAAGTTCAATTGTTTTCTCTTCCATTATATTTAGATCACCTCAAATTATTATAATACTAAGTTTATTATAATATAAATTTCTTAAAATTATTTTAATTTTTTATTTTTTAAAGAAATTACTTTTTTTAATATTAACTTTATTTCATCTTTACCCATATCTTTTGAAATAGAATCTTCTATACTAATTAAAATAGAAATAAGAACTGCTAAAATTTTTTTATATTTATTAATGCTTTTTTTATACATATTCCAACCAAATTTTTTAACTTTTGGTGATATTAAAAATTTATTTATTGTAATCTTTGAAAAAGCCATAAAGGCAATAAATAACGAACTCAATGTAGCAGAATTTATTATACTTTTTCCTTGATTAGTGAGTTTGGATATAATTAATATTAAAATAATAGAAAATAAAACATCTATAAAAAAAACAAAAGAAGAAGCTATTGAAAATATTTCAAACCTTCTTTTTAATTTTTTCTTCATTTTAAGGCTTATCTTTTTTATACGCAAAATTTGTTCATCTTGAATTTTATCTTTATATTTTGAAATTTCAGGTTTTATATGTTCATCCATAATGTCAAAAAAAGCTTCATTAAATTTTTCTTGTGCATTTTTATATGCCCAATGAAGATTATATTTATCTTTTTCATTATAAATAATTTCTATTTCTTCAAAAACTTTATCAAATTTTTCTATGTAAATTTGTTTATTTGAAATAAAGTTATCATTATAATGTTCTGGATACACTTCATTCATTATTTTATATACTTTATCCAAAATTTTTTCTTCCATGTCTTAATACTCCTTTTTTATTTATACTAATATCATTATACTACAAATATTAAAAAATTATTTTTGTAACTTCAATTTTAAAAATGAAGTTTATAATTAATATAAATTAAAACAAAAAAAGAGGTGATTTTATGACAGGAAGTCAAATATTTTGGTATGGAAGTATAGCAAGTTTAATAGCAGGACTTGCAACTTCAATTGGCGCTATACCTGTTTTCTTTTTTAAAAAACAACTTTCCGAAAAATCCTTAGATGCTTTTTTAGGATTTGCTGCTGGAATAATGCTTGCTGCTACAATGTTTTCACTAATAGTTCCATCAATAAATACTGGTGGAATAACTATTACAGTTATTGGAATAATTGCAGGTGCAGTAGTATTAGAGCTATTTGATACTTTCTCTCCTCATGAACATTTTTTAAAAGGTCATGAAGGACCAAATATTGATGTTGTAAAAAAAGTATGGCTCTTTGTAATTGCCATTACCCTTCATAATTTTCCTGAAGGAATGGCTGTTGGAGTTAGTTTTGGTGGTGGAATGATAAAAAATGGTATAGTCGTTGCTTTAGCTATTGGTATTCAAAACATACCTGAAGGTACTGCTACTGCTGTTTCTTTTTTAAAGGCTGGTTACTCCAAAAAGCAAGCATTTTGGTGGTCTTTTTTAACTGGAGTTGTTGAACCTATTGGTGGTATTCTTGGCGCAGCTCTCGTTGTAATCATGGCTCCAGCATTACCACTTTTCTTATCATTTGCTGCAGGTGCAATGCTTTATGTTATAAGTGATGAAATAATTCCTGAAACACATTCTCATGGATATGAAAGAATTGCAACCTTTTCATTGATTTTTGGATTTTTATTAATGATGGTTTTAGATAATGCATTAGGATAAAAAATAATTAAAATACAAATTAAAAATTTAATTATCTCCATTTTCATTAGTAATAAAACATCTCCTTGTAGTTCAGTGTTTTATTAATTATACTGTCTACTTTGGAGGTGTTTTTTTACGCGGAAATTAATTTTTGGTTTGTTGGTTAGTTGGTTTGCAGGATAGGACGAGAACTTTTTTTGTTTTCAAATGTCCCTTTGAAGGGACGAGGTCTTTTCGGGGGGGGGTTATTGATCCTTTTGAATCTCTGACTTTTGATAATTTTAAATCTTTTATCACTAAACAAAATTAGAAAATACTATTTATTACATTATAAAAAAACTCAAAGCATATTTTAAAAATATACTTTGAGTTTTTTATTAATATATTATTAGTTTACATATTCATTATTAAATCATTTTTTGAGCACATTTCTTCAGTTTTTGGACCATAAGATATATAATGGATTTTCACGCCTGTTTTTTCTTCTATAAATGCCATGTATTTTAAGAAATTAACATCATTTGTGTCTTTCCAACCTGGCAAAGTTTCATAAACTGGTTTTGCTTTTGAAAAGTCATATGAAGATGATGGAATTTCTTTTATTTCACCATTTATTTCATATCCAGTACAAACTTTTATTTCATCAAATCCATTTAAAATATCTGCTTTAGTAATTACAAATCCAGTTAATCCTGATCTAATCTTAGCATATCTCAATGCAGGCAAGTCTAACCATCCAACACTCCTTGCTCTTCCTGTTGTTGCTCCAAATTCATTTCCAAGTTTTGCTATTTTTTCTCCAAGCTCACCTTTTATTTCTGTTGGAAATGGTCCAGATCCAACTCTTGTAGTATATGCTTTCAATACTCCGTAAACTTCATCCAATTCAAAGGTTGAAAACCCAACTGAAGAAACGCCATGAGCCATACATGCTGCTGAAGTAACAAATGGATATGTTCCAAAATCAAGATCAAGTAAAACACCTTGAGCTCCTTCAAATAAAACTGTAGAATTTCTAAAAACTTTACTCATATCGATTGCACTTTCATAGTTCACTTTTAAATTTTTTAATTCTTCTCTTTGTTTTAAAAGATAATTATATACATCTTTTGCATTGCTCTTTAATCTACCTGAATAAATATTATTTTTTAAATAAAATATATCTTCTAATCTTTGTTTTAAAAGTTTATCATCAAATATATGGTATAATTTTATTCCTTCTCTTGATACTTTATCTGTATAAGCTGGACCTATTCCTCTTTTTGTTGTACCTATTGGTTCTCTTCTCATTGACTCTAATAACTCATCTTCTTCTTTATGCCAAGGTAAAACAATAAATGCTTCTAAGTCTATATAAAATCTATTTGAAATTCCAGGAAAATCTTCTTCCATAACTTTTAATTCTTTTATTAATTGTTCTAAATCTATTACCATTCCAGCACCTAAAAATCCTTTTGAATAGTTTCCGGGATTTATTGAAGGTAAAAGATGATTTACATATTTTTTCCCCTTATAATAAATCGTGTGTCCTGCATTTGCTCCTCCTGAAAATCTAACTACCCATTCAAACTTTTCTGAAAAATAGTTTACTACCTTTCCTTTTCCTTCGTCTCCCCATTGTGAACCTACTATTGCTAATCTTTTCATGGGTCACCTCCAAATTTAAAGTCCAAATCTTTCGTATATTTTATCTATATTTTTTAAATAATAATCATTTGAAAAAAACTTTTCTATTTCTTCTTTATTTATCTTATCTGTTATTCTATCATCATTCATAATATAAGTTTTAAAATCACGTCTTTCATCCCATGCCTTTAATGCATTTTCTTGAACTGTTTTATAAGCTACTTCTCTACTAACTCCTTTTTCTACCAAACCAAGCATAACTCTTTGAGAATAAACTAAATTATAAGATTTTTCAAAGGTTTCTTTCATTCTATTCTCGTAAACTATTAAGTTATCTATTAAATAAATAGATTTTTCAAGCATATAATAAGCTGTCATACAAGCATCTGGAACGAAGACTCTTTCAACAGATGAATGAGAAATATCTCTTTCATGCCAAAGAGTAATATTTTCAAATCCAGAAACAGTATAACTACGCAACATTCTTGCCATTCCAGTCAACCTTTCACAAATAATAGGGTTTTTCTTATGTGGCATTGCAGAAGAACCTCTTTGACCTTTTTTAAAAGGTTCTTGAGCTTCTAAAACTTCAGTTTTTTGTAAATGTCTAATTTCTGTTGCCATTCTTTCTATTCCTGCACCCATTAAAGCAAGTGTATTAAAAAATTCAGAGTGTAAATCACGAGGTACAACTTGAGTAGAGACTTTAGCTGGAGTTAATCCAAGGTAACTTAAGGCAAGTGTTTCAATTTCAGGAGATATGTTGGCATAGTTTCCAACCGCACCACTTATTTTACCAGTAGAGATAGATTTTATTGAAGTTTTTAATCTTTCTATATTTCTTTCTGTTTCTGCAAGAAAGGAAAGAATCTTTAATCCAAAAGATGTAGGTTCTGCGTGTATTCCATGTGATCTTCCAACTGTAACGGTGTACTTATGTTTTATAGCAAGTTTTTTTAAAGAGTCTGCATATTTTTCAAGTTTTTCTAAGATGAGTTCCCCTGCTCTTTTCATAGCAAGAGCCCATGCAGTATCTACAACATCCGACGAAGTCAAACCTTTATGAAAATATCGAGCTTCATCACCCATATTTTCAGTTACTCCCTTTATAAATGCTATTACATCATGATCTACTACTTTTTCAATATCAAGGATTTTTTCAACATTTATATTAGCTTTTTCTAATATTTTGTCTACTGTACCTTTTGGAGCTTCATTTTTTTCTTCAAAGGCTCTTACAACTGCAACTTCAACTTCAAGCCATCTTTGATACTGTTCTTTCAATCCCCAAATATCTTTTATTGGAGATAACGAATACCTTTCAATCACAAAAAAACACCTCCACTTTATGGATTAAGAATATCTTTTGCTTTCTTTGAATATGTATCTTTTACACCTAATGCTATTATTATTAAACCAATTATTATACCTGTTTTTTGATCTCTTGCTTGTGCAAGAAAATATCCTAAAGCTATACCGTTTAAAGTCCATGAGAGTAAAGAAAATACTTTTTTATTTAATAATTTAAAAAATGTTATGAGCAATGAAGATACATTCATTAAAGCATAAAAATAATTCATATCAAATCCTCTAAAAAATCCAAAGAAAGAAATTAATATAGAAGTAAACAAAAACATTCCTATTGTTTTTTCTTCTATTTTATTTTTATATACTAAAAGACCAGTTAATATGTTAACTCCAATTCCTATTATCCAAAATAATTTATTTACAACAAAAAAACCACCAATACTATTTATAATTAAAAAAACGATTTGATACATCATATTATTCACCTCCAACATAGATATTATAATATAATTTAAAATTTATATATTTATATTCTGTTAAGATTTTTTATCTCTTTTAAAATACTTAAAATTTATACTTTTTAAGAAATTTTTTTCTTATCTGTTCTTTTTTGCTTATATTAAACTCATATTTATTTACATCTTTCAAATAATCTTTAATAAAGTTTTCGATGTAATCTAATTTATTGAATTTTTGAGTTAAGGTCATATCATTATTATTAATTATTTCATTAACAGAATTATTTATTTTTTTATAAAGTTCTCCAAAAACTACTTTTTCTTTTAATAAATTTATTTTATATAATTTTTCATCGTAAACTTCTTTAGTAACATCTTTTAAAAGAGTTTCTTTTTCATTTTGTATTGAATAATTATCAACTTTTTCTTGAATAAATAAATTTAAAAGTAATTTGTGTATTATTTTATAGAGTATATCAAAAATTATTGCTGTAACTGTTAATTGAAAAATTTGTGTATAAAAAAAGGGTATTGAAATATTTTTAAATGTAAAAAACTCAATAGATGCTTCAAAAGCCCATCTTAAATTTCGAATTACAAACATTTTTCCAAAAAAGATATCCGTTATAATTATTGAAAAATATAAAGAAGTAAACTTTTCAAAAGGTACTAACAATATACTTCTTATAAAATTTTTATTTTTATACTCTTTTATCATAGAAATAATAGTGCTCGAATAAATAAAAACTATAAAAGCAAGAAAAAAAAGATTTATTCCATTAATATAAAATAGATCCTCAAAATAATAAAACTTTCTTTGAAATGATAAAACAATCATAATTAATATTAAATAACTAAAAAATTTATCCATTATTTTTTTATTATTTGTCATAAAAGGCCTCCTCTTCATTTATATGGTTTATCATTTAATTTATGTTTTACTCCATATTCTTTTTTTTATTTTTTCAATAGTTTTTTGTGAATTTTTTTGTTTTGTTTATTAATTTTAAATCAAAGCTTTCATACAATAGTTTTCAATTAAAGTGATTTATTTAATTTATTTATCACTTTAATAATTTTTTTATCTCTATTTGAATTAGGCCAATTTATAATACCACTCTCACAGATAATTCCATCTTTTGATTCGCATATTTTTTTCATTTGCTTTATTGTTCTTTTTCCACCCATCCATTCGTATGGTAAAGCTTGAGTTGCTATGAAAAAAATCTTTTTATCCTTTAAAGTTGAAATTTGATTTAAATAATTTTTCATTGGTTCAGATACAGAAAAAGCATGTACTGGTGTTCCAAAAATAAATGCATCATATTTTTCAATATCTATTTTTTCAAAACTTTGATCCTCTTTTATTGAAAATACTTTTACCATATGATCATTTTTTTTAAGTTCTTTTTCCAATCTTTCAATAATTGAACGAGTGTTTCCAGTTTTAGAATAAAATACAATACCAATGTTCATATTATCACCCCGTTTTATAAAGCTTATTAAAACAATAAAAAACTTCAAATTAAGAGTAGTTTGATTATTATTGAAAATTTCACCATTAAATTATACCATACAAAACTAAATCAAATTATTAAATACAAAATATTAAAAATTTTGATTATCTTTGGTGTTATAATTAATATTAGAAAAGTTAAAAATTTGAGGTGATAAAAATGGAAAATATTTTTGAAACTAATGTTTTAGATTCAAATGAAGCAAAAGTAATGGATAAATTAACTATAGAATCAGGTATAATGGAAGAAACTTTAATGGAACAAGCTGCTTTTGCTATTGCGGATGTTGCTTCAAGTTTTTCACCAAAAAAAATACTTTGTGTTGCAGGAACGGGTAATAATGGTGGGGATTGTATTGCTGCTGGACGTATTTTACATAACAAGGGTTATAATGTAGAAATTTATATTTATGGAAAAAATCAATCAAATGGTTTTAAAAAACAACTTTTAATTGCTGAAAATTATGGTTTAAAAATAAAATATAATAAAGATTTTTCTGATGAATATGATTTGATTATTGACGGTCTTATTGGTATAGGATTAAATGGTGAGGTTAGAAGTTCAATAAAAACTGTAATTGAAAAAATTAATTCAAGTAATGCAAAAGTTATATCAGAAGATATTCCATCTGGAATATCTTCTGATACAGGAGAAGTTATGGGAGACGCTGTTCATGCCGATATAACAATTACTTTTGGAAATTTAAAAATAGGGCAAATTCTTTATCCTGGAAGAGAATTTTCTGGAAAGTTAAAAATAGCCGAATTATCTTTTAAAAAGTTTATTTCAAATAGAAAGATAATAACTCCAGACATTATAAAAGTACCTAATAGAAAAAAAGATTCACATAAGTATGATTATGGAAATGTTCTCATATTAGCAGGGAGTTCAAAGTATCCTGGAGCACCTATTTTAACTGCTCTTGGAGCTCAAAGAATAGGCGCCGGTTTAGTCACGCTAATAACGCCTGGTGATTCTTCAAAAATTTTATCTTTTGAACCTTCTATAATCTATAGTAGTTTAAATAAAAATAATTTTGAAAAAAATGATTTAAAAAAGTTAAATGATGAAATTGAAAGAGCAAATGTAATAATTTTAGGCCCTGGTATGACAGAGGATTCAATTGAGTTTGTTGTAGAACTAATAAAAAAACAAGGAAGAACAAAAAATATAGTATTAGATGCTGAAAGTATTCAAGCAATCAAAGAATTTGAAAGTCTTTCAGAAAATATATTAATAACACCGCATGTTGGGGAAATGAAAAAAATATTTAAAAATCTTAAAAACAATATTTTCGAACTTGAAAGATTTTCAAAACAAAAAAAATGTATAATAATGTTAAAGTCATCAATTACTACAATAACTGATGGTGAAAAGACATTTTTTAACCTTTTAGGAAGTTCATCATTATCAAAAGGCGGAAGTGGAGATTTATTATCTGGTATTGTTGGCGGTTTAATAGCACAAGGACTTGATACAATAAATGCTTGCATTACTGGTTCTTACATAATGTATAAAACAGCAAAAGAATTGAGTAATGAGTATACAGAGTATTTCATTACTCCAAAATTAATTTCAGAAAATTTATATATTGGATTTAAACTGTGAGGTTTTTTATATGAAATTGAGATTTTTAACAACTCAAAAAATAAAACAAAAATTAAATTTAACTCAAAAACAGATTAGACTCATAAATTTACTTCAAAAAGACTTTATGGAACTTGAAAAAACTGTAGATGACTTTATAAATGAAAATGCTTTTATAAACTTTAAAAGTTATGATGAAGTTTACATACCTCAATCAAAAATCGAATATATATATGAAAATATTAAAGAACCTGAAGATGTTCTTTCAGAAATAAAGTTAATATTTTTATCTATAGTTGAAAAAAAATATGAAGATTCGGCAGAAGCTTTAACTTCTTATATAGATTCTAATGGTGTTTTAAAAGTTGATAAAAATGATTTTATAAAAGAGTTTAACTTATCTAAAAAAGAATACGAAAACCTTTTAAATACATTAAAAAGATTGGGACCAACTGGTTTCTGTGAAGAAACACTTGAAAAAGCTTTGATTTTAAGAGAAAAAAATAATGAAAATGGAACTCCACTTGGAAGTTATTCTTCTTCTGCAAGGTATTTGACTAAAAAGGTAGATATTTATTTTTTTATTGTAAATAATGAACTTAAATATGAAATAGAAGAACCTAATCTTCCCAGTTTAAATAAGGATTACTTAGAATCATTGAAGAAAACTAATGATTCTAAGGTTATTAAGTATATAAACAATGAAATAGAAAGATATAATGAATTAAATTCTTTATTAAAAAAAAGAAGAGAGTTATGTAATTCTATTGCCAATCTTTTAATAAAAACTAATTATAATTTTATTAAAAAGAAAGAAAAAATTATTCCATTAGGTATACGCGACACAGCAAAAAAGTTTGAAATGAGTGCTTCTACAATAAGTAGATTTGTAAATACCAAAGGGGTTCAACTTCCAGATGGATTAAATGTACCTTTAAATATTTTTTTTAATACCAAAGATACACAAAAAAATGAAAAAGAAAAAGTAGTTAATTTTATAAAAGAACATATGAAAACTTCAGATCAAAAACTTTCTGAAATGATAAAAAAAGAATTAAATATAAAAATTTCAAGAAGAACTGTAAATAAATATAAAAATGAAATAAAAAAGGAGAAGTGACTAAAATAGTATATATAATATCAGGTGGTGAAAATAGAAGTAGTTTAGAGTTTTATAAGTCTATGATATTAAAATCAAAAAAGACTATTGCTTGTGATTCGGGAATAAAAGTTTTTAAAAAGTTAAATATTCCTCCTGATTATTTAATTGGTGATATGGATTCTTCCAGTTCTGAAGATATAAAATGGGCAAAAAATAATAACGTTGAAGTATTAAGCTTCCCTTCTGAAAAAGATGAACTTGATACGGAACTTGGATTAATACTTGCAAAAAAATTAAATGCAAAAAAAGTAGTTATTTCATGTGCAACAGGTTCAAGAATAGATCAAGTAATTGGAAGTATATATCTTTTAGGAGAGTATCATGTATTAAATGCAATAATAGAAGAAGAAGATTTAATAGTTGGTACAGTTAGTAGTAAAACAGAATTACCTTCTATTTCTGGAGAAAGTTGGTCTATTCTTCAACTTGGCAATGTACTTGGACTCACTTTAAAAGGTTTCAAATACAATTTAGAAAACTATGATTTAAATACTTTAAAACCGCTTGGAGTGAGCAATGAAGCAATAAAAGATAAGGTTAGTATTTCATTAAAAAGTGG
Organism: Tepiditoga spiralis; assembly: GCF_014701195.1. NCBI lineage: Bacteria > Thermotogati > Thermotogota > Thermotogae > Petrotogales > Petrotogaceae > Tepiditoga > Tepiditoga spiralis. The sequence goes on from NZ_AP018712.1 coordinate 1,929,397, forward strand.
TATAGTTGCTTATATTCGTTGGATTGGACGTAAAGTATAATTAGGAGGCATTAAAATTATGTGGCTTTTAATTTCTGATACTCATGATAATTTAGATAAATTAAAAAAATTACCAAATATAATTAAAAAAAATTCAATAAAAACAATATTTCATTGCGGTGATTTTATATCTCCTTTTACTTTAAAATTTTTTATGTATGAAAATGTTGATTTCTATGGTGTTTTTGGTAACAATGATGGTGAAAGAGTAATATTATCGCAAAAATCAAATGTTAGTATTGTACCTGGACCTCGTTTTTTAGAAATTAATAATAAAAAAATATATATGATGCATGAGCCTTACTCATTGAAAGCTGCAAAAAATTCAAAGTTATATGATTATATATTTTTTGGTCACACTCATGAAAAATTCCATGAACAAATGAACAATACTCAAATAATAAATCCGGGTGAAGGAAGCGGATGGTTGACTAATCAAGCAACTTACGTTATAATAAACCCTGAAAATAATAAAATAGAATTTAAAGTTTTATAGTGGAGGTAAATATGTCAGAAAAAAAAACAATTGAAGATTTTATAGAAAAAGTTAATAAAGATACTATACCAAATAAATTACCTGCAATTGCAACGAGAACAAGAATGATAACATATCCAAACTCTGTATCTCCAATGTATATTGGAAGAGAAAAATCTTTAAAAGCTTTGGAATTAGCACTTTCAAAACACAATAATTATATATTTTTAATCTCTCAAAAAGATATTGAAGTTGAAGAACCAAATGTAAAAGATCTTTTTAGAGTTGGTGTTGTTGCAAGAATTGTTCAACTTTCAAAAACTCCAAGTGGAGATTATAAAATAATTGTAGAGGGTATAAAAAGGGCAAAGATAAAAAAGACCATTTCAAAAGAAAAATACTTTATGTTTGATCTTGAACTCATGGATTCAAAAATAAAAGAAAATAAATTAGTTACTGCTTTAGCAAGAAAAGTTAAACATTTATTTCAAAAATATCTTGAATTGACTAAAAAGTTTCCGCAAGAAGCATTATTTACAATAGAAGAAACAAATGATCCTGAAATTTTAAGTGATCTCGTAGCATCCGTTTTGCCAATAGAATTAAATGAAAAACAAGAAATATTGGAAACATTAAATACAAAAAAAAGACTTGAACAAGAACTTGAAATTTTAACAAGAGAAATCGAGCTTTTAGAAATAGAAGAAAAACTCGAAAAAGAAGTTAGAGAAAATATTGAAAAAACTCAAAAAGAATATTATTTAAAAGAAAAGTTAAGCGTTATACAAAAGCAATTAAATGGAGAAGCAGATGAAGAAATAGTTGAATTAAAAAATAAAATAAATGAAAAAAAATTACCAGATGAAGCCAAAGAAAAAGCTTTAAAAGAATTAGAAAGACTAAGTAAGATGTCTACATATTCGCCTGAAGCTAATGTCATAAGAACATACTTAGATTGGATTCTTGAATTTCCTTGGTATGAAAAAACAGAAGATACATTAAAAATAAATCAAGCAAAAAAAGTATTAGAATCAAATCATTCAGGTTTAGAAGAACCAAAAGAAAGAATACTTGAATATTTAGCCGTAAGAAAGTTATCAAAAAATACTAAAACACCAATCTTGTGTTTTGTTGGTGCACCTGGTGTTGGTAAAACAACTCTTGGTAAATCTATTGCTCAAGCTCTTGGACGAAAGTTTGGAAGAATTTCTTTAGGTGGTATTCGTGATGAATCAGAAATAAGAGGACACAGAAGAACATATGTTGGAGCAATGCCTGGTAGAATAGTACAAACATTGAGAAAAGTTAAAGTTATAAATCCTGTAATCGTATTAGATGAAATAGATAAAATGAATACTTCATTTCAAGGTGATCCAGCAGCAGCATTGTTAGAAGTTTTAGATCCAGAACAAAACACAGCATTTGTAGATCATTACTTTGAATTACCTATTGATTTATCTGATACAATATTTGTAACAACAGCAAATGTAATTCACACAGTTCCACCAGCTTTAAGAGATAGAATGGAAATCATATATATTTCTGGATATACTAATATTGAAAAATTAAAAATTGCAAAAAAACATATTCTTCCTCAGTTATTGAAAGAACATGGTTTAGATGATGAAAAAATTTCTATTACTTCAAATGCTTTAAAAAACATAATATCCGATTATACTCGTGAAGCTGGAGTAAGAATATTAAAACAACAAATTTCAAAACTTTTGAGAAAATCAGCTTTAAAATATACTTCTACAAATGAAAAAGTTAAAATAACTAATAAAAACCTTTCAGAATTTTTAGGTCCAAAACCATTCTTTAGTTCTGAAAAAAATGAAAAACCAGAAGTAGGAGTTGTTACAGGTCTTGCATGGACTGCTTATGGTGGAACAACACTTGAAGTTGAAGTTATAACTATACCTGGAAAAGGAAAATTAATTTCAACTGGACAACTTGGAGATGTTATGAAAGAATCAACTCAAATTGCTTTGAATCTTTCAAGAAAAATAATAGAAGAAATAGATGAAAAATTATTAGAAAAATTTGATAAAAAAGATTTTCACATTCATTTTCCAGAAGGAGCTGTCCCAAAAGATGGACCTTCTGCTGGTGTAACTATAACAACAGCCTTAATTTCATCAATATCTAAAAAAAAGGTTAGAAATGATATTGCAATGACTGGTGAAATAACTCTAAGAGGAAAAGTTTTACCTATTGGAGGAGTAAAAGAAAAAGTAATATCTGCTTATAGAGCTGGAATATATGAAGTAATTTTACCTGAGGCAAATAAAAAAGATGTAGAAAAAATCCCAGAAGAAGTTATGAAAAAAATGAAAATTAATTTTGCAAAAACAATAGATGATGTGCTTAATATAGCTTTAATTGGAGGTTTAGAATGTGTTAGTAAAGAGTGCTGAACTAGTAAAAATGGTTCATAATATAGATCATTTACCAGAACCCATGAATGGTGAAATTGCATTTGCTGGAAGATCTAATGTTGGAAAATCAAGTCTTTTAAATAGATTAATGACTAAAAAAGAAGCAAGAGTTAGTTCAAAACCAGGAAAAACAAGATCAATAAATTATTATTTAATAAATAAAAAGTATTATTACGTTGATTTACCAGGTTATGGTTTTGCTTCTGTTTCAAAAACAGAAAAAGAAAAATGGGAAAATTTGATGGAAGGATACTTTACTGGTCGTGAAGAATTACAAATGGTATTTGTTTTAATTGACCATAGACATCCACCTCAAAAAATGGATCATATGATGGTATCATGGTTAAAAGATTTGAGAGTTCCTTTTACTATAGTATTGACAAAAATGGATAAATTAAAGAAAAATGAAAGAATGAAAATGTTTAATACAATAAAATCAGAGTTATCTTATTATGGAAACTATACATACTTTCAAACTTCATCTGAAAAAGGTGAAGGTATAAATGAATTAAATAAATACATATCTATGATAATTGGAAATTAACTCCGGCTTTTGCCGGAGTTTTATAAAGGTGAATAAAATGTATGATATTATAATTTTAGGTACAGGACCAGCTGGACTTTTTACTGCTGCTAATATAAAAAATAAAAAAATTTTAATCTTAGAAAAAAATTCAACTCCAGCAAAAAAACTATTAATTTCTGGATCTGGGCAATGTAATATTACTCATGATGGAAGTATGGAAGACTTTATAACGCACTATAATAATAAAAATTATGCAAAAAAGGTACTTTATAGATTTACAAATGAAGAACTAATATCTTATTTTAATAATAAAGGTTTAAAATTTATTTTAAATAAAAATGGAAAATACTTTCCAAAATCTTTAAAGTCACAAGATATATTAAATATTTTATTAAATGAACTTGGTAACAACATTAAAATTAAATATAATGAATTTATAGAAAAAATAACAAAAAAAGAAGATACTTTCATTTTAAAATCAAAAAACAAAACATATAAAGCTAAAAACATCATAATAGCAACTGGTGGAAAATCTTATCCCATGTTAGGAACTACTGGTGATGGTTATAAGATAGCTGCTTCTTTTGGACATAAAATAATAACCCCAAAACCAGCTTTAGCTCCATTTAAAATTAAAGATTATTATTTTTCAGACTTACCTGGACTTTCTTTCAATGGAGCTATAAGTATTAAAAAAAATAAAAAGAAAATAAAAAAATATGGAGATTTACTTTTAACTCATGTTGGAATATCTGGACCTTTGATTTTAGATTTCTCAAGATATGTAAATGACGGTGATACTATAACAATATCTTTTTTAAACTTTAAAAACTCTGAAGAATTTTTAGAAGAATTAAATAAAAAAATTATACAAAATTCTTCTAAAAAGATTTTTTCTATTTTAAAAGAGTTTAATTTACCTGAAAGATTCATAAAAAAAATGTTTGAACTTTTAAAAATAAAAAATTCCTTAGCTCAAAATATCAGTAAAGATTCAAAAAATAAAATATCTAATTTTTTGATGAATAATGAAATGATTGTGGAAAAATTGTTTGACTTCAACCAAGCAATGGTAACTTCAGGTGGAATTTGTACAAAAGAAGTAAATCATAAAACTTTAGAATCAAAACTTGTAAAAGGTCTCTTCTTTGCAGGAGAAGTTTTAGATATAGACGGAGATACCGGTGGATACAACATACAATTTGCAATGAGTTGTGGGAAAATAATATCTGAAAATTTTAGCAGAAAATAGTTTTATGCAACAGTTATATCTATTACGAAAAAGTTTAAGCATGTTATAGTAAAATATTTATTATAATAAAAAAATAAAAGTATATTCTCAAAAAATATACTTTTATTTTTTTATGTAAAGGTTAAAATATAATAGCCATATAAATACTTAATGATTTAATATTTTATCTTTAAAAGATTATAATATTTATCTAAAAAAATATATATTTTCTCAGTTTTATCATTTTTATCAAAAAGATTAACTTTAAATATAATAGTGTATTTTATATTTTTTTTATTTATTCCATTCATAATGGCTACTTTATTTGCATCTTTATTTTTATAAAATTTATACAACTCTAACTTTGTTATTAAAGAATTTATATTATTTTCAAGATAATCTTTAGACATTTGTAAAGCTATTTCTTTAGATTCATATTTTTGTTCTATTAATTTTGTATAAAAATCTAAAAATAATAAAAATGATATTAAAATAATAGTAGTTAAAATAATAGTTTTTTTCATAAAATCACCTCAGATTTATAAAAATTAATTAATGTCTATAAAATCATATACATACATATTTTTCAAATTTTTATCTAAAAACTCTTTTGAATCATAATATATATTCATATGTATTTTTTCATTATATGTTCCCATAGTAATAACTATTCTTATATTTTCTAAGTTCCAAATTGTATAAAGAGTTAAAAAACCATTTTCTAATGAATAATCAGGATTATTTCTATAAAAAACATTTTCATACATTTCCATATCTTTTGAAGGAGCACCATATTTTTGAGTAATAACATTTTTTACTGTTTTATAATCTTTAAACCAATACTTTGCAGTATAATGAATTGCTTTACTATTAAATTCAACTCTCCAAAATTTATCTTTATTAAATTTAAAATAAGCTTCAGATGGAATATTTAAAATTTTACTTTCATACCCTAATGTTGATTCATCTTCATAATTAAAGTCTTCGTTTAAATGTTTTTTTACATATTCTTTGTTTGAACCAAAAGGAATTTCTCTATATAAATTTTTAGATTTTTTATCTACAGTTACAAAATTCCAAACCCCATTTTCTTTTTTTACTTCTCCACCATCAGAAGAAAAGTTCACTCCTATAATTAAAATAAACAAAAAGAAAATTAATATTTTTTTCATTTTTATCACTCCTTTTCATAATATTATTTTATCATACTTTTAAATAAAAATAAATATTATTTCTAATTCCATATCAAATTTATGGTATAATATTCTTGGAGGTGAAACAAGTTGTCTATATCTACTAAAACTGGTGATAATGGCTATACAAATTTATGGAGTGGAGAAAGAATTTCAAAAGATGATTTAAGAGTCGATACTTATGGAACAATTGATGAATTAAATTCTTTTTTAGGAGAAGCATTTCATTATTTAAAATCATTTGAAAATAAAAGAATCTTATCAAATATACAAAAAACATTATTTAGAGTAGGTGGCGAAATCGCATCAAAGAGTAAAATTTTCACTAAACCTATTGAAGAAAATGATGTTGAATATTTGACTAGTTTAGTAAAAAAATTTGAAGATACAATCAGTTTAAAAGGATTTATAATTCCTGGTAAAACACTATCTTCATCAAAATTAGATGTTTGCCGTACAATAGCTCGAAGATCTGAAAGATTAATTATTAAATTATCAAATGTTGAAAAAATAAATAATAACTTACAAAAATATATTAATAGATTATCTGATTTATTATTTATGATGGCAAGATTTGAAGAATATTTAGAGGATAAAATTGAATACTTATGAAAATATAATAGAAAATTTAAATAAAATTTTGCCTTTATTAGTAAAAGAACAAAGATTAAATCATATTTATGCAGTTAATTCATATGCACTTAAATTAGCAAAGATATTTAATTTAAATCCTTTAAAAATTTCAATTGCATCACTTGCACATGATCTTTTTAGAGATTTTTCTTTTGATTTACAGTTGAAAATTGCAAAAAAATATAATATAAAAATTTCTAATGAAGAAAAAAAACATCCTATACTTTTACATGGAAAAAATTCTGCTTTATATATGAAAAAAAGATATAATATTTCAAATGATATTTTTAATGCTATATATTATCATACTTCTGGAAGTCCTCAATTAAACGATTTGGGTAAGGTTTTAGTTATTTCTGATTCTGCAGAAGAAACAAGAAGCTATCCAGAAGTAAATAAATTAAGAAATTTATCTTTGAATTCTATTGAAGAAGCTTATAAGTTTGTAATAAAAAACAAAATAACTTATGCTATTTCAAAAAGATTAATTATTTTAGAAGAAACTGTTAATACATGGAATAAATACATTATGGAGGTGTAACTAATGTCAAAAATATATTTATCAAATAGAAGGAAATCTTCTAAAAAATGGCCTTTGTTTTTAATCATTATACTCATTTTAGTAATAGGCTTTTTTGGAGTAAAGTATTATATGGCTGAAAATGCTTCAGAAACAAAATATTCTAAATTAACTTATACTTTTTCATACAAAGATAACTTATATTTCATTAGAGTTTTGAATGATTCTAAAAAAATTTTTATGGTAAAAACAATTGATAATATAACATTCCCTGACTCATTTTTAACTTTAAGTAAGAATAACCTTCAAGATACTACTAACAATTTTTTAAGAGGTTTTAATCTTCAATCTGATTTAAATTATTATATTAACTTAAATGATGATTTAATAAAATCTTTTATTAATAAGATTGGATCAAATAAATCTGGAATAAATGGTTTTTTTGAAGGATTAATGTATAGAAATTCAAGTATTTTTGATTTTTTAACTGTTGATTCTTATTATAATTTAATAAAAAAATATGATAGATCAACTAACTTAACTTCTCCTGCAGTATATGTTTTACTAAAGTCTTTTTCAAAGTATTCTATAAATAATTTTGATAAATTAACTTTAAAACCACTATTTGACAAACCAATAAAGATTACTATAGATGATAAAATTTATTATAGAAATTATTTAAATGAAGAAAACTTTAAAAGATTAAAAGAAATTTTGGAGTGATATATTTGCAGAAAAAAATAAGACCTATTTTGATATGTATTTTATTATTTTTTCTTTTATTTTCTATATTCTTTTCTTTAATTAACGTAATAAATATAAAGTCTAAATTATCATTCCCATTCTATTTTTTAATAATGGGAATGGATTCTAATAATACAGAAAATATCTCAAGAACAGATACTATTATATTAGCTTCAGTAAAAAAAGATAAAATTTTGTTAATGCCTATTCCAAGAGATTTATTATTAAACATAAAAGGAAAAGATAGAAGAATAAACTCTATTTATGAGTTATATGGGAAAGAAGAACTGTTAAAAACTGTATCAAATTTAACAAATTTAAAAATAGATAATTATATAATTTTTAATTATTCTATATTTAAGGATATTGGAGATATTTTATCTCCAGTTTCAATTTATGTTGAAAAAGATATGATTTATGATGATTTCCATCAAAACTTACATATTGAATTAAAAAAAGGGAAAAATGATTTAGATGGAACAAAATTATTATATTATGTAAGATTTAGACATGATGATTTTGGAGATATTGGAAGAATTCAAAGACAAAAAAAAGCTTTATATGCATTGATGAATTCTATTAAAAAACAAGGTTTCCAAACCTTATTAAAAACTTTAAATACTGTATTAAAAAATACAATAAATACTTTTTCTTTTCCTGATATTTTAAAACTTTATTCTTCATCAAAATCAGCCAATATTGAATTTATCGAATTTCCTTATAAATTAAAAGATAACTATGCTGTAGTAGATAATTCTCAATTGTTAAAAACTCAATACTACTTAAAAAACTTTAAAAAACAAGAAAACAAACTACAAAAATGGATTATATTTACTAAAAGCTATACAAATTATAATTATAGTTTTTATTCATTTGTTTTTTCAAAATTCAATAAATCTGGTTATAAAATAAAAACAATTGATAATAAAGTTGATTTTTTTAATAATACAAAAAATTATGTTTTTATAAAAAATATCAAAGTAAAAGATGAAATATTAAATGATCTAAAAAATTCTTTTAATAAGGATTTTATTATATTAAATGATAAAAAAAAGTACTTTGAAACTATAAATTTTTTAGTAAAAAATCATATTGATACAATAAATTACGATGCAGTGGTGATATTGGGTGAATAATTATATTAACAAAGCAATTAATACTGTAGTTAAAGGTTTTTTAAAAAAAGCAAAAAAGAATTTTAATTTTTCTTTCTTTTCAATTTTAATTGGAGTTTGGGGATTAATTGTAATAACTTCTGTTATAAATGGATTTGATACAGTTTTAATAAAATCTATTACAAATTTTTATCCTCATTTAACTATTAATGGAAAGTATAAAGAAAAATTACCAAATGAATTGTACCATTTTGAATTTAATTTGAATAATTCTATGATTTCTAAAAATGGCAAGTATGATTTTATACAATTATTAGAATTAGACAATACAGAATTTTATGATTCACTTATAATATCTGGAAATTCTAAAAATGGTGTAGTTATTGGTAATGAACTTGCAAAAAAATTATATTTAAAAGTTGGAAATACCTTAAATTTATTTGAATTACATGGTTTTTTACCAATTTCAAAAAATTATACAGTTTCTGGTATTTTTAAATCTGGTGTTTATCAATTTGATTCTAAAATTGCTTTTTTAAAAGATACTTCTAAAAAAAAATTTACAGGTATAATTTTAAAAGATCCAAAAAAAGCATTTAATTTAAAAGAAAAATATTTAAAAAATTATTCTTCATTAACTTGGAAAGAGTCAAATTCATCCTTAACTAAAACTGTTGAAGTTGATAGTTTATTTGCTTTTTTAATTACTTTATTTGTTTTTTTAATGTCTGGGTTTAGTATATCTAATTCAATAACTTTTTCAATAATAACAAGGAAAAGAGAAATTGGTATTTTTAAGTCACTTGGAATGACATCTAATCAAATTTCCAAAATTTTTATTAGAGAGGGACTAATTATTTCTACTTATGGATACTTATCAGGTTTATTTTTAGGTTTAATAACTTCACTAATAATAAGCTTTTTAAAAATACCTCTACCAAAAGGAATTTTTTATGTTGATTATCTTCCCATTAGCATAAATATAAATATTGTCTTTATTTCACTTTTAGTTACCTTCATTACTGTATATATTTTTAGTTTTTTCACAACAAGAAAAATACTAAAATTTGATACTTTGGAGGCTTTAAAAAATGGAGAATAATCTTTTTGAAATTAAAAATCTATATCATTCTTATGATGGGAAAAATAATGTTTTAAATAATATAAATTTAAAAATTGAAAAAAATAAAATAATAAGTCTTTTTGGTCCTTCTGGAAGCGGAAAATCCACATTACTCTATATAATTGGCAATTTATTAACTCAAAGTTCTGGTAAAGTTATATATAACTTTGAAAACATTCAAAAAAATATGGGTTTTGTTTTTCAAAATTTTAATTTAATAAATGAATTAACTATATTTGAAAATTGCAAAATAGCTCAGAATATACGTGGTTATGAAGACATAAATGAAATTTTAGAACTTTCAAAAAATGTACAAATTTCTGAACTTTTAAATAAATATCCAAATGAACTTTCGACTGGTCAATTACAAAGAGCTTCTATTTTAAGGAGCATTGTTGGAAATACAAAATTAATTCTTTGTGATGAACCAACAGGAGCTTTAGATTCTAAAAATAAAGAAAATATAATGAATATATTTTCTTCGTTAAAGGGCAAAAAAACTATTTTTATAGTATCTCATGATGATATAGTAAAATCTTATTCTGATAAAATATACTATATCTTTGATGGGTCAATAAAGGAGGCTTAATATGAGAGAATTTGCTATGATTAAACCTAATGCTGTTAGAAGAGGTATTGTTGGAGAAGTAATTTCAAAATTAGAAAAAAAAGGTTTAAAAATAATAGGAATGAAATTATTAAAAATGACTTCATCTCAATCAAAAGAACTTTATAAAGAACATGTTGGAAAAGATTTTTATGAAAAATTAATAGAGTTTTCCCTTTCTGGACCTGTTGTTGCTTTAGTAATAGAAGGTCCAAGAGCTATTGAAATAACAAGACATATAGTTGGAAAAACTGACCCCTTAAAGGCTATGCCTGGAAGTATTAGAGGAACTTATGGACTTTCTGTAAGAAAAAATGTTATTCATGCATCCGATTCTGAAAAAAATGCTGAACGAGAGTTAAAAATATTTTTTGATGAAAATGAATTGCTAAACTATGAATTAGATTATGAAAATGATCTTTAAATTGGAGGAAATATGCTTATAATAAAACTTAATCCAGGGAAAGAAAAAAAAATAAAAAATGGATATCCATGGATATTTTCAGATGAAATAAAATCTATTGATGGAGAAAAAAAAGTAGGAGAAATTTGCAATATATTTTCAAATGATTATGAATTTATTGGTAAAGGTTTTTATTCAAATACAAATATTGCCGTTAGAGTTATTACATTAAAAGATGAAGAAATAAATTATGAATTATTTAAAAAGAAAATAGAAAAAGCTATTAAAAAGAGAGTTGACTTTAATGACTCTTATAGATTAATACATGGTGAAGCTGATGGGCTTCCTGGTTTAATTGCAGATAAATATAATGACTTCATCGTAATACAATTTAGAAATGTTGGAATGGAAAATTATAAAAAAGAAATATTAGAGTCTATTATTGAACTTTTAAAACCATCTGGAATATATGAAAGAAGTGATTTTGAAACTTCTACTAAAGAACCTATTAAAAGAAATATTGGAGTTTTATATGGTATAGAACCTCCAGAAAAATTAATAATAAAAGAACACGAAATAAAGTATTATGTTGATATAAAAAAGGGCCAAAAAACTGGTTTTTTCTTTGATCAAAGAGATTCAAGGCTATTTTTCCGTTCTTTAATAAAAAAAGATAGTTTAGTTTTAGACGGTTATACATTTACAGGTGGTTTTGCTTTTAATGCAGCATTAACTGGAGCAAAAAAAGTAATAGCTTTAGATAAAGATAAAGAATCAATTGAAATGGCAAGAAAAAATGCTGAATTAAATAACATAAAAAATATAGATTTTATTGAAACAAGATATGAAAATTATATAAAAAATTATACTGGTGAAAAGTTTGATGTAATTGTTTTAGATCCTCCTTCATTAATTAAGAAAAAACAAGAAAGAAGAAAAGGTGTTGAAATATTCAAAAGTATAACAGAACTATCTATTGACCATTTAAAAACTGGGGGAATATTGGGAATTTGTAGTTGTGCATTTCAAGCTGATATAAGTTTATTAATTGAATCAACAAGAAGAGCTTATTTTGCTCTTGGAAAAGATATACAGGTTGTAGGTTTAACCTTTCAATCTCTTGATCATCCTTGGATAATACAGATACCTGAAAGTAATTATCTAAAATGTTTATGGTTTAAAATATATTAAGGGGGAATATTTATGAAAGTACTCGGTTTAATATTGAGTGGTTCAAAACATAATAATCTCGAAAAATTAACAAAAAAAAGAACTAGTGCTGCTGTTCCTATCTTTGGTAAGTATAGAGCAATTGATTTTACTTTAAGTAATATGGTAAATTCTGGAATAAATAAAGTTGGAGTATTAACTCAATACAATCCAAGAAGTTTAATGGATCATCTTGGAAGTGGAAAAGAATGGAATTTAGATAAAAAAAGAGGCGGATTATTTATACTACAACCTTTTTTAAGTGTAGAAGAACATATAATGCATTATAGAGGTACTGCTGATGCAATTCATCAAAATATGACGTTATTAAGAAGAGCTGATGAAGACTTTGTTTTAATTGGTTCAGGAGATCACATATACAATATTGATTATAGAAAACTCTATAAGCATCATATAAGAAATGGTGCCGATATAACTCTATTGACTAAAAATAACGATGGAGAATATGATTTTAAAGATTATGGTCAACCAATAATTAAAGATAATAAAGTTATAGATTTTAAAGAAAAATCAGAAAATAAAGTTTCTGATAAGATTTTTCTTGGAGTTTATTTCATGAATAAAGCACTTCTTATGGATCTTTTATATTCTTCTGTCCCTAATGGAGAATATGATTTATTATCCATAATATTACAAAATTTAAAAAAACTTAGAGTATTATCATACGATTTTCAAGGATATTGGAAAAATATAAAAAAATCTTTGACAGAGTATTATAATATAAATATGGATATATTAAATCCTAAAATAAAAAAAGAATTATTTTTTAATCAAAGAAAAATTTATACTAAAATAAAAGATTATGCTCCTCCAAAAATAAATATAAATGCAAATGTTTCTAATTCGTTTATTGCTGATGGTAGCATAATAAATGGTATAATAAAAAATTCAATAATTTCAAGAGGAGTTACAATTAAAGCTGGTACTATTATTGAAAATTCAATTATCTTACAAGATAGTATAATTGAGGAAGGTTGTATAATAAAAAAAGTAATAATGGATAAAAACACAACTATAAGGGAAGGAAGAGTGTTAGAATCCCATAATAATGAAATAATTGTAGTTGAAAAAGGTTCTGTATTATAGAAAGGGGGATGACTTATGAAAGTACTTGCCTTAATTCTTGCTGGTGGACAAGGGACTCGTTTAGGAGTAATAACAAATAATCTCGCAAAGCCTGCTGTACCTTTTGGAGGAAAATATAGAATAATAGATTTTGCTCTAAGTAATTGTGTAAATTCAAATATAAATATGGTAGGAGTGGTAACTCAATACATGCCTCATCAACTTGTTGAACATTTAGGAATTGGTAAGCCTTGGGATTTAGATATAAAGGATGGTGGTCTTTACATACTTTCTCCATTTTTAAGCAGGAGTGATAAATCATGGTTTAAAGGTACTGCCGATGCTGTTTATCAAAACATTGAATTTATTGATAAATACAATCCAGATTTTATTTTAATTCTTTCTGGAGATCACGTATATAAAATGGATTATAATGATATAATAGATTATCATATAGAAAGAGCATCAGATTGTACAATTGCTTGTATGGAAGTGCCAAAAAGTGAAGCTAGTAGATTTGGTATAATGGTAACTGATCCATTTTATAAAATAACAGAATTTCAAGAAAAACCAAAAAATCCTAAAGGAACATTAGCTTCTCTCGGTATATATGTTTTTAATTGGAATTTTTTAAGAGAAAAATTAATTGAAGATGCTCAAGATCCTAACTCTGAAAATGATTTTGGAAAGAATATAATACCTAAAATATTAAATGAAAACAAAAATATGTATGCTTACAATTATGAAGGATATTGGAGAGATGTTGGAACTTTAACTTCTTATTTAGAATGTAATCAAGAAATACTTGGTCCACTTCCAGCATTAGATTTACATGATAAATATTGGAAAATATACACTCAATCTTTAGAATTACCTCCAGCATATATTTCTAATAAAGCTAAAATAAACAAATCTATAGTTTGCGAAGGTTCTGAAGTATATGGAGAAGTTGAAAATTCAGTTATCTTTCAAGGAGTTTTAATAGAAGAAAATGTTAAAATAAAAAATTCAGTTATTATGAATAATGTTAAAATTTGTAAAAATTCAACATTAGAAAATGTTATAATAGGAGAAAAAAGTATTATAGGAGAAAATGTTAAAATTGGAATTGGAGAATATAAAGAATCTAAGATAAATCCAAAAGTCTATAATTCAAATATTTCTGTTATTGGATTTGAAACTGAAATACCAAATAACTTTGTAATTGGAAAAAACTGTGTAATTGATAATTTCTTCAAAAAAGATGAATTTAAGACACTTACTTTAGATTCAGGTGAAGGTCTTTTGAAAGAAGTTTAGGAGGAAAAAACAAATGGATTTTTATGCTATAAAATTTATGGCTACATCAACATTAACTTCAGAAACTTTTGTAGGTTATTTGTTTGGAAAGAAAAAGCAAGAACCTACTTTTAATGTAGCTGTATTAACAAAAAATAAACTTTCGCAATATAAATTACCAGATATAAAAAAAGAATATATAAATTTTAAATCTGATATTGATTTATTATCATACAACTTATCAAAAGATAAAAAGGCTGCTACCTTAAACAGGCAGTTTAAAGCATATTTTTTTACCACATTAAAAAAATATGGGTTAGATATAATAAGTACAAAACTCTTTCTTGCAACTCAAGATGGAGATCCATTTGTTTTAAAAGCAATAATTTCTGATATTTTACAAGATTGGGGTTCTGATACAAATATCAAATTAATTGCAGAAAAATTTAATTATGAAGATTTAACTTGGATATCTTCTGCAATAAGAAATGGTGATGAAGGTTCTTATGAATACTTAAAAAGAGCTGATGTTGTTGATGCTGTTGAAGTGTTTCCAGTAATAGATCCTCTTGATGGATATCCCATTATAAAATTAGATGTAGGAGATCCAATTTATGTTTTAGAAATTTCAAATAAAGATACTAAAAAAGTCAAAACTTCCATTGAAGGTTCTTTAATATCAAAAGAATTAATTCCAGGAAGCGACTATATGTTTTTAAAGGTTGATTTAGGTGATGGATTAATCGGTAAAACTGTAATACAAAAAAATTTAAAAGTATCTATAGATAATTATAAATTAGAATATTCACGTAAAAAAAGAGAAGAAATGCTCGAAGAAGATCATGAAAAAATAATTGGTGATATAGCTGAAGAAATACTTGGAAGAAAACCTTTTAATAATACAAAAATGTCTTCTGCTGATATAATTTTAATTTTTAGTTTTTCAATAATAGGTATACTTTTTATAATTCTTCTAGGCTTATGGTTAGGAGCTTTTTAATGAAAGTAATTTTTAATTCAATAGTTGCAATCATAATTTTTATTCTTTCATTATCAAGTTTATTTTTTACAAATGAAATTTTAAAGTTTTTATCATATAAAAAATCTATATATCAAAAATCACTCAATCATATAAATGAATTAGAAAGAATCCAAGGTTTATCTTTGGATTCTTTTTTAAAGCAAGAAAAAATAAAAAGAACTATAACGACAAAATCTGCTACACTGTATATATTTGAAAAATATGGCTATGAATTATTGTATGTTAAGGAGGATTAAAAAAGTATGAAATTATCTTATGCAACAGCCGTAAAATTAGGATTAAAAAATGGGAAAATAAACTTTGAAATGCCTACTGCTTATATAATGATTGGTGAAAAATGTATTTATAATTGCGCATTTTGTTCTCAAGCTCGTGAAGCTACTACTCCAAAAGATCATTTGTCAAGAGTTACTTGGCCTACATTTGAATTATCTCAAATAAAAGAAAAATTAAAAAATAATTCCTTTAAAAGAATATGTTTACAAGTTGTTTCTTCAAAAGGTTATGAAATTGAGCTAAAAGAAGCACTTGAATTTTTTAAAGATATAAAAATTCCAATTTCAATTTCAATAAGGCCTAAAAACATTGAAGAAGTAAAGGAGCTTTTCAATAAATATAATGTAGATAAAGTTGGAATTTCTATAGATGCAGTTAACGAAAATTTATTCAATAAGATACGTAATGGAAACTATCAAAGGCAAATGAGTATTTTGCGAGATTGTGCTAACATTTTTTTACATAAAATTACCACACATGTAATAGTAGGGTTAGGAGAAACAGACAAAGATATAGTAAAATTTATGCTGGAAATGAAAAGACTAAATGTTACTACAAGTTTATTTGCATTTACACCTATACAAGGTACCCCTTTAGAAAATCTTTCTAGACCTTCTTTAGAAAGATATAGGTCTATACAGTATGTTAGAGAAATCATTAACAATTATGAAGTTGATATTACAAAATTCGATTTTAATCCAGATGATTCTTTAAAATCAATGCCAAACTTATATATTGATAAAGAAGAAGCTAAAAAAACATCTGGTTGTCCTTGGTGTACAAGGCCATACTACAATGACACCCCAAAAAAAGTTTATAATATTCCAGAAGTTAGAAAAATTTAAGGAGGTCTAAAAAATGGGACTGCTTACATTCAAAGGTGGGGTTCATCCTCCTCACAAAAAGAAATTTTCTGAAAATGAAGCAATAAAAATTTTACCGCTTCCAGAAAAAGTATATGTTTATACTGCTCATAGTATAGGCGCACCAGCTAAACCTATCGTTGAAGTTGGAGATAAGGTTAAAACAGGGCAAAAAATTGCTGAAGCTGGAGGTTTTATTTCAGCAAATTTACATTCTCCTGTAACTGGTACAGTTGTTGAATTTACAAAACTTGTAAATGCTGCATCTGGTTTAAAAAGTGATGTTATTGTTATTGAAAGAGAAGGAGAAGATCAATGGGAACTTCTTGAAAAAACTGATGATCATACAAAACTAAAACCTGAAGAAATTGTAGCAAGAGTTAAAGAAGCAGGTATAGTTGGTCTTGGTGGAGCAATGTTTCCTTCACATGTTAAACTTTCAATACCAAAGGGTAAAAAAGCAGAAAGTCTTATTATTAATGCTGCTGAATGCGAACCATACATAACCATAGATTATAGAATGATGTTAGAAAAAACATCAGAAGTATTAAAGGGTATTGAAATTATAATGCATACTATAGGCGTTGAAAAAGCTTATGTAGGAATTGAGGATAATAAATCAAAGGCTATTTCTCATATGAAAGAAGCTGTTAAAAATTCATCTATTGAAATTGTTCCTTTAAAAACAAAATATCCTCAAGGTGCTGAAAAACAATTAATAAATGCTGTTACTGGTAAAGAAGTTCCTTCAGGTGGTCTTCCTATAGATATTGGTGCTGTAGTATTTAATGTTTCAACAGCATATGCAATATACGATGCCATTTACAATGGAAAAGCTTTAGTAGAAAGTGGAATTTCATTAACTGGTGAAGGAGTTAAAAAACCAGGTAATTTTTGGTTTAGAGTAGGAACTAAGGTTTCTGAACTTTTAGATTATGTTGGAATAATTGAAGAAGATAAAATAGATAGAGTTCTTTATGGTGGACCAATGATGGGAATTTCACTTCCAGATACAGAATTACCTACATTTAAAGGTAATAATGCTATAACTGTTATGACAAAAGATGTTGCACCAAATAAGGAAACAATGCCTTGTATAAGATGTTCTTCTTGTGTTAGCGTTTGTCCAATTGGATTACAACCTTATCTAATGAAGAAACTTGCCGATACAAGAAAATATGATGATTTAACAAATAATAATTTAATGGATTGTATAGAATGTGGAGCTTGTTCATATACTTGTCCATCAGGTATTGACTTAACTAAATCTTTTAAAACAGCTAAAAAAGTTGTAAGAGCTATGAAACAGAGGAGGGGTTGAGATGAAATTTAAAAATCTTTCTGCTCCACATTTAAGAACAAAAGACACTACAAGACAAGTTATGATTGATGTTTTAATATCATTAACTCCAGCTATTGCAGTGTCTACTTGGGTTTTTGGATTAAGAGCATTGTATATAATGATGTTTTCTATGATTTCTGCAGAAGTTTTAGATTTTTTTATAGTAAGAGTACTTAAAAAACAAAAAAATTATAAACCAGATTTTTCTGCTTCTGTAACTGGATTATTATTTGGGATGAATATGTCAATGGCTGTTCATTGGTGGCATATGTTAATTGGTATTGCTTTTGCAATAATTGTTGCAAAACACGCTTTTGGTGGATTGGGACAAAATATTTTCAATCCAGCTGAAATAGGAAGAGTTTTTATGTTAATATCTTTTCCAACTGTAATGACTACATGGTATAAACCTTTTGCAAATATGAGTGCTTCTGTTGATACAATAACAACGGCAACTCCACTTGCATTGTTAAAAGAATATGGTGCAAATAAATCACTTTCAAATTTTTCTTATATGGACATGTTTTTAGGTAAGATACCAGGTTCAATAGGTGAAGTTAGTGCACTTGCATTATTAATAGGATTTGCTTATTTAGTTTACAAAAAAAGAATTAAATTAATGATACCTATTTCAATTTTTTCAACAGTTTTAATAATAAGTAGCATTTTTTATTTTGTAAACCCAACAAGATTTGGAACTCCTTTATTTCATTTACTAGCTGGTGGAATGATAATTGGTGCTTTATTCATGGCTACTGATATGGTAACTTCACCAATGACTATAAAAGGACAAATAGTTTTTGGTATAGGAATTGGAGTTATAGCATTAACAATAAGATACTTTGGAGCTTATCCTGAAGGTGTATCTTTTTCAATTGTAATAATGAATGCACTAGTACCTTTAATTGATTTATGGATGAAACCAAGAGTTTTTGGAACCTCTAAAAAGGGGGCTAAGTAATATGAAAGATTATATAAAAACAGGACTTGTTTTAATGATATATATGGTAATAGCAGGATTTTTAGTTGCTTTTGTCTATAATGCAGTAACACCTGCAATAAATAATGCAGAATTCAATGCAAAATTAAAAGCTATAAAAACAGTACTTACTGATGCTAATACACAAAAATTATTAGTAGAAAAAATACCACAAAATGAAGAAGAATTAAATAAATTTATTTGGCAAAAAAATTCAGATTTATTGTACAAAGATGAAAAAAGCAATAAAATATATTCACCTGCATTTAAATTCATATCAGGAAATAAAGAAATCTATGTATTAACTATATCAGGTGTAGGATTTGGCGGAGATGTAACTTCTGTTGTTTCTTTTGTAAAAGAAAATGGAAAAACATCTTTAAATAAAATTGAAGTTATAAATTACTCTCAAGAAACACCTGGACTTGGTGCAAATATTGCTGAAGACTCTGTTAAAGAAAGATTTTATTCAATACCTTATTCTGGTTTAAAATCTGGTTTAAAAGTTGATAAAGATTCTGGAGTAAAAATAAATGCAAACGAAAAAGAAAAATTTTCAGCTCAAGGTATTGTAATAACAAGTGATATAATGACTGGTGCAACAATAACTCCAAGAGGAGTTGTTAGTTCTATAAACGCTGCCGTAAAATACCTTACAGAAAAAGGGGTGATGTAAAATGGCAGACATAAAAAACTTAACCAGTGGGCTTGCAAAAAATAATCCTATCTTCGTACAAGTTTTAGGAATGTGTCCAACTCTTGCAACAACAACAAATGCAAAAAATGGACTTGGAATGGGATTGGCTGCAGCTGCTGTTCTTGTTATGTCTAATATTGTAATATCTTTAATAAAAAAATTAGTTCCGGATAAGATTAGAATACCTGTATATATAGTTGTAATTGCTTCTTTTGTTTCAATGATAGACTTATTAATGCATGGTTATACATATGATTTGTGGAAAACATTGGGATTATTTATACCTTTAATTGTTGTTAACTGTATAATTCTTGGAAGAGCCGAAGCTTTTGCTTCTAAAAATGGTGTTCTTGATTCTATCTACGATGCAATAGGAATGGGACTTGGATTTACCGCAGCCTTAGTTATACTTGGATCTGTTAGAGAACTTTTAGGTAATGGTACTATTTTCAATATCAATATTTGGGGAAGCGGTTTGAAAATGTATGTTTTCATTCTTCCACCTGGAGCATTTATTGCACTTGGATTAATACTTGCAACCTTTAACTATATAGGAATTAAAAAAAGCAAAAAGGCGGGTGCTAAGAAATGACAAAATTATTTTTAATATTCTTATCTGCTACACTCGTTAATAACTTTGTTTTATCAAGATTTTTAGGAATATGTCCTTTCATTGGTGTATCTAAAAAATTAGATTCAGCTGCTGGAATGTCTATGGCTGTTGTATTCGTTATGACTATGGCTGGAATAATAAGCTGGATTTTAAACTTATTGCTCGTAGCCACTGGATTAGAATTTTTAAGAGTTATCGTATTTATACTTGTTATTGCTGTACTCGTTCAGTTTGTTGAATTCTTTATTAAAAAAACAAGTCCTTCTTTATACGAAGCACTTGGAATATACCTTCCATTGATAACAACAAACTGTGCTGTTTTGGGTGTTGCTCTAATAAACATTCAAACAAATTACAATATAATTGAAACTACAGTCAATTCATTTGCATCTGCACTTGGATTTGGTATGGCATTAATGATTTTTGCTGCTATACGTGAAAGACTTGATTTAAGCAGTATTCCAAAACCATTTCAAGGAACTGCAATTGCATTAATTACTGCCGGATTACTCTCATTATCATTTATGGGATTTTCTGGATTAGTAAGACTCTAATAAGGAGGTCTATTAATAATGTCAACAATAATAAATGCAGTATTACTATTGGGAATACTTGGATTTGCTTCAGGAGCATTTTTAGCATTTGCTGCTAAAAAGTTTGAAGTTAAAGAAGATGTTAGAAAGATATTGGCAGAAGCTGTTTTACCTGGTGCAAACTGTGGAGCATGTGGATTTCCTGGATGTTCTGGATTTGCAAGCGGTTTTGTAAAAGGAACAGCAACAGCTGATGGATGTTTGCCTGGAAAAAGAACTGGTGTTCCAGAAAAACTAAAAAAAATAAATGCTATGTCTGATGAAGAGTTAGAAAAATTATTTGAAGAAAATAATAATGATATTGATGCAATAAAAAAGGCATTATAAATAAAAGATAAGCTGTCTCAATGGCAGCTTATCTTTTATAAATTATTCTATTTTTTCCTTTTTTCTTTGCAAAATATGCTCTTTTATCTGCTAATTCTATTAGATCTTTCATTTTTGCTTCGGATGAATCTGCTATTCCAACACTAAATGTTGCTCCTTCGTGCAATTTTGACAAATTTTCTTGTATTCTTTTGACTATATTTGTTGCTTTATACTTTGTTAAATTATTAAATATAACAACAAATTCATCACCACCATATCTGTATACACTATCCGTACTTCTAATATGATTTTTTATGATTTTTACTATACTTTTTAAAATTTGATCTCCATACAAATGTCCATAACTATCATTTATTTTTTTAAAATTATCCATATCAAAAAAAGCAATAGAAAAAATGTCTTTTTTATTACTTTTATTCATATCATCAACTATCTTTAAAAAGTTATATGCTCCTGTTAGAGCATCTCTTTCACTCAATTTTTTAACATAATTATATTTTTTTCTATTAGATATTATTATAGATAGAATACCTCCTAAAACCGATAACATTTCTAAGTCTTCTTTAGTTGGTCTCATACCATCTATTGGAGCATCACAAGACATATATCCCCACAATCTTCCAATATCATCATTTACTGTAATTAATAATAAATCTTTATTATTCCATTTTATTTCTAATTCACTATCTATATCTTCAATTGATTCTTTTTCAAGATCAAATCCTTTAAACTCTGAATCATTATTTAATTTTGGAATAAAATATGAATTTTCATATTTATTCTCTTTTTTTAAAATTTTTTTTAATTCTTGCAAAGTAACTTCTTTATTTTTTATATTTTCATACATTTCATTAGAAATTCCATAATTTGAAATTCTTTCAATTAAACCCGTTTCATAATTTAATTTAGAAAATAAAATATATTTATAACCAAAAACATCATTTACTATTTTTAATGTTTCACAAATAATATGCTCAATACTTTTTGTAGATGTATTTAAAAGTTTAGAGTATTCTAGCAAAACTTTATTAAACTTTTTTATTTTTTTATTTCTATAATTTTCAATTATTTTTTTATTTTTCAATCTTATTATAAAGTAATAAAAGGATAAATAAATTATATTTTGAAATATTATAAAAGATTTTAAAATTAAATCATTATTTGAAATCTGAATATACATTGCAGGTAATAAACTTAAAAAATAAACATATTCTGTAATAAATATTTTTTTATCAAACTTCTTTAAATCAAAGAAGATTTGATTTATTAAAATCGAAAAACTTAAAAATAAAAATAATTCTAAATAAATATTTTTGGTAATCATCAATGCTAAATTTGCACTTAAATAATACATTATAAAATAAACTAAAAATTTTTTTAAATTATTTTCATATGACTTTTTCTTAATTCTAAATATAATTACTAATGATGCTATTATTATATATTCTTTTCCAAAATAAAAAGCTATTAAAAAACCTATTGCATTAGTTATTAATCTTATTTTTTTATATTTTATTATTATATTATCTGTAAAATATGTAATTACTAAAACTATAATAGTTTGAAATAACTTTATATTTTTAAAATCAGGTTTAAATAAAAATAATAATAAAATAGAAAAAATAAGCAAAAAAGTTTTTTTACTTAAATATTTCATTATATCCCCCTTATTTTTAAATCAAATTTTTCAACTATTAAAATTATAACATAAAACAAACAAAATCAATTAAATTTAACATTAATTGATTTTATTTTTACATTTAAAGTATAAAAATAACATTTTTTTTTTAATTTAAATTATTTACCCAATTTAATATATTTTTTATTATTTCATCATTGAAATTCATGGTTATATTATTTAACATTTCGTGTGTAGTATTTTCTAAATATTCAATGGTTATATTTTTATTTTCCTTTAATGAAGACTCTTTACTTTCAAGAAGTTCTTTTGGTGTTTTTAAATCTTGAGTTCCATTTAAAATCAAAAGTGGAATATTTATAGAAAAAATATCTTTGTATGGATCTGGTTGAAACTTTACCCAATCTATAAAAACTTTAGCCTTTTGACCTAAAATAACATCATCATTTTTTAAAGAATCATCTTTAAATTTTTTGTTTGCGTCTTCTATTTCTTCAAGATATTTTTCTATTAAATCTATTGTTTGTTTGTATTTTTCATCATTTTTTAAAGCTTTTATATAATCTAATTGATACTTTAATTGATACTCCATTTGATCAAAAATATTTAAAAGCCCTGGTGAAATAGCTATTGCTCCTTTAATATTTTTATTTTTTATAATCAATGGCAAAAATGATGCACCTTGACTATGACCTAAAATAAAAATATTATTTTTATCTACTTCATCTAAAGTATTCAAAAAATCAATCCCTGCTCTTGCATCATCAACAAAATCTTTTACTGATAAGTTATCAAAATTTTTTAATTTTTTTTGTAAAATAGTATAACTTCTTTTATCATATCTTAAAACAATAAATCCATTTTTAGATAACTCTTTTGAAATTTCCAAAAAAGGTTTATAAATTTTTTTATTAATCACTAAAGTTTCATCTCTATCATTTGGACCAGATCCATGAATTAATATTACTGCTGGATTTTTTTGTTTTAATTTCTGAGGATACATTAAACTTCCATATAGAGTAAAGTTATTACTTTTAAATGTAATTTCTTTTTCTAAAACATTCTTTTTCATATCTTTTCCATTTAAAAAAATTTTTACTTTTTTTATTGTATCAAATACAGATTCTAAAGTTTTATCATTAAATTTTATTTCTAAAACTGAATTTAAAGTTTTTAATTTATAAAAACTATCACTTTCTGTAAAATCAGAATCAATGATTACATACTTTTCTGTTCTTGGAGATAACAATAAAGATGGAATAAACAACTTAATATTTTTATTTTTCAAATTATTCATTTTATTAAATATAAAAAAATGTCCAATAATGTTATTATCTAATATTATGGGATCTTTTATTTTTATGTTTTTCAATTTTGATCCATTAAAAGTACTAATAATCATACCATTATCATACTTTGAAATTAATGTTCCTTGCTTATATCCATTAACAAATATATCAAGTTTATAATTTTTAAAGTACCATGATTCGTTATATTGTGTATATGATTCATATTTAACAAAAGTTTTACCAATTTGAAGCTCCGTTAGTGTATTTTCATTAAATTTAAATTCATCAAAATTCACAGTAGATGTTCCTATTCTACTTTCATTTGAAGTTATACTATATTCAAAACTTTCCGAAAATGCCATAAAACTAAAAATTAAAAAAATTATAACTAAAATTTTTTTCATAATATCACCTCCAATTAGCATTATACCATAATGCTGTACTATATATGTAATACAGTAAAATTCGTAATAAATATTTAACATATATTTTCACAACATCTCCATTTTTGGAGTTTATATCAATTATATTTTTATCATTAAAATTAACATTTTCTATTGTTTGAATAATTTAATCTACTTGTTCTTTTTGAATATTAGAGTTTTATTGTGAAAGTCCAAATATGATTATATTGTTCAATAATATACTTTTTATTTTTGTAAAAATTCTACATGTTTACCACTAAATAATATAAATTCATTAAATTTAAAAATTCTTTATAACTTTAACAATTAAAACATTTTTAAACTTCAATGTTTATTTTCTAATTATAAATAAAATAAATAATTTTTTTAGAAATATAAAGTATTTTTATTATATTTGAATATAAATACATATGAAACATTTTTTTGAAACTAACCCATTTTGTTTCGGAAACATGTTTCAAGATATCCTATAATAGAATTCAAAAAAAGGGGGGAGAAAGTTGAAAAAGATACTAACTATTGTAATAATAGTTTTATTATCTTCTGTTTTATTGTCACAAGAATTTGATAGGAAAACAACATTTGTTGCTGGGGGAGCTCTGTGGGATGTTCCTTCTAATTGGAATCCATTTGTTCCATGGGATGCTGTTTCTGGAACAGTAGGGCTTGTTTACGAAACACTATTTGAATATGATACTCTTAATAATTCTATGAAACCATTTTTAGCCGAAGATGGAAAATGGATAAGTGATAATGAATATTTATTAAAGTTAAGAAAAGGTATAAAATGGACAGATGGAGTTGATTTTACTTCAAAAGATGTTTATTTTACATTTGATGTTGGAAGAAAAAATGAAGAAGCTCCTATTTCTTATGTTTGGAAGTGGTTAAAAGAAATAAAAGTTATAGATAATTATACTTTAAAATTTATTTTTAGTGAACCAAGATATAGTGAATGGAATACAATGCTTTATGATCAAGGTATAATTCCAGAACATATTTGGTCCAAAAAAACAGCTGAAGAAGTTATTAATACTGATAATAAAAACCCAATTGGAACTGGAAGTTATAAATATGAAGTTGCAACAAATGATAAAATGGTTTGGATTAGAAATGATAATTGGTGGGGAAAAGATGTTTTTGGAAAGTTGCCTGCTCCAAAAAGAATTGTAATACCATTAATTTATTCAAATAATGTAGCTCTTGGTATGTTAATGAAAGGAGAATTAGATTTATCTAATTTCTTTTTACCAGGTATTCCAAAGGTTAAATCATTTTATAATTTAACAACTTGGTATGAAGGTAAACCCTATATGTTACCTGGAGATTCTGCCACTTTATATTTAAATACACATAAAAAATATTTAAATAATACTGATTTTAGAAAAGCAATAGCTTATGCAATAAATAGAGATATGATTATAAAAAATGTTTTTGAATATCAATCACAAAAAGCTAATCCTTCAGGTCTTTTACCTATTGATTCGTGGATGAAATATTATAACAAAGAAGTAAATAAAAAGTATGGTTTTGATTTTAATAAAGAAAAAGCTAAATCTTTATTAAAAAAATTAGGCTTTAAAGATATAAATCATGATGGATTTTTAGAAGATAAAGATGGAAAAAAAGTTTCATTCGAAATAATAGTTCCAAGTGGATGGACAGATTGGATGGAAGCTATAAAAATAATTTCTAAAAATCTTCAAGATATAGGAATAAAAGCAGACGCAAAATTTCCAGATGAAGGTGTTTATTGGGATGATTTAACAAAAGGCGATTTTGATATGGCAATAAACAATTATGGAAATGAAGCAAGTTCAACTCCTTGGACTTATTGGAATTCTGTTATGAATTATAGAATAAATCAAGATGTTGTTGAAGATGGAAATTTTGGAAGATACAATAATCCAAAATTATTTAAAATGATTAAAGATTTTAATACGAAAAAATTAGGATCTACAGAAAGCTATGAAATTGCTTCTTTAATTGAAGAAGAAATGTTAAAAAATATGCCAGTAATTCCTCTATGGTTTAATGGTTTATGGTATCAAGCAAGCAGTGATTATTGGACAAATTGGCCAACTGAAAAAAATCCTGTTGGTTATCCATGTTCTTGGAGTGGTTATTGGTCAAGAGGTGGAATTGATATGTTATTAAACTTAAAGCCTTCGAACCATGAAGAATAAAATATAAAAATTAAAAATATGCAGGCCTTTTTGGCCTGCGTGTATTATGGGGGAAAAAGTATGCAAAATAAATACTTTAGAAAAAAGATAATTATTTATTTAATAACTTTCTTTTTTGCTGTTACTTTGAATTGGTTAATTCCTCGTTTTATGCCAGGAGACCCCATGAGTCTTTTAATGGCTAAATTACATGGATTAAATGAAGGTAAAGCAGCATTAAAAAGTTTTTTTCTGGATTCTTTTGGTTTAAACAAATCTTTTTTTGAACAGTACTTAGATTTTTGGAAAGCATTGTTTACAGGAGATTTTGGAGTTAGTATTTATCTTTATCCAAAGCCAGTTATTGAAATAATAAGCAAGGCTGCAATTTATGACATAGTTTTATTATTACCAGCTGTAATACTTAGTTGGATATTTGGAAATAAACTTGGAGCTATTTCAGGTGTAAATAAAAAAATAGATAATATATTAATGCCAATATTTTATTTTTTAACTTCTTCACCATATTTTTGGTTTGCAGTTATTTTAGTTTATGTATTAGGTGTTGTTATGGGGCTTTTTCCTATAAATGGTGCTTATAGTTCTACTATGCTACCTTCTTTTTCATTTTCCTTTATAATAGATTTTTTTAAACATTGGATACTTCCATTTTTATCTTTATTTAGTGTAATGCTTGGAGGATGGGCAATAGGCATGCGAAATATGATTATATATGAAATGGGATCAAATTATTCAAAATATATGGAAGCTTTGGGTAGCTCAAAAAAATTAATTCGTAAATATGCATTTAGAAATGCTGAACTACCACAAGTAACAGGATTAGCTTTAAGTCTTGGAACAATAATAGCAGGAAACTTAACTACACAAATAGTTTTTTCTTATCCTGGTCTTGGTTATACTTTATTAAAAGCAATTTTAAATCAAGATTATTTTTTAGTACAAGGTTGTTTCTTATTCATAATAATTGGTGTTTTATTGGCTAATTTTTTAGTAGATATCCTTTATATGTTTATAGACCCTAGAGTACGTTATTCTTATTCGGGGGAGGTATGATTATGAATTTAAAAGAAAAATTAAAAAATCATGATAATTGGTACTATGCTTTAAAAAACAAAAAAGTTATTATAGGTTTTTCCATATTTTTATTTTTTTTAATTTTAGCACTTTTAGCTCCTATTTTAACAAAATTTGATTATGAAGAAATAGCTGGAGCCCCTTATTCTTCCCCAAGTTTAGAACATTTAATGGGAACAACTATATTTGGAAGAGATGTTTTTACACAAGTCTTATATGGATTAAGATCTACATTTTTTGTTGGATTAGTTGGTGGAACTATTGCTTTAGTAATAGGGGTTCTTTTAGGATTTATCTCTGGATACAAAAGTGGTACTTTGCTAGATGAAGGATTAATGATGTTAACTAATATATTACTTGTAATACCAGTTATAGCTATATTAATAATTCTTTCTGCTTATTTACCTTACAGAGGTATATTAGTTCAAAGCATAATAATAGGAATAACTAGTTGGCCTTGGTCTGCAAGAGCCGTTAGAGCTCAAACTCTTGCAATAAAAAATAAAGAATTTGTAAATCTTTCAAGGATTTCATCAGTTCCTACATTAAAAATAATAATAGAGGATATAGCTTCAAATATGTTTTCTTATGTATTTATGGTTTATATTTTACAATTCGCTGGAGCAATCTTAACTGCTGTTGGACTTGATTTTATAGGTCTTGGACCAACAAGAGGTATATCACTTGGTTTAATTATGCAAAACGCAGTAAATTGGAATGCACTTCCCTTAGGCTTATGGTGGTGGGCAATATTACCTGGATTAATCCTTACAGTTTTAGTTACATCACTTTACTTTATAAATACTGGTTTGGATGAAGTATTTAATCCAAAATTAAGGGAGATGTGATTATGTCAAAAAATATTTTAAATGTAAATGATTTAAAGGTTTATTATAAAACCTTAAAAGGTTATGTTAAAGCATTAGATGGTATATCTTTTAAAGTAAATGAAAAAGAAATTCTTGGTGTAGCAGGAGAATCTGGATGTGGTAAAACAACTCTTGGCCATAGCTTGATCTTACTAAAAAAACCTATGAAATATATCTCTGGAGAAGCAAATCTCTTGAATAAAGATTTAATGAAATTAAATGCAAAAGAAATGAACAAAACTCGGTTTAAAGATATTTCAATAATACCTCAAGCGGCTATGGATTCTTTTTCGCCAACAAAAAAGATAAAAGATTTTATAAAAGATTTAGTAGAAGAGCATGGCATAAAAGCTGATGAAAATTTTTTTGAAAAAGTCAAAAAAAGATTTAAAATGGTTAATTTGTCTTTAGATGTTTTAAATAGATATTCAATAGAACTTTCAGGAGGAATGAAACAAAGAGTAATTTTAGTAATTTCAACTCTTTTAGATCCAAAGTTATTAATAGCAGATGAAATAACTTCTGCTTTAGATGTTAGTTCACAAAAATTTGTGGCAAAAATGCTTTCTAATTTCAGAGATGAAAAAATAGTAGATTCAATAATTTTTATAACTCATGATCTTTCAATATTATATCAAATTGCAGACAAAATAATGATCATGTATGCAGGACACATTGCCGAAATAGCTTCAAGTGAAGATATAATTTTCAATCCTAAACATCCATATACCAAAGCTCTAATTTCATCTCTTCCAAAAATTGGAACAAGATTTGAAAATGAAAAGCTTGATGGAATTGAAGGTACTCCACCTAATTTATTAAATTTTGGTAATGGTTGTAGATTTAGATTTAGATGTCCTTATGCTTTTGATAAATGCGAAAAAGAAGCACCACCAAAAACAATAATTTCAAATGATCATGAAGTATATTGTTGGTTAAATGTAGGTGATAAAAATGAATGAAGTAATTTTAGAGGTCAAAAATTTATGCAAAGATTTTACATTGGGAGTATTTTCAAAAGAAGTAAAATCAGCTGTAAAAAATGTTTCTTTTGAAGTAAAAAAAGGCGAAATCATTTCTTTAATTGGAGAAAGTGGTAGTGGAAAAACAACAATAGGAAGAATGATATTAAAGTTATTAAAACCTTCAAAAGGGAAAATAATATTTAAAGATAAAGATATAACCGAAATAAAATCAAAAAAAGAAAAGAAAGATTATTATTTAAAGGTTCAAGGAATATTTCAAGATCCATTTTCTTCATTCAATTCTTTGTACAAAGTAGATAGAATCTTTAATATGATTTTTAATAGTTACTTTCCACATGAAGAAAAAAAAGATGGAAAAATAAAAAAAGCTCTAAACGATGTTGGTTTAAAACCAGAATCAGTTTTAAATAAGTATCCTCATCAATTGAGTGGAGGACAGTTACAAAGACTTTTAATAGCAAGAGCATTATTAATGAATGTAGATCTATTAATAGCAGATGAATTAATAAGTATGTTAGATGCTTCAACAAGAATAGGGGTTTTAAATTTATTAGGCAAGTTATCAAAAGAAAATGGTATGTCTGTTATCTTTATAACCCATGATTTATCTCTTGGATATTATTTGAGTGATACTACACTTATAATGTACAAGGGAAAATTAGTAGAAAAAGGTAGTACAGAAAAAATTTACAAAAATCCGGTTCATCCTTATACAAAGATGCTATTAAATTCAATACCAGATATAGGATTTAAATGGAAAAAAGAAGAAAAATTTTTACCAGAAAAAATAGAAATAGAAGTAAATAATTTTTATAAAAAGAATATTAATAAAGATACTGAATTAGAAGTTGAAAAAAATCATAAAGTGATAGTAAATGGGAGGTAGTATAATGAATTTTAACAAAGATTTTTTATTTGGAGCATCAATGTCTGGTTTTCAATTTGAAATGGGTAGTGAAAAAGATATAGATAATAAAAGTGATTGGTATGTTTGGACTCATAATGCCGCAAATATGAATGCTGGATTTGTTAGTGGTGATTATCCTGAATATGGAACAAATTATTGGAATCAATATGAAGAAGATCATATTTTAATGAAAGAATTAGGCTTAAAAATAATAAGAATTGGTATTGAATGGTCAAGAATATTTCCAAAAAACACTTTTGATGTTAAAGCGGAAGTTAAGTATGATAACAATGATATAATAGATATAAATGTGAATGATAAAACTTTAGAAGAAATGGATAAAATAGCAAATCATGACAATTTAAACCATTATATAAAAATATTAAAAAATGCAAAAGAAAATGGTTTAAAAGTTATGATTGATTATTCTCACTTTACATTACCCATATGGATTCATGACTGTATAAATATAAATAGAAATAGAAAAGGTATAATGGGATGGGCTTCAAAAGAGTTTGTAATTGAATTTTCCAAATATGCAGCATATATAACAAAAAAATTAGATGAATATGTTGATTATTATGCAACAATGAATGAACCTCAAATAATTGCTTCTGGTGGATATTTAATACCTTCTACTGGTTTTATACCTGCAATATATAGTTTAGATGTATACTTAGAGGCTATTAAAAGGCAAAGCGAAGCTCACGCAAGAGCTTATGATAATGCAAAAAAATATACTGAAAAACCTATTGGTATGATTTATTCTTTCTCTTGGGCAACACCTTACAAAAAAGAAGATGAAGAAATAATAGAAAATGCCAGATACTTTTATAATTATCATTTTATGGATACAATAACAAAAGGTCTTGTAGATGACGAATTAACTGGAAAACAAAGATTTAGAAAAGATTTAGAAAAAAGAATTGATTTTATAGGAGTGAATTACTATACAAGAACTATGGTCAGAAAATCAGAACCAATATTTGAAAAAGAAATATTAAACTTTGAAGAAATGAGTGGGTATGGATACGATTGTGAAAAATCTGGGTTTACAGCAAATCACACACCATCAACAGATATGGGATGGGAAATATATCCAGAAGGATTAAAAGGAAATTTATTATTATTAAAAGATAGATATAATTTACCAATGATAATAACTGAAAATGGTATAGCAGATAAATTTGATAAATTAAGATCTGCATTTTTAATATCTCATTTAATAAAAATAAATGAAGCAATACAAGATGGTGCAAATATTTTTGGTTATATGCATTGGTCTATTACAGATAATTATGAATGGTCAAGTGGCTTTGAAAAAAGATTTGGCTTAATCCAAGTAGATTTTAAAACCAAATTAAGATCTCCAAGACCAAGTTATTATGTATACAAAGAAATAATAGAAAAAAGAGAAATCACAGAAGCAATGAAGGGATTAACTATTTTACCATATAATTACTTAAAAAAATGAGGTTGATAAAATGCCTACACTTAGAGAAATATCAAGATTAACTGGGTTGTCTATTTCTACTATGTCAAGAGTATTAAATGGAAGTATAAATGTCTCTGAAAAAACAAGAACTAAAGTTTTAAAAGCTTTAAAAAAATATAATTATACACAAAGCGATACTATAAAAAAAGGACTAAAAAAAGCAATTGGTGTCTTAGTACCTGATTTACAAGGAGATCATTATAGTTTAATTGCTGAAGGAATAGAAAGCATTTTAATAAAAAATAATTATGAAATGCTTTTAACTACAATGAATCAAATTATATCTCGTGAAGCTCAAGCTTTTAAAGAAATGTCAACAAGACGTGTTGATGGAATAATACTCTGTACATCATCTGATGATGATAATTTAATAAAAAGATATATAGATAAGATTTTGCCAATAGTTACTGTAGATAGAGGTAAATCAGATATAAAAATTGATACTGTTGGAATAGATAATTATAATTCTGCAAAAGAAGCAGCAAAATATTTGTATAAAAAAGGTCATAGAAAAATATTATTTATAGAAGGACCAGAAGAAATTTATTCTTGTATACTAAGAAAAAAGGCATTTGAAGATTTTTTTATAAGAAAAAATAATGTTGAAATACATTTTAAAAAAAGCAATTTTGGAATACAAAATGGCTATAATTCTGTAAAAAATTTTATAAAAGAAAATGGAATAAACTTTACAGCTATATTTTTTATAGATGATTGGACAGCTTTAGGAGGTTTAAAAGTTTTAAAAGAATTAAATATAAAATGTCCAAAAGAAGTAAGTATAATGGGATTTGATGATTCTGAGTTTTCTCCTTATTTAGATCCTGCTTTAACAACTGTAAAACAACCAACAAAAGAAATAGGAATACAAGCTGCACAATTACTATTAGAAAGAGTAGAAGGAAAAAGCACAAGTAAGGTTAAACGAAAAATATTTTTACCAACTGAAATAATTGAAAGAGACTCTGTAATAGATATATCAAAAAAATAATGTTATGGGGGGCTTCAAATTGAAAAAATTTTTTATTTTAATAGTTTTAACTATGGAGATGATTTCATTGTCAATACCTTTTCCAAATCATACAAAATATAGTGAAAATATAATAAAACCATCTATTTATACACAAAACCAATTAGATGATCAAGTTTATAAGTATTATCAAAAATGGAAAAATAGATACTTAACTAAAGTTTCTAAAAAAGATCAAATGTATATTAATTGGAATTATTTAAAAAGAGATTGGGTCGAACCCCAAAATGCTGTAACTGTATCAGAAGCTCATGGATATGGTATGCTTATTTTTTCAATAATTGGAGATAAAGATAAACAAGCTCATCAAATTTATGATGCAATGTTTAATTTTTTTAAAGCTCATCCAAGTTCAATAAATCCAAATTTAATGGCTTGGCAACAAATAAACAATAATGGGAAAATAGTCGATACTGAAGATAATGATAGTGCAATTGATGGAGATTTAGATATAGCTTTATCTTTAATAATAGCAGATAAACAATGGGGAAGTAATGGCAAAATAAACTATAAAAAAGAAGCATTAAATATGATAAATGCAATCATGGAAAGTGAAGTAAATCATGAAGATTGGATACTTCAACTTGGTGATTGGGCTCATAATGATAAAGATTATATGTATTCAACAAGAAGTTCTGATTTTATATTGAACACTATATCTACATTTATAAAGTATGATGACAAAAATTCTAAAAAATGGGAAAAAGTGTACAATAAAATTATAAAAATCAGCAATTTTATCTTTAATAATTATTCTAAAGAAACTGGGCTATTACCAGATTTTCTAGTAAAAAATAGTAATGGAGATTATATTCCTTCTCAATCTAATTTTTTAGAAGATGAAAATGATGGTAATTATAATTGGAATGCTTGTAGAGATCCTTGGAGACTTTCATTAGACATAATCTTAGGTAATAAAAATAACGAATTATATACACAACTTCAAACTATGAATACATGGATAGAAAAAAAGACAAATTTAAATCCATCAAAAATAAATCCCGGATATTACTTAAATGGTAATAAAATAATAAGAGATTGGGAAGGTACGGATATTAGTTTTGTTGCACCATTCGCAGTTAGTGCAATGATAAATAAAAATAATCAAAAATGGTTAAATAAATTATGGGATTTCATGCTTTATGACGACGAAACATCCTTTGAAGATATAGAATATTTTCCAAATACAATAAGAATGTTAGTAATGTTAATAATTTCTGGAAATTGGCCTAAATTATAAAAAAAAATGGAATAATCTTCTGATTATTCCATTTTTTTAGTTTTTATTACTAAATATTTTATAGTATAATTCATTAAAAAAGGAGGGGATCTTATGATAAATGAAAGAATAAAAAAGTTAAGAATGTTGATGAAAAAAAATAATATACAAGCTTATATAATACCAACTTCTGATTATCATCAAAGTGAATACGTTGCTGATTTTTTTAAATCAAGAGCTTGGATTTCTGGATTTACTGGATCTGCTGGAATTGTTGTAATTACAAAAGAAAGTTCTGGTCTTTGGACAGATGGAAGATACTTTATACAAGCTGAAAAACAATTAAAAAATTCAGAAATAAAGTTATTTAAAATGAATGAACCAGAAGTTCCTACTTATGAAGAATGGCTCTTAAAAGAATTAAAAGAAGGAGATACAATAGGCTTTGATGCCAAATGTTTTTCCATTGAACAAGTAAAAAAATTAAAGGATAAAATTAAATACAAGAAATTAAAAGTGTATGCAGAAAAAGATTTAATAAATGAAATTTGGATAAACAGACCAAAATTACCTCAAGAAAATATTTTTATTCATAACATAAAATATGCCGGAAAAAGTTTTAAAGAAAAATTAATTGAAGTAAAAAGAAATATGAAAGATTTTGATTACTATATTTTATCTTCACTCGATGATATTGCATGGCTATTTAATTTACGGGGAAATGATGTTAAAAATAATCCTGTATTTTTAGCCTATTCAATAATTTCAAAAGAAGAAACTTACTTATTTATTGATAAAAATAAATTAGACAATACTGTTTATAATTATTTAAATGAAAATAAAATAATTATAAAAAAATACGATGAAATATATACTTTTATTAACTCATTAGAAAAAAATAAAAGATACATATTTGATCTTCAAAAAACAAATTATAAAATATACTTAAGTTTAAATAAACCCGAAAAAATTTTAGAAGAAAAAAACATCACAACATACTTAAAAGCCATAAAAAATAATATCGAAATAAAAAATATAAAAAAATGCCATATTAAAGATGGAGTAGCAATGGTAAAATTTTTATATTGGATTGAAAAAAATATAAATAAAGAGAAAATAACAGAAATTTCAGCAACAGAAAAATTAGAAAGTTTTAGAAAAGAACAAGAAGATTTTTTTGAAATTAGTTTTGATACAATAGCAGCTTACAAAGATCATGCAGCTATGATGCATTATAAAGCTGAAGAAAATACACAATATGAACTAAAAAATGAAGGATTCTTTTTAGTTGATTCTGGTGGACAGTATTTTGATGGAACAACAGATATAACAAGAACTATTTCTTTAGGTAATTTAACAAATGAAGAAATGTATGACTACACATTAACTTTAAAAGGAAATTTATCACTATCAAAAATAAAATTTCTTTATGGAACAACAGGTTCAAATTTAGATATACTAGCAAGGCAACCTCTTTGGAATGAAGGTATTGATTATAAGTGTGGAACAGGACATGGAGTTGGATACTTTTTAAATGTACATGAAGGACCTCAACAATTTAGACCAATTCCAAATACAATAGTTCTTGAACCTGGAATGATAATAACAAATGAACCTGGAGTTTATAAAGAAGGAAAACATGGAATAAGAATAGAAAATGAACTTTTAGTCGTTGAAGATAAAGAAACAGAATTTGGAAAATTTCTAAAATTTGAAATAATTACATATTGTCCAATTGATTTAAAAGGTGTAAAAACAAGTATGCTTTCTTCAGAAGAAATAAACTACTTAAATGACTATCATGAAGAGGTTTATAAAAAATTATCTCCATTTTTAAATGAAGAAGAAAAAAAATGGTTAAAAGAAAAAACAGAACCTATAGGTGAAAAAAATGAATAAAAAAATTGTTTGCTCTTGGAGTGGAGGCAAAGATTCCTGTTTTGCTTTATACAAAATGAAACAAAATGGTTGGATTCCTTATAAATTATTTACAATGTTTAAAGAAGATGGTGAACGTTCAAGATCTCATGCGCTTCCAATTTCTGTTTTATCTGAACAAGCAAAATCAATGAATATTGAATTAGAAAAAGAAAATGCAACTTGGGACAATTATGAAAAAATATTTATAAAAAAATTAATAAATTACAAAAAGGAAGGTATTGAAAATATAGTTTTTGGAGATATTGATTTAGAACAACACAAAGAATGGGAAAAAATGGTATGTAAAAAAGCAAATTTAAACGCGCATTTACCTTTATGGAAGTTAAATAGAAAAAGTTTACCTATTGATTTCATAAAATCAGGATTTAAAGCAACAATAATAGCTGTTAAAGATTCTATTTTAGATAAAAGTTTTTTGGGTAAAGAATTAAATGAACAATTAATAAATAAATTAATTGATAATAATATAGATCCTAGTGCAGAAGGTGGTGAATTTCATACTATAGTTACTGATGGACCTCTTTTTAATTATAAAATAAAATTAGATTTTAAAGAAATAGTATCATTTTCTGGTTATAGTTTTTTAAAAACAAATTAATAAAATATCAGCACTTATTAATAAGTGCTGATATTTTGATCTATACCATTAAAAATAGTTTTTAATATATTTAAGTTTTTATCCAAAACAACTATATTTGCATAAAACTCTTCTTTTATTCTACCAATTTTTTCAAGCTTTAAATCTTTTGCAGCATTATAAGATGAAACTTTTGATAGTTCTTGTAGAGTACAATTTGTAAACTTTTTAAAATTTTTTACTGCATCTATAAACTTTAAAGTACTTCCCGCAATAGTACCATTTTTTAATGTTGCTTTATTATCTTTTACAAATACATTCAAATCTCCAAGTGTATAAGTACCATCATTTAAATTTGTTGCAGATATTGAATCAGTAATTAAAAATAATTTATCTGCCCCCTTTATTTTATAGACCATATCTATAAATTCCGGAGAAGTATGATAACCATCACAAATTAATTCTAAATTAAAATCAAAATATAATCCACTTCCCATTCCACCAATTTCTCTATGATGTAAAGGTCTTAATGCATTTGGAAAATGTGTTATTCTATTTATCCCTTTTTTAAAAGCATTTTTAAAATCTTCATACTTTCCATTAGAATGTCCAATTGAAAGTTTAACATCATTAAAAGCTGATATATCATTTAATTCTGGAGAAATAGTCATTATTTTTACTATGGGTCTCATTAATTCATTTAACTCTTCATTAGTAAATATTCTAATATAATCAGGATTTTGAGCTCCCATTTTTTCTTTATTTATAAAAGGTCCTTCAAGGTGGACTCCTTTTATTGATGTATCATTTATTTTTTCAACAGTATCCAAAACTTTCAATAAATTCTTATTAGAAGCTGTTACTGTTGTAGGGAAAAATGTAGTAACTCCATTTTTGAAATTTAATAAGCTCCATTTTTTAAACTCTTCTTTTGTAGCATTCATCGTATCAATTCCATTGTAACCATGAGTATGCGTATCTATAAAACCTGGCATTAATATCTTGTCATAAGATAAAGTTTTTTGAGTTATTTTTTTTATAATGTTTTTTTCAATTAAAACTTCTCCAGTATATTCACCATCCAATGGATCAACAATAAGACAATTTTTTAATATCATAATATCACTGATTTAGAAAGATTTTTAGGATTATCTGGATTTAGTCCTTTTAAAATTGCTAACTTATAACCTAAATATTGAATAGGTATAATTCTTAATGGTGTTTCAAAACCACTTAAATTTTTTATATTTATTTCTTTCTTTTCACCAATTGTAAGAACACGAGCTCCCATTTTTATTAATTCTTCCTCCAAAGATTTCTCCATTTCAGTTCCAGTAGTATTAAAAATTACTAAAGTTTTATTTGTTAACGTAGATTTTGGACCATGTCTATATTCTAATGGTTCATGAAATTCACATCTTGCAAGAGCCATTTCTTGTAGTTTTAAAGCTCCTTCCTTTGAAATCCCATAATTTTCATTGAATCCTAAAAAAACAAAATGATCATAATTTTTTAAGTTTAATTTATCTATTTTTTTTATAGATTCATCTAATACTTTTTTTGAATCTTCTGATAAATCAAATTCTTTTATTCCATTTAACAAAAAATTCAATATATAAACAAAGGATCCCGTCATAACAACACTTTCTTCATTTGCAAAATCAAAAACAAAACTTTCATCTGTATTTTTTACTATATCTGTATCCTTTCCACAGGTTATTCCTATTGTATGTATATTTTTCTTTTTTAAATTTTTTGCTGAATTTACCGTTTCTGTTGATGTTCCTGTCCTTGTTATTAGTATTGCTTCATCGTAATTTTCATTATCAAATAATACAATATTTCCACCTGTTTTCACATTAGCACTATACCCATTTTTTTTCATTACTTCAGAAACAGTTAATCCAATATTATAAGAAGAACCGCATCCAACAAATAAATATTTTTTTTCTTTATTTAATTCAAAAGATATTTTTTTATTTAATAATTTAGGTATTTTTAAAATTTCTTCTAAAGTTTTCATAACATTCCTCCTGCTAATAAGCACTCTAAATTTTTAGTTGTAAATTTAAAAATAATATCTTCTTCAAATTTATCTACAAAAGTATCATAAAAGTATTTTGACTTAAATGTACCTCCATGTAGATAAAGTATATTTGAATTTATTCTTTTCAAAACAATTTTACAACGATTAGCTAAAATATTTGTTCCTTCATTTACCAAATCATCAATTAATTTACTTTTTTCATTTAAGAGAACTGGAGTAAAAGATGCAATTTTAGTTTTAAAATTATCTTCAGATAATAAATTTAATATATCTGAAGTTTTACTTAATTTAAAATATTTTTCTAAACTTTCAAATATTTCATCATAGTTTCTAAGATTATCTTTATACTTTAAATATTCCTGTATACTTCTTAATGAAAGCCAAAAACCACTTCCTATATCTCCAAATAAATATCCCCATCCTCCATTCTGATATCTTTTATTATTAATTTTATCAATACCCATAACATTTATGCCTGTTCCACAAATTATTACAGCAAATTTTTTTTCATTTGTAACTTCAACAAGTGCTTCTATATCATTTTTTAAAATGATATTATTTATTTCAAAAACATTTTTTAATATATTGTATGTTTTCTCTTTTATTTTTTCATTTTCAACTCCAGAAAGAGATGCAACTATTTTATCAACTTTACCAGTAATTTTTTTTAATTCAGAAAATTTTTTAGTTAAAAATTCTGAAGTTTCAGCAGTTAAATTAACTCCAAACTTTAAAACTGCTTTTTTATTATTTATACAATATCTTAAATTACTTCCACCACCATCAATTCCCAATATTTTCAAAAATTTTTCACCACCTTAAATTTATATTTGTCGGCTCTGTAAACTGCTACTACGTACTCTATACAAATTCCATTATCTAATTTTGTTATTTGCCTCCTCAAAGCTGCTGGTGAATTTTTCTTTTGCTCTAAATATTTTGATTCTTCTAAAGAAAGTTGCGTTACTTCAATTGTTTCTTCTGCATACTTTAAACTTAATTTATATTCATTAATTAATATTGAGTATAACGATTTTTTATTCATATCTTCATCTAATATATTTAATAATCTTATATCTGCCGCAAGATTTAAATAAGCAGTCTCTATCGCATATGGTTCTTCATTTCTATATCTAATTCTTTTTAATTTAAGTATTTTTGAATTTATAGGAAGATTAAATACAGGAATTAACTCTTCTGGAATTGTAATTAAAGTATTTTCTAAAACAATAGATTTACTACTAAATCCATTTTTTATAGATTCATCAGTAAAACTAGAAAGCCTTGTTAAAACTTCTTCAGTCTTAAAACCATTAAAAAAAGTTCCAGTTCCTTTTACTCTTTTTAAAAGACCTTCTCTTACAAGTTCGTCCAACGCTCTTCTTACAGTTAATCTACTTACATTATATGTTTCACACAATTCTAATTCTTTTGGAATTTTATCTCCTTTTTTATATTTATTATTAATAAGATCAGATTTTATTTTTTTATATACAGATAAATATAGTGGATCTTTCGTCATAATATCACCTCTAAAAAACTATACATTATTATATATGTAATAACATACATAATTTATTTTACAATATTTTTTTTTATTTGTCAAATATAAAAAATTAAAATTACTTATAAAAGCATTATTTGATATATTTTTTCAAATATAAGTAATTACATATATTTGAATTTATCTTTCTTATAATAAAAAATTAACATAATTAATCTTAATAAGTTTTAATTACTATTTATAATCTAAAATTGTAAAATTTAGCATTTTGAAAAATATGTTAAATGTAGTATTATTAAGTTAGTTGCATGATGCACACAACTAAAAAGGCGGTGAAATATGCTTAAAATAAAAAACAAAACACAACATTCAATACTAAAATATATATGGTTAAAAGATACTTTTACAAGACAAGAATTAAGTGAAAAATTAAATGTTGATCGTTCTACAATATCAAGAAATTTAGAAGTTTTAATGAAACAAAATTTAGTTTTAAAAAATGGTGAAACTAGTTCAAGTAAAAAAGGTGGAAGAAAGACAAATTTATTATCTTTAAATAAAAATAGTTTTTATATTATTGGAATTTCAATAACTGGAAAAGAAGTATATTCTATATTAACAAATATAAAAGGAGAAATTATTGATTCATTTTCTATTTCAGGTCATATTAACAATAGAAATATTGATAAAAATATTTATAAAATTATTGATCAATATTTAAATAATTATGAAAATATTGTTGGTATTTGCTTAGCAATGCCTGGAATAGTTGATTCTCAAAAAGGAATAATTATTTTATCTGATGAATTAAATTTAAAAAATTATAGTTTAAAAAGTATTTTAGAAGAAAAATATAATATTTTTGTTTATATAGAAAATGATGCAAATGCTGGTGCTGCTGCTTATTTATTACATTCTAAACTAAAAATTTCAAATCTAATTTATTTTATATTCTTTTTTCCTAATAACTTAATTAATTTAGAAGGATTAGGTGCAGGAAT
Organism: Tepiditoga spiralis; assembly: GCF_014701195.1. Classification (NCBI taxonomy): domain Bacteria; kingdom Thermotogati; phylum Thermotogota; class Thermotogae; order Petrotogales; family Petrotogaceae; genus Tepiditoga; species Tepiditoga spiralis. Next base: position 1,970,941 of record NZ_AP018712.1, read on the forward strand.
TATTATTAATAAAAAACTTTATAATGGATCAAATAGTGCTGCTGGAGAAATAAAATTTAATAAATATGAATTAAATTTTTCTATTACTTTAGATGATATTAAAAATTATGAAAATTCAAAGAAAAAAGAACTTGTAGATAGTTTTTTAAATATAATTTCAGAAAAAATAGTTCAAATGAGTAGTTTTTTAGATCCAGAAAAAATAATTTTAGGTGGAGACATAACTTTATTTTCTAAAAAAATGAAAAATTACTTTATTTCAAACATATGTTCTAAACTAAATAAAAAAAATAAGTTCATAGTTATTGATACCGGTGAAATAAAAACTGTTGCTGTCGGCACTGTAACTGCTTTTTTAAATGAAGTTATGAATAACTTTGAATTTATTTCAAAAATACAAAATTAAAGTGGAGGTGGATGGTGTGAAAACCAAGTTACTTATTTTTGTTCTAGTTATTTTTTCTGTTTTATCATTTTCAAAAACTAAAATTGTTTTATGGCAATTCATGATGGGGGATGATGTATCTAAAAATATTTTAGCTGGATTTGAAAAAGAAAACCCAGATATAGATGTTGAAGTAGTTCAATTATCTTGGGCAAATGGTTTCGATAAAATAGTAACAGCTTTTGCAGCAAATGCTGCTCCAGATGTTTTAGAACTCGGAAACACCTGGGTTGCAAACTTTGCAAAACAAGGCGTTTTATTTGATATGTCTAACACAATGAAAAACAATCCAGAAATTGTAGGATGGAATCAATCAGAATTTAATGGTAAATATTGGGGAGTTCCTTGGTTATTAGGAACACGTGCAATGTACTATAACATAGATTTATTCACAAAAGCTGGATTAGATCCAACAAACCCACCAAAAACTTGGGATGAAATGTTAGAAGCTGCAAAGAAAATAGATGCTTTAGGTTCAGATATTCATGGTGTCGCAATGGCTTCTGGCGAACCTTATTCTCCTTGGCAAGAATGGTTTTTACCAGCAGTTTGGGGTAATAGAGGAAGAGTTATTTCAAAAGACTTAAAAAAGGCTACATTTAATTCAATTGAAGTACAAGAAGCTGCTAAATTTTATAAAGATTTATCAAAATATGCCTTAAAAACAAAGATTTCAGATTTACAAGCAGCTTTTGGAGAAGGAAAAATCGGAATGTGGATTACTGGTAGTGGTGCAATTTCTCAATTATCTTCTACATATCCAAATACAAATTTCTATGTTAGTTATGTACCAAAACCTTCAAATTATAGAGGATTTAGTGCATCATTTGCAGGTGGAGAAATTTTAACTATTTCAAATCAATCAAAAAAGAAATATGCAGCAGTTAAATTAATAAACTATTTAACAAGACCAGAAGTTGCTATGAAAATAACAAAAAGAGTACCTGCAATATTCCCATCTAATTCAAAAGCTTCAAATGATCCATGGTTTGAGGATAATCCAATGTCTTTAATTTTCTTTAAACAAAATGCAACTGCAGTACCTGTTCCACCACATCCAAAGTGGGGAGATATTCAAACTGAAGTAACAAGTGCAATAGAAGAAATAATCTTAAATAATGAAGATATTAATAAAACTTTAGATAAATACAACAAAAAAATACAAGAAATTTTAGATAATTCAAAATAAAAGTTTTTTCCGGAGGTTCCTTTGAATCTCCGGATTTTAGGAGGTATGATTTGTGAAATCAAAAACCAAACAAAGATTAACTATATTATTTTTTCTTTCACCATGGTTAATATCATTTTTAATCTTTGGTTTATATCCCATACTTTTTTCTATTTATGTTAGTTTTACAAAATATTCTGGAATAAATCCAACTATGGAGTTTGTAGGATTAAAAAATTATATTCATGCATTTCAAGATGAAACATTTTTAATAGCATTAAAAAACACATTTATATTTGTAATAGGAACAATACCTTTTACAATAGGAATTGCTGTATTAATAGCTATTTTATTAAATACCTATAAAAAAGGAAGTGGAATTTTTAAAGCAGGCTTTTTTTTACCTTCAGTAATATCAATGGTTGTAATATCAATGATATGGATTTATTTATATAGTTCAAATGGTTTTTTTAATACCATTATATCTTTTTTAGGCATGCATGTAGATCAAAGAAGTTTTCTTGCTAATCAAAAAACTGCTTTAATTTCAATAATGATTATGGATGTTTGGGCTGCCTTTGGATACTATGTTATATTAGTTTTTGCTGGACTTCAAAATATTCCAGATTCGGTTTATGAAGCTGCTAAAATAGATGGTGCAAATCCAAGACAAGTTGCTTTTAAAATTACACTTCCAATGTTAAAACCTACTTTGTTTTTTGTTATTTCAATAAATACAATTCGTTCATTTCAAATATTTAGTGAAATTTATACAATGACTGGTGGTGGCCCACAAAATGCCACTCAAACTGTAGTTCATTATCTTTATCAAGTTTCATTTAATAAATTTCAAATGGGTTATGGTTCAGCAATTTCATATATACTATTCATAATAATAATGACAATTACACTTGTTCAAAAAAGAGTTTTGAGGAGTGACTATTAATGACAGTAAAAAAAATAAATTTAATATTATTAAGCATATTATTAATTTTTTCTATGATACCTTTATTCATGATGATAATGACATCTTTAATATCTCAAGGAGATCTTTTTCATATAGTAAAAGAAAAAACTTTATTGGATTTTGAATTAAATCCAATGTTTTTAAGAAATAAAATGAGTGTAATTGGAAAGTATAAAATAATAAATTCTCCATATAGCAAAGGTATTGAAATATCAAGCAACAATACTTCGGGTTTAATTTTAAAAGTAAGAGATAAAGATATGAATACAATTAATAGTATTGATTTTTATATTAATGCTAAAGATATAAAATCTTTTGATATTCTTTTAAAGGATATAGATGATAATCAACAAAAAATATCTTATAATTTAATGAATAATTATAAATGGGAAAAAATTTCTCTAAAATTAAATTTAAAAAAATACAATAACATAGATATTAAACATATATCTAAAATAGAATTATTATTTAATTCAAATAATCCTATTCAAATTGATGAAGTAAAAATGAGTTATAAATTTCCAACTTTATATAATTTTATAAAGGTATGGAAGGAAAATGACTTTGCAAGATATATATTAAATAGTTCTCTAGTATCTATACTTTCAGTTGCAGGAAATTTATTATTTTGTACTATGGTAGCTTATGTTTTTGCTAGAAAAAACTTTAAAGGAAAAGAAATATTATTTGCTATAGTTCTTGGAACAATGATGATTCCACCACAAATTACAATTATTCCAATATTTATTTTAATGAGTAAATTACACTGGATAAATACTTATCAGGCTTTAATATTACCCTCAATAGTTACACCTTTTGGAATCTTTTTAATGAGACAGTATATAGAACAATTACCAAAAGAACTTGATCAAGCAGCATATGTTGACGGCGCAAATGATTTTCAAATATTTACAAAAATAATATTACCTTTAAGTGGTCCTGCATTAGCAGTTCTTGGTATTAATTCTTTTATTAGCAGTTGGAATGACTTATATTATCCATTAGTATTAACAAACACACCAGAAATGAGAACTGTCCAAGTAGGACTTGCTATGTTTCAAAAATTAAATCAAGTTAGTTGGCCAATATTAATGGCAGCTTCTACTATTGCAGCAGTTCCAGTTATTATAATTTTTTTAATTTTTCAAAAAAAGATAATATCAGGACTTGTAGATGGCGCAGTAAAATCATAAGAAATGGAGTGATAAAATATGTACTTTGATATAAGAGGAATTGTAGAAGGGTTTTATGGAAAACCTTGGACTCATCAAGAAAGAAAAGATCTAATAAAATTTATGGAAAAAAATAATTATAATCTATATATTTATGCGCCAAAAGCAGATACATATCATAGATTTAATTGGGGAAAAAAATATCCAAGCTCATTTATGGAAGAATTTAAAGACTTAATAATAGAAGGTAAAAAAAGTAACATTGATGTTTCAATCGCAATAAGCCCTGGACTTTCATTAAAATATTCAAACAATGATCAATTATTAAAACTAAAGGAAAAATTTGAAACTTTTATAAATATAGGAGTTAAAACAATTTGTTTGTTTTTGGATGATATTCCTACAAACTTACAGTATGAAGAAGACAAAAATAAATATAATGATTTAGCTGATGCACAACAAGATTTTACTAATAAATTATATAATGAACTTTCAAACAAAATAGAAAAATTTATATTTTGTCCAACACATTATCATGGTGAAGTTGGAGATTATCAAAAAAAATTAGGAAAAACTTTAAATAGTGAAATAGAAATAATTTGGACAGGACCTGAAGTTTGTTCAGAAAAAATCCCTTTAAATGATTCAGAAAAAATTAGTAAAGCTTTTAAAAGAAAAGTATTGTATTGGGATAATTATCCTGTTAATGATTCAACAATGGTTTCAGAAATGCACTTAGGACCTTATATTGGAAGAGATAAAAATTTATTTAAAAATTCAAAAGGTTTTTTAATAAATCCAATGAATCAAGCATATGCTTCAATGATAACTTTAGGAGCAATATCTGAATACTTAAATAATCCAGAATCATACGATCCAGATATTTCATTAAGAAACTCAATTTCAAGATTAACTAATTTAAAAAATGAATTATACGAATTTTCAAAAGTAAATGTACAAAGTCCTTTAAATAAAGAAAACACATATACTAAAAATTTTATAAATACTTTTAATAAATTATATGAAAATTCATCTTCAAAAGGTATAGAATATTTAAAAAATGAATCAAAAAAAATTTTTAAAATTTATTCTAAATTAATGAGCCTTCAAAAAAAATTAAAGGAAAATTTAATTCCATGGTTAAAAAATTATAAAAATTCTGGTTTTTTAATTGAAAAAATATCAGAGTTAATTGAATTATCTCAACCATTAATACATGAAAAATTTAATAATGAGGATATAAATAAATTAAGAAAAAAAATTTTAGAAGTAGAAAATTTACTAAAATTATGTATAGAATTAGATACAAAAGTTTATGGTGAAGACTTAATAAAATTTGCATTAATACACTTGAAAAACGCTAAAGGATTTATAAAATTGAATATATTTTAGTACTAAAAAAAGCATTTTGAAATTTTCAAAATGCTTTTTTATTTTTAACATATTGAATTTTGAAGTTTAACTATAAAATATGAGAAAAATTTCATTTTATTGACTGTAAGTTTTTTTAATTGCTTAAAATTATATTTGAAAAATTTTTTATTATAGTTTATAATGATTTTGGTTTTTAAATTTATGAAAAAAAAGTAAAAAAAGGAAAAATAAGATTTTCTTTTTGTAAAAAACAGTCTAAGGAGGAGTCAATATGAAAATAAATGTATATAGTGAAATAGGTAAATTACGGAGAGTGTTATTACATCGGCCAGGAAAAGAGTTAGAAAACTTAGCCCCACGCTACTTAGCAGATCTTCTATTTGATGATATACCCTACCTAAAAAAGGCACAAGAGGAACACGATGCATTTGCCAACCTTCTAAGAGAAAATGGCGTAGAAGTAAAGTATGTAACAGATCTATTCGTAGAAGCCATGGACTCACAAAATAACAAACTTGACTTTGTAAAAGAATTTTTAGACCTATCTGAAATAAACAATCAATATATAAGAGAAGCCTTAATAGAGATGTTAACTTCAATGAGTACAAGAGAAATGGTAGACAAGTTAATAGCAGGAGTAAGAACAAATGAATTGAAGTTAAAACAAGATATATTTTCAGTAAAGGTAAGAAAAGCCAAGTTAGGAATACCCTTCTTTTTAAATCCAATGCCAAACTTATACTTTCAAAGAGATCCAGCAGCAACAATAGGAAAAGGAATAACAATAAATAAAATGAGAACACCAGCAAGAAGAAGAGAAGCAATGTTAATGGAATATGTAATAAATAATCATCCAGAATACAAAGGAACACCAAAGTATTATGAAAAAGATTGTCCATACGCATTAGAAGGTGGAGATGTATTAGTATTAAACAAAAAGACATTGGCAGTTGGAATATCTCAAAGAACAGATCCAGAAGCACTAGAAGCATTAGCAAACAACATATTTCATAAATATGGAGATTCATTTGAAAGCATATTGGGATTTTTAATACCAGAATCAAGAGCATACATGCACTTAGATACAGTATTTACAATGTTGGATTATGATAAGTTTGTAGTACATCCAAAGTTAGAAGGAATAATAAAAATATTTGTATTGAGAAAAGAAGATAAAGGATATTCAGTATCAGAAGAAAGTGGAGAACTATCTGAAATATTGAAAAGACACTTAGAATTAGAAAAAGCAACGGTAATAAGATGTGGAGACTCAGATGAAATAGCAGCAGAAAGAGAACAATGGAATGATGGATCAAATGCATTGGCAATAGCTCCAGGTAAGATAATAGTTTATGATAGAAATTATGTAACCAACAGATTATTTAAAGAAGCAGGAATAGAAATACTCGAAATCCCATCAAGCGAACTCTCAAGAGGACGTGGAGGTCCAAGATGTATGAGTATGCCACTATTTAGAGAAGAATAATATAGTTCTCAAACATTAAAAACTCAAAAATTAAAATAAAAAATATTGAAAATAAAACACAACAAAAAAAGTGAAGGAGGAAGGATACAATGTCAGTAAACTTAAGAGGAAGACACTTTTTAACATTAAAAGAATATACACCAGAGGAAATAAGATACTTATTGGATTTATCAATGGACTTAAAAGCAAAAAAAAGAGCAGGAATAAAAGGAAACTTATTAGAAGGAAAAAATATAGTATTAATATTTGAAAAGTCATCAACAAGAACAAGATGTGCATTTGAAGTAGGAGCATATGATGAAGGAGCAAATGTAACTTACTTAACAAATAGTCAAATGGGAAAGAAAGAAACAATAGAAGATACAGCAAAAGTATTAGGAAGATTCTATGATGGAATAGAATTTAGAGGATTCAAACAAGAAACAGTAGAAACATTGGCAAAATATGCAGGAGTACCAGTATGGAATGGGTTAACAGATTTATACCACCCAACACAAATCTTAGCAGACTTTTTAACAGTAAAAGAACATGTAGCAAAACCATTAAATAAAGTAAAATTTGTATTCGTAGGAGATGCAAGAAACAATATGGGAAACTCATTAATGATAGGAGCAGCAAAAACAGGAATGGACTTTGTTGCATTGGCACCAAAATCATTATGGCCAAGTGAAGAACTTGTAAATGAAATGAAAGAAGTAGCAAAGGAAACAGGAGCAACAATAACATTAACAGAAAATGTAGATGATGTAAAAGGAGCAGATGTTATCTATACAGATGTATGGGTTTCAATGGGAGAAGAAGACAAATTTGAAGAAAGAATTAATTTATTAAAAGATTATCAAGTTAATATGGAAATGATAAAGAAAACAGAAAATGATGATGTTATCTTCTTACACTGTTTACCTTCATTCCATGATAAAAATACAGTTGTAGGTAAAGATATATTCGAAAAATTTGGTCTTGAATCAATGGAAGTTACTGATGAAGTATTTAGAAGTAGACATTCTAAGGTTTTTGATGAAGCTGAAAATAGAATGCATACCATTAAAGCTGTTATGGTTGCTACTATTGGAAATCTATAAGGAGTTCCCAAATGAATATAAATACAGATATTTATAAAGATAAATTAATTGATTCACTAAAAAAACTAATCAGTATTCCAAGTGTTTTAGATGAAAATGATTCAAATTATCCATTTGGAAAGAATATAAATGATGCTTTAAATGAAACTTTAAAATTATGTACTACTTTAGGCTTTAAAACATATAGAGATGAAAACGGATATTATGGATATGCTGAAATTGGTCAAGGTGAAGAATTAATAGGTATTTTAGGACATTTAGATGTTGTTCCTGCAGGAGAATTAAGTAATTGGAAGTTTCCACCATTCGAATGTACTGTTCACAATGAAAAACTTTATGGAAGAGGAACACAAGATGATAAGGGTCCTTTATTATCTGCTATTTATGGTACAAAAGCTTTAATGGATTCTGGTTTTAATTTTAAAAAAAGAGTTAGATTTATATTTGGAGTAGATGAGGAAAATCTATGGCGAGGAATAAATAAGTATTTAGAAAAAGAAGAAACTCCATCAGTAGGATTTACTCCAGATTCTGTTTTCCCTTTAATTTATGCCGAAAAAGGATTATTACAAGCAACTTTAAGTAGTAAAACTAATACGAATATATTTCTTGATGGTGGAAAAGCTTTAAATGCTGTTCCTGATAAAATAATTTACTCATCAGAAAAAATAGATGAACTTGAAAAAGAGTTAAAAATTTTAAATTACAATTATTCAAGAAAAAATGATGAAATAATAATTCATGGAAAAAGCGCTCATGCTTCTACTCCACAACATGGTATAAATGCAATTTCAAGATTATGTATTGCTTTAAAAAATATTGGTATAGAATCAAATACAATTAATTTTATTGCTAATGAAATTAAAGAAACATATAATGGAGAATTAATAATTCCTAATTGTGAAGATGATGTTTCTGGAAAACTCACTATAAATATAGGTAGAATCTTTATAAATTCAGAAAAAGAAGAATTAGGTATGGATATTAGAATCCCAGTAACTATAAAAAAAGAAACTGTTGTAAATAAAATTAAGGAAAAAGCTTCATTATATGGATTAGATTATAATGAATATGATTATTTAGATTCTATATATATCCCTAAAGATCATTTTTTAATAAAAACTTTAAGAAAAGTATATGAAGAAGAAACCGGTTTGGATTCAACCCCACTTACCTCTGGCGGTGCCACTTATGCAAGAGCAATTAAAAATTGTGTTGCTTTTGGAGCAATTTTTCCAGATAGTGCTGAAACAGAACATCAACCAAATGAATACATTGAAATAAAAGATTTAGTAAAATGTATGAACATATATTCTAAAGCAATTTTTGAGTTAGCAAAATAAATTTATGGAGGTATTGTATTTATGAAAAAGTTTAAGATGCCAACAGCTTATACAATTCTAATGATAATAATTGCAATAGTTGCAATTATGACATGGGTTGTTCCAACTGGAAACTATGATTATGTTGATCCAAATGCATCAAAGTTACAACCTATTCCAGGAACTTATCATAGCGTTCCAAAAAATCCACAAGGTATAGGTGCAATTATTAAGGCTCCAATCGATGGTTTTTATGATGCTGTAGATGTAGCTTTATTTGTAATTGTTATTGGTGGATTTTTAGGTGTAGTTATGAAAACAGGAGCAGTAGATGCTGGTATTGCTTCTGTAACTAAGAAATTAAAAGGTAGAGAAAAGTTAATGATTCCAATTCTAATGATTTTATTTGGTCTTGGTGGAACTACCTTTGGAATGTGTGAAGAAACAATTGCCTTTTATCCATTAATAATTCCGGTTTTTATTGCAGCTGGTTACGATGCTATTACTGCTGTTGCTGTAATAATGCTTGGAGCTGGTGTTGGTGTTTTAGCTTCAACAGTTAATCCTTTTGCAACTGGAATTGCTTCTGGATTTGCAAATATTTCTCTTGGTGAAGGTATTGGTTTAAGACTTTTTATGCTTATAGTTGGTGAAGCTATTACTATTTTTTATGTTATGAAGTATGCAAAAAAAGTAAAACAAGATCCAAGTAAATCTTTAGTTGCAGATATGTTTGATAAAAACAAAGAACATTTTTTACATGCAAAATCAGAAAATGATTTTCCAGAGTTAAATGGAAGAAGAAAAGCTGTTCTTTGGATTTTTGCAGCAACGTTTATTGTTATGGTTTATGGTGTAATTCCATTTTCTGATATAGGTATTACAGCAATTCCAACTCTTTACTGGTGGTTTGGGGAATTAACAACATTATTCTTTGTATCAGCTGTAATAATAGGTATCGTTTATGGAATGAAAGAAGAAGAATTAGTTGGAGCATTTATAAATGGTGCAAGAGATTTATTGGGTGTTGCAATAATAATTGGTGTTGCAAGAGGTATAACTATAGTAATGAATAATGGTAATATAACAGATACCATTCTTCATTTAGGTGAAGGATCATTGGCAAAATTAAGTTCTTCTGTTTTTGCAATAGTAACTTATTTATTCTATTTACCTTTATCTTTCTTAATCCCTTCAACATCAGGATTGGCAACTTTATCTATGCCTATTATGGCTCCACTTGGAGACTTTGCACATGTATCAAGAGATATAATTATAACTGCTTATCAATCAGCAAATGGTATACTTAATTTATTTACACCAACGAGTGCAGTTGTTATGGGTGGTCTTGCTATTGCAAGAGTTCCTTACGGAACATGGCTAAAATTTTTATGGAAATTATTAGCAATATTATTCGTATTCTCTATCTTATCTTTAGTAATAGGTGTTGCTTTATAAAAAAAATAACCCAAGTAAAATACTTGGGTTATTTTTTTTGTTTATTAAAAAACTTGTCCAAAACCAAATGTATACTTTCCAACTAAGTTTTTATCCCATGAATATTCAAATCTTACTTGTCCTAACATAGGTATTGTTAACTTCAATCCAGTACCAAATGACCATATTGAATCTTCTAATAACTTTGATGGATCATCTTTTGCATTTCCATAATCTCCAAATATAAATAAATCAATTGGAATAGTTTGTGTAGATAGTTCATATGAAAGTTCAGCATTCATCAATAATTGAGAATCTGCATTTAATGTTCCAAAATCATATCCTCTAACTGTATACATACCACCAATTGAATAAAATGATTTTAAATTAGATGGATCATTTACATATCCAACCTTAACTCTCGTTCCAAGTGTGAATTTTTGAAATGTTGTAAAGTATTTTGTTTCTATATTTCCACCCAGATATTTTTTTGATGGTTCAATTACATTTATTCCTCCCATAACATCTAAAGATAAATATTCACCATTGTATACTCTATATAAACCATCTAATTTATTATATAAAAATCCAGTACTTGCTGTAAAATCAGAGTACTTTGAATTATCTTCTTTTGTATAATCATTATAAGCCATTGACGTTGTAATATAAGAAAAATCTGAAATTTTAAATCTTGGGCTAATACCTACTGATATTTGATTAGTAATTGTAGAACCAAATGTACTTTCATACTTTCCTGATGGTAAATACATATATTTAGAGTTAAATCCCATATCTACATTTGAACTAAATAATTTAATTACATTGTAATCAAATCCAGCTTCATACTGATTTGATACTGGATTTAATTTAACATTTAACCCAAAAGTTTGTCCATATCCAAATGGATTTGGCATTTTTAAGTCCGTTGTAAAACTAAAACCTTCATACCATTGTTTATTTTCTAATGGTGTCCATGTTCCACCAAACATAAATTTTCTAAGTTTTGTTGATTCTTTTGGTTTTAAAATTATATCTATTTTATCCCCATCTTCTTTTGGTAATATATCTAATTTACTGTAAAAACCTGATCCAGTAAAAGATGTATATGTATTTCTTAAATCTTTTTGATTCAAGACATTTCCTTCTTTTATTTTTACAAAAGAATTTATTATATAGTCTTGTGTTTTAGCAGTTGCTTCTTTACTAATTTCTACTTTTCCTACTTTCATTTCATCAAATTTAAAAGTTATAATGTTATTTTCTATAATAGGAGTTATATTAACATATAAGTACCCATTATCTAAATACACTTTTTTTAAGTTATCCAAAGCATTTAATAAATCAATATTTGAAATAGTTTCTTTTTTCATAAATAATGATATACTTTCTTTTAATTTAAAGTTATCTATACTATTATTTCCTTTAAATACTACATTTTTTATTTTTATATCTTTATCAATTATTTGTTTTGGTTTACCACTAAATACTAATAATAATTCTCCACCTTTATTTTCTTTTATGTTTATTTCTTTAAATCCCATTTTTGTATTTTCATCAAAGTATTCAAGTTGTTTTAATTTATTCATTATTTGATAGTATTTTTGTATACTTAAATATGTTTCTTTTACATCTGGTCTAAATAAGAAAAATTTATTATTATATTCTTTTCTAAATTCAAAGCCAAGTTCATTTTTTATTTTTTCTTTATTTAATTTTTTCATATCTCCTTGAAGTTCTATATCCCATAAAGAATATTCTTTAATTTCAAAAACAAGTGTTCCGTTTTTATATTCTTTATTATTTACTTTAGTAGCTTCAATAGTTAATTTATTAGAATTGAGTTTTATATTAGAATTTATTGAAATATAAACATAACCTTTTGAATTATAAAGTCTTTGTATATTTTTACCACTATTTTTATAATCTGTTATATTTAATGGAATGTCTTTTTTTAAAGTTATATTAGATAATATATCCTTTTTATCTACTAAACCGTCTCCTAATATTTCTACTTTTATATCTTTTACAATAGGATTTGGGGTTATTTCTATATTTAATACTCCAGTTTTTTCATCTAATTTATAGTTTAACGATGTAAAATAACCAAGTTCATTTATTTGTTTTAAAGCTAATTGTATATCAATATCACCAACAAGATGATCTTTTTGTATTTCATAATCTTTTAAAATTTTATCTACTTTAGTTGCAGCATAACTAATATCATTACTAAATTTTATATCTGTTAGTTTAGTTATAGAAAAAGATGTAATAAATATAAAGGTTAAAAATACTATCAATAAAAATTTTTTCATCAATTTTCCTCCTTGATTTCTGTTTCTAATGTTTTTAGCATTTGTTTTATTTCATTCATAAAAGTTGGTTTAAAATATATATCTTCATATAATTCTTTTAATTTTTCTGTGTTTAAATCATATGACTCATTGTTAAATGTACGTTTTATATACCAATCAACATTTGGATCTATATATATCACAGAAAAAATACACATTGAAATATCTCCAACTGGTTGACAATCAATGTTAGTTTTATTAAATAATGCTTCTACTATAGTTCCCTCATCTTTTTTAGATTGTAATTTTAAATATCCACCAGTTAATTCTGTGGAAAATTTTAAAAATGGCAGTCCAACTCCAAACTTTTTTTTTCTTTCTTTTTTTGTTGTAAAAAATGGATCTAATGCCTTTTTTATGTCATCCTCATCCATTCCTTTTCCATAATCTTTAATAATAAATTTAATATTTGTTTTATCTTCTTCAATATATAATTCACATTTTTTAGAATGTGAAGCAACTGCATTTTCACATATATCTGAAATATGGTCTGCAATAGTTTTTAACGTTGCCATATTGGAATCACCTTATTATTATATATAGATTTTTTTAATTCTTCAAACGTTCTTGATGAAGCGTCTACATTACATGCTATCATGTTTAATTCTTGTGGGAAATGTGCATCATTTCCAAAAATAAATCTTTTAAAACCTAACTTTTTTGCTTTCATCATTTCTTTTTCTGATTTTACTTCAACTGCATCAAATTCTAATTTTGGCGGTATTCCAAGTTGTTTAATTAATCCAAATGATCTAAAAATATGTGCTGGAACTATTAAAGTTTCATATTTTCTTGCCATTATATATATATTATCTATACTATACTTAGAAGAACTTCCATAATAAGGCGTTTCTATAATTTTTTTAAATTCTCCATTTTCATTTAATAATATTTGATATCCAAGTTTTTCTGGATCATATTTTTTTATTATTAAACTTTCTTCGATTTTTTTTGAAAATTCTAATAATTCATTAATATTTTTAAAATATACCAATATATGAACTTCTTCAATTGTTTGTACTTCTATTCCAAAAATAACTTTTATTCCATTTTTAGATAATATATCCGAAAAAACTAAAACATTTTTGGCAGAATTATGGTCGGTTATTGATATCCAATCTATTCCTATTTTTTGTAAAACATCTAAATATACTTCTGGTGTCATAGTTATTTCTCCACAAGGAGATAAAACTGTATGATTATGAAAACTACATTTAAAAATTGCCATTATTCCCTCAATAAATTATAAAGACTTCCAGCCAATTCAAATGCTGATTTTTTAGATTTTAATAATACAATATTTTTTTCTTTTGCTATTTTTATAGTTTCTTCCATATATTCTTCATTTTCTGGTAAAATAATTGCCCTTGCACCTACAACTTCAGCTACTGCTATTATATTTTGATGTGATTGATGTGTTATCCATATTGAATCTTCTGGAGCATTTCCCATTACTTCACTTAATAAATCTCCAACATGTCCTGAATTTATATCTTCATCATTAAAATTAGTTATTGATTCTAAATTTAATTCATCAATTATCTTTTTTAATTTCATTTTTTATCCCCCCTAAAAAATATCATTTCTACTTTAAGTCCCTTATCAGGACTAGAAACTACTGTCATTTTATTTGAAAATCTTTTCATATTAGGTAATCCCATTCCGGCTCCAAAACCTTTTTCTCTTATAGTCTCTGATGCTGTTGAATAGCCTTCTTTCATAGCTTTATCTATACATTCTATACCTTTTCCAAAATCTTCAACATAAATTTTTATAAAATCTTCTTTTATATAACAATATATATGTCCTGTAGATCCACTATGTATCACTACATTAGCTTCGGCTTCATATGTAGCTATTGATATTTTCCTTGTTAATTTTGAATCTATTTCTTTACTTAATAAAAATTTTTTTAATTTTGTAGCTGCCATTCCAATACTTTCTATTGAATTATAATTTATTTCATATGAAAAATCTGCCCCAGATTTTTTTTCATTGATAATTATTGATTTAAATTCATTTTCTAAAACTCTTTTTCTTCTTTCATCATGTATATATATATGCCCAAGTTTTTTAAATAACCATTCCATTATATCTAATTTTGTTACAACACCAACAACTTTTTTATCTCTATTCAAAACTGGATAACGACCAAATTTTTTTTCTTGATTAAAATCCAAAAAATCTCTTATTGTATCTTCTTCACTTAAATAAAATGGTTCTTTTGTCATCCAATTTAAAACTCTACTTTCTATACCACCATTTTCAAATACTTTTATTAAATCTTCTATACTTAATATTCCAATTAATTCTAATTTTTTATTTACAACAGGCATTCCTGAAATACCTTTAATTCTCATTATTTCTTTTGCATACTTTATTTTCGTTTCTTCTGTAACTACTATTGGTGGTGTACTCATTATTTCTTTTATCTTTGTATTTGAAAAAACATTTGAAAGTAATTCAACTAACTTATCAACTGTTTTGTTCATATTTCTATCCCCAAATCTGTTCCCATTGCATCTTTTATTCCATTATTAAATAACATAGAACATGCAACATACATTGATAAATCTGTCTTCAATATAGAAATATCTAAATCTTTTGCCATTTCAATAACTTTATCAGAAATTTTCTTTCCCCTCACAAATAAAATTACTTTAGCTCCAATTACCGCTGCCGTTGTAATTGTTTGTGGACTAACAAGTCCTGTAATTAAAAGCATGTCTTCTTTGGAAAATGCTAAAACATCACTCATTAAATCTCCAGCCCCAGCATATTTTATTTTAAAATTTTCTACATTTGGAGTTAAATAAATTTTTTTTGCTTTTAGAAGTTTTGATATTTCAATTATTTTCAATGCTATCATTCCCAAGTAAATCACCAGTATAATTGTACTTTAAAAATGCTTCATATGTCCATGGACATTTTTCTTTAAATATCTTTGCCATAGCCAATGCATATTCTTGAATTTCAAGTTGAGCATGAGAATCAGCTCTTAAATTTAAAAAGTGCATAAGTGCTCTAACATTTGTTGTCATATAAAATTGCGTATACTGTCCTACTGGTAAAACCATTCTTGCCATTTCTCTTGCAATTCCCATTTCTAATAATTTTTTATAATTTTTATATGCTAATTCATATGATTTTTTAAAAATTTTTATTGCTTCTTCTGTAATTTCTTTATCTTTTATAATATCAGAAGATTGTTTGTTTTGTGTATTTTGAGTTCTAACTTGTTCTGGTATATAAAATTCTTCTGCATACTTTGAAGTATATCTTCTACTTATTTCATTGTAAGACATTCCTATTCTGTGTCTAAACCATTGTCTTGCAACAAATATAGGAGTTTTTATATGAAATGTAAAAGTAATATGTTCAAAAGGTGAATGATGTCCATGTTCCATTAAATAAAATAATAATTTTTTATCTCTTTCATCATTTTTCATTTCACCAGCGTATGAAACACGTGCAGCTCTTATTGCAGCATTATCATCTCCCATAAAATCAATTAATTTCACAAATCCAGAATCGAGTAAGTTTATTTCTTCACTCTTCATTTTTTTCACTCCTCATAATTTCGTTTTTTACATTTATTTTTTCTCCAATTTTTTCAACAATTATTTCTTTTTCATTTTTTTTATGTATTAAAATAAAAATTAATAACACGCTTATTAAAAATAAAGGTAATACATAAGAAAAAAAAGCATATATTCTATACTTTTTCTGAATTGATATTAACATTTTATAAGTTTTTTCTTGATTTGGATCAAAGGTTAATGATTTACTTAAATATATTCTTGCAAGATTTAAATTTTTTTCATTTCCAGTATAATATGTTCTACCCAATTTTTCAAGAACAGTTGGATTTTTAGGATCATTTTTTAATGAAAGTCTATAATAATTTATCTTTTGTGATGTTGTACTGGCCATATCTCCCAATATTTCATATGAAGAGGCTAATACATTGTTTTTATTTGTATTATTGATTATATTTTGAATTAAATCTCTTGATTTTTTATAATTTTTATTTTTTTGATACGTTTTAGCTATTAATAATAGTATTTTATTATCTTTCTTTGAAAAATTTTTGTATAACTCACTATAAGAGATTATTTCATCTAATTTATTTAATGAATAACAAAATTTTATTAGTAATTCTAAAATTTTTTGATTATCCTTATGATTAATATACATTGCTTTTAATTCATTGTATGCTTCATTTTTGTTTTGATATATTTTAGAGTTCCAAAGAATAAGTGAATGATAATAAGAAGTAAATGGTGTTTTTCCTTTAAGCTGTTCTATTTTAGAAATTGCTCCATTTATTTTTTTTAATTTTATTAAATTTCTAGATTTTTCCCAATCTGTATATGCAAAATAAATATACATAGAATTTAAAATTATTGAATTATTATAAATATTCAATGCTTCTTCTAAATCTTTTTGTGGTTTAAAATAATCAAATGGAATCGTTTCAGATAATATATTTAAAAGTACAGATTCATCTGCCGAAAAATTTTTATATAATTCAGATCTCATTATATTTGCAGTTGTTTTATAATCTTCATACCCTGTTTTCCAATATTTTAAATATAAACCTAATATATTCATTTCTTTATTTTCAGAATTAATAATAATTTCTTCATCAAAATTATTTAAAAAATCATTTAAATTTGAAAAATTAGAAATTGAAATCATTATAATTAAAAACAAAAGTAAAAATTTTAGAGATTTGATTCGTTATACCCCCTTATCATTATTTGATTATCACTCAAATAAAATACTGTTTTAGTTAATGCTTTAGATGGAAAAAATGTTCTTTTATGTATATATATTTCAACACCAGGATATACAATTTGTCTAACATTTATTAAACCTTTATTTTCAGAATTATCTATTATTTCTTGTAATTCATTTAATTTTTTCTCATTTTCTTCTAAATTATTTTTTAAATTTTTTGCAGTTTGAAGTGTTTTTTTATATTGTTCAAGTTTATTTTTATCCATTTTTCCTTCTTCTTTTAATTTCATTATACCTTTTAATATTAAACTCAATTTTTTTAAATTTTCAAGATCTATAGCTATTTGAGATTTCACTATAGTTATTTCTTCATTTATATGAGGATCCACACCAACTTCTAGATGTGTTTTTACAGTTCTTTCACTTCCCATTATATCTGCCTCTATCTTTATCATTGCATTTAATACTCCACCTAATATTCTACTGTTTTTTCCTGTAACTATTATTGAATTTCCTGATTTTAAATTAGAGTTTATTATTGATTGTTTAACTTCAATATTATTATTTGTTTCTATATTTGCATTTTCTATATAATTTGCAATTACATTTTTAGCTTTTATAATTCCTTTTCCTGCACCCTTTATTCCTGACACTGTTATAGTTTCTTCAGAAATTAAAGTTGCAGATTCAACAACACCTTTTATTTCTATATCTCCTTCTGCTTCAATTGTAAATCCAGGTTTAACATTTCCATTCACCGTTACTTTTCCAGGAAATCTTATATTTCCAGTAGAATAATCAACATCACCATCAACAGTATAAACTCTCGAAACATCTATAAAAATACTTCCATCTATTTCTTTTTTATAGATTAACTCTCCAGCATACTGTGCAATTATTTTTCCTTCTTTATTAATCACATTTTTTCCAAGTTTAAATTTTAATTCTTTGCCAAACAATCCTTCAATTTCATTTCCATAAACATCCATACCAACTTCGCCTTGAGTTGGTGAAATTATTTCAGCTATTATTTCATCTTTTTCTATACTTATTATATTTGTTCTTTCTCTTAAATCTATATATTTTTTTTCCATATTCTGTCTTTTCTTTTTTGCTAATAGTTTTATTCCACCATTTTCACCAACTTTTGGTGCATGACCATAAGCAATTGGTAAATCTACTGAATATTTAGGTTCAGCTATAATTTCTGAAATAATATCATATCTTATACCAGATACTATATTGTTTTCTTTTAATGCGTTTTCTATATCTGACATATCTAATTTTTTTGCATCATCTATTAAGTTTATAGAGGCTACCATATTATCTGAAGATACCTTAACATTTATTATCGCCATAATCTCCCTCCAAATTAAAATATATCTTTCTTTAATATCATTAAGTTACCAATTTCTATATCTTCCCAAATTGGTTTTCCAAATACTTGTTCTATTATATAAACGCCCAATCCACCATCTCTATATTCTTCTAATGGTCTATGTTTTACCTTAGACACATCTATCTTTTTTCCATAGTCTCTTATTTTTATTATTAGTTCTTTTCCATCAAATAAAAATTCTATGTCTATTAATTTTTCTTCATTATAACTATAAGTATGTTCTATAACATTAGCAACTGATTCATTTAAAGCTAGTTCCATCATAAAAATTTCTTCATCATTTTTAAAATTACATAAATATAAAAAATTTTTTAAAGCATGTCTTAATAATTTTATATATATATTTTTACTTGGAATAGTAATTTTAAAAAAATCCATAAATTAACCCCCTTCACCATATTATAAACTTTCCCCTCCATCCATTTACCTTCTTTCTTCCACTTTTATTTATATTAAGCTCATTAGCAATTTCTTTCTTCATCAATATAATTCTTGGTTTTAATAGTTTTATTAACTTTAATCCATACTTTTTTAAGTATATGTATGATAAATCTTCAGGAACTTTTAAAATATCTTTTTTAAATAAATAAAATAATTGTTTTGCTTTTTCTTCACCAATCAAATGTTTTAATTCATTAAATTTTTGTTCTTTTGATTTTTTAGTTATTTGTTTAGCTTCAAAAATAGAATAAGAACATCCACAATAATTTTGTCTATATATATTTAAAGTCCTACACATTTTTGCTGCTTTTGAAATACCTGAATTTTCTCTAAAATTAAAGTATTTAAATTCAATGTTATAAAGTTTTTCTGCTTTTTTACCACACTTTATAATCATCTCATGTGATTTTCTTGGTGAAGCTAATAACGTAGTAGTAAATTGTTTAAACCCATTTTTTTGTGCAATTTTAGCAGTTTGTATTATTCTATGTTCAATACAACTTTCACATCTTTTATTTAAGTCTAAATTATCAAAAAATTTTTTTATATTGTATTCAGCTTTTATCTCTTTAAAGTTCCATATTTCTTTTAATTGATAGTAAGCATTTAATCTTTTTTCATATTCAGATTTTGGATGTATGTTAGGATTATAAAAGTATGTTGTTGGAGTGTATCCAAGTTCTATTAAACGTTTATAAGATATTGTTAAATCTGGTGCACAACATACATGTAAAAAAATTTTCAAAACTCTATCAGTCCTTTCAATTTAATCGTTTCTTTTTCTGATAAACCAACTTTTTTTAAATCTTCAAAATTTTTGAATTTTTTTATATTTCTATAATTTATAATTTTTTTAGCTGTTTTTTCTCCTACCCCTGGTAATAACTTTAATTTATCAATTGAATCATTATTTATGTTTATTTTTTGTTTTTCAAATATATATTCTTTTTTTTCTAAATAAAAATACTTTTTTATTTTTTCAAATGTTTTTTCTCCTATTCCACTTACATTTTTTAAGTCTTCTAATGCATGAAATCCAATTTTTTCTCTATATAAAATTATATCATTAGCTTTAGAATATCCTATTCCTGGAACTTTAATAAGTTCATGAATAGAACTTGTTTGAATATTTATTTTATTTTCCGTATCTTCCATGTTTTTAGGAATATTTATTTTAAAGTTTACATATCCAATTAATAAAACTAACAAAACAATTATAACATAAAAAAATTTTTTCAATTTTTTTCTCCTGAAAAATAAATCCCTCTTATAAATCTATCCTTAACGCTGAGACCTATTAAATCTTTTATTTCAGTTTCGTTTATATTATTCATATAATCTTCTGCTTCTTTTTTTTCAAAAAACAATCCACTTAATAGTGTAAAGTTTTTTTCTGTACTATTAGCATAATTTCTCGTCATTATAAAAGCTGGAAACCCTGCTTTTTTTAAGGTTGTTGCAGTAACAAAAGCTTGAGCTTGATCTGAAGCAAAATATCTTAATTGTACAGTATATATATATTGTTTTTCATCAACAATTTTATAATCATCACTATTAATTAATTTATAATCTCTTCTATATAAATAATACTTATCTTTATACATAAAGATATAATAATTAATATTTTTTTCATAAGCTTCTACTGCTTTTGAAAAAGCTTTAATTTTATCATTAAATACTTTTACTGCACCAAGATTATAGAGCTTTAAAGATCCAGAAGACCCATTTAAAAGATTTTCAAAATTTAATTCTTTTATTTCATATTTTAAGTTTGTTTTTTTAGGATTAATTTCTGGTAATGTTATATTTTCTTTTAAGTTTGAAGTTATTTCTTCTTTTATTACATTAGTTTTTAAATCATTTATTGAAATACTTAAATCTTTAATTTGAACTTTTAAGTATATAGTATAAACTGTAAGAAGAAGTGTAATTAGAGGCAAAATAAAGACTAAAACAATTGTTATTTTTAAAAATGAATTTTTATCCAACTTTTTCACCTCTTATAAAATTAATAAAATCATCTATGTAAATATTTATTTCATTTACTGAAAAATATTTTAAAGTATTTTTATTTTTTCCTGGAATTATATCTGTAACATAATCATTTATATAATTATTTTTCATATTTAAAATTATTTTTTTATTAAAAACACCAAACTCATTAGTGTCATTTAAAATCATCTTAAATTCTTCTAAAGAAATTAATCCTTCAATATAAGAAATATACGATAATAATAAGAAAATTGAAGAGTATATTTCAAAAAATTTATTGTTTATCTCTATTGGATTTTTAATAAAATACTTTATTAGGTTATATCCCGGAATTTCATAATTATCTTTATAAAATTTCATTGAATTTTTTATTGAATTAATTAAAAATTCCTCTAAATCTGTATTATCAAAATTTTTAGAATAATGTAATGATAATTTAGAAAGATTACTATCAAAATAAGTTCCAAGAATATAACTACAAAAAAATTGCTTTTTTAAAGATTGTTTTGATAATAAACTTAAAAAACTTTGATCAATATAAACTTCATTTACATAGCCAAAAACTTTTAAATAATCTCTCTTAAAATTCATATCTATTCCAAAAAAACCTGAAATTGGTGGAAATATCATAGAGGTTAAAGTTGTTGGTATTAAAATAATTTTTTTTATATTGTGATTTAATGTGTTTAAGGTATAACCAATTAAATCCATTAAAGATCCTCCACCAATGCCTATAACAATATTAAATTTATTTTTTTCTATAGTTTGGCAAAGATCTAAATACTTATCTAAATATTTAGCCTCTTCTCCACCTTTTATAAATTTTATATTATTTTTTATCTTTAAAAAATTTCTTAATTTAGTATCAACAATAAATAAAACGTCTTCTTTTTCATCATAGTTATCAATTATTTTTTCATGAAAATTTTCTTTTATAAATACATTTATATCACTTTTTATATTTTTAGATAAAATTAAATTTTTCAAAAATTTCACCTTTTCATCTTAACAATCCAGACAACAAAGAATTAACAGCTTCAGCATTTGCTATTGGATTATATCCACCTTCTTGTAGTATTAATTTAGGAATTGTAATTTGATTTATCATTCTTCCAATTTCTTCATAATCTCTTTTATTTAAATTAAACGTCCCCAAAGGATCATCTTTGTGTGTGTCACTACCAAAAGATATTAAAAGATAATCTGGGTCGAAACTTTCAATTTCCAATAATGATTTTTCTAAAACTCTTTGATAAATTGTTCCTCCTATACCATCTTCAAGTGGAAAATTAAAGTTATACCCCTTTCCTTCATTTTCTCCTATTTCCCATTCATATCCAGAAATGTATGGATAATTATTTGATGGATTACCATGTATACTTATAAACAATGTACTAACATCTTGATAAAAAATTTCTTGTGTTCCATTCCCATGATGAAAATCCAAATCAAGTATTGCAACAAATCCATTTGTTTTAGTTTGTAAGTACTTAGCAGCAACGGCAGTATTATTAAAATAACAATAGCCTCCACCCATGCTCAACCCAGCATGATGTCCTGGAGGTCTTGTTCCTACATATACTATATCGTCACTATTTTCATATATTATTTGTGCACCAGTTAATGCATTTTTAATAGAAATCCAAGCCATTTCAAATGAATTATTTAAAATCGGTGTACCATTATCAAATATCCTATCATATCCAAATACTTTAGGAAAATATTCTTCTCCATCCTTTAAAGTTTTAGATTTTGCTTTTAACCATGTTATATAATCTGGATCGTGTGCTAAATATAAATATGATCTTGGGAAATCTCTTGATTTTACAAAACTATCCTCATATTTTAATTTTAAAACTTTTATTATTTCTTCTACTCTTATTGGTGTTTCTGGATTTTCTACCATTTTAATTCTATCAAATTCAGATTTTGGATTATAAAACATATGTCTGGGATCATATACTATTTTCATAGAAATCACTCCTCAATCTTTGAAATTTTATCAATCCTTCTTTGATGTCTTCCTCCTTCAAATTCAGTACTTAAAAATTTATCAACCGTCCATTTTGCTACATCATATCCCATTAACCTACCAGCCATAACCAATACATTTGCATTATTATGTTTTCTTGAAAGTTCTGCCATAGTAGGATAAAAACAAAGTGCAGCTCTAACTCCTTTAACCTTATTTGCAGCAATTGAAATTCCTATTCCAGTTCCACACATTAAAATACCATAATCAACTTCTTTATTAACAACAGCTTTCCCAACCTTTTCTGCAAAGTCTGGATAATCAACACTTTCTGTTGAATATGCACCCATGTCTACAACTTCATGATTATTTTCTTTCAAGTAATTTATTATAATCTCTTTCATATCAAAACCAGCATGATCAGATCCAATAGCTATTTTCATAAAATCCTCCTTATTTTATATTTAATATTTTATCCAAGCCAACCATTTCAAATAATTTTCTTATTTTTTCTTCAATATTTATTATTTCAAGAGAACCACTTTTTAATTGTGCTGTTTTATGTAAACTTATAAGCATTCCTATTCCTGAGCTGTCTAAATAAGAAACATCTTTAAAATCTAAAATCATTTCAGATAATTTAAGATCTAAAATTTTTTCTTTTACTTCTTTTATATTAGACATATCTATTTCACCAGAAATCTTTATTATTTTTTTACCTTCAACTTCATTTAAAACTATTTCCATAATATACCTCCTTGTTCTTGTTTATTTTTATTCAAACATTCTTATTAATCCAACCATAACCCCTTGTATTTGTAACCTATCTGGTTCTACTTTAATAATATTCATATTTTTATTTTCTGGAATTAAATGTATAATATCATCTTTCTTTCTAAATTTTTTTAAAGTTGCATAATTTCCATCTATTAATGCAACAACTATATCATTATTTTTTGCAAAATCTTGTTTTTTTATTATAACATAATCTCCACTCATTATATGAGCTTCTATCATTGAAGTTCCTTCTACCAATAATGCAAAGTACTCATTATTCTTTGAAAAATAATTAGAAGAAAGAGGAACAGTATCTATTATATTTTCAATAGCTTCTATAGCAGCTCCAGCAGCTATCTTACCAACCACTGGAACTACTTTTTCACTAGTGAAAATTTCTCCTGATTTAGAAGTCAATTTTATTCCCCTTGAAACATTATTTCTCTCTATATATCCTTTTTCTTCTAATGTAATTAAATGTTTATGTGCTGCTCTTGGACTTTTAAAATTAAAATGTTTCATAACATCTCTAACACTTGGGGCATAACTGTTTTTTGATATATAATCTTTAATAAATTCAAGGACTAAAGATTGTTTAGAAGTTAATTTTTTCATTAAATTTCCTCCTCTTCTTCAGCATTTACGATTATAACACTTGAAATTAAATCTCCTTTATCCAATCTAACAGTTATTACACCTTGCGTCACCCTTCCCAAAGTGTTTATCGAAGAAATAGGTACTCTTATTGCTTTTCCATTTTTAGAAAATGATAAAAGATTTTGATTTTCTTCTACACTTAAAGCAGCAACAATATTTCCTATTTTATTAATATCTTTTATTGTTTTTAAACCTATTCCACCTCTCGATTGAAGTCTATAAGAAGAAAACTTTGCTCTTTTTGCATATCCATTTTCAGTAACTATTAAAAGTTTTTTGTTATTATCAATCTTAACTGCATTTACAACTTCATCTTTTGATTTTAATTTTATTGCAATAACGCCACCTGCAGTTCTTCCCATTGCTCTTGCATCTGATGAAGAAAATTTTAATGCCATACCTCTTTTAGTTACTATTAAAACTTCTTCTGAATCATTTGAAATTATTAATGCATCTACAACTTCGTCATCTTCTTTAAGATTTAAGGCTTTTATTCCACTTTTCCTTGCATTTGCAAATTCTCTCAATGATGTTTTCTTTACCTTTCCCTTTTTAGTAAAGAACATAACAAATTTATCATAATCTCCATCTAAACCTATTGGAACAACTGTCTTTATTTTTTCTCCATCAGAAAGAGATACATAATTTGCAACATGTTTACCTTTTCTATTTTTAGCAGCAAGTTCTATTTCATATGCTGGTAATTGATAAGCCTTTCCAGCAGAAGTTATTATCATTAATTTAGATTTTCTTCTTGCAAAAATAACATCTAAAACATTATCATTATCTGATATTTTAAGACCTTTTACTCCCTTTCCACCTCTACCTTGAACTTTATATTCTGTACTTGGTACAGCCATTATATATCCATATTGACTTAAAACAATAACTATATCTTCATCTTCTATTAATTCTTCATTAGACTTCAAATTAGATAAATTAAATGTTATTTCTGTTCTTCTGTCATCTCCAAATTTTTTATCAATCTCATCTAATTCTGATTTTATTATTTCCATCTTTTTATCTGTGTTTTCAAGAACTTCATTTGCCCATTTTATCTTTTCATTTAAATCTTTTAATTCATCTGTAAGTTTATTTATTTCTAATTTTGATAAGCTAATTAATCTCATTTCAGAAATAGCTTTTGCTTGTTCTGCAGAAACACCTATTGTTTCTTGTAAATTTTTTAATGCATCTTGTGGATTATCTGAATTTCTTATTATTTCAATTACTGTATCTATTCCTTGTACAGCTTTTATTAATCCTTCAACTATATGTGCTCTTTTTTCTGCTTTTTTTAATTCATAGTTTGTTCTTCTTGTTACAACTTCTACTCTATGATTTATAAAAGCGTTCATAAGCCCTTTTAAATTCATTAAACTTGGTTTTTTATTATCTATAACATTCATTTGTATAGAAAATGTTGATTGAAGAGATGTATGCTTTAATAAATCATTTATTATTCTATTTTGATTTGCATTTCTCTTTAATTCTATTACAAGTCTCATACCTCTCCTGTCTGATTCGTCTCTTAAATCGCTTATTCCTGAATCTTTTTTCATATCTCTCATTCTTTTTACATAAGCAACAATTTGTTCTATTATATCAATCTTAGAAACATTGTAAGGTATTTCTGTAACTACTATTGCACTTTTATTTTTGTTTTCAACTATTTCATACTTTGCACGAGTTGTAAACTTTCCTCTTCCGGTTTCATAAAAGTCTCTTATTCTTTCACCATCTACAATAATACCTCCAGTTGGTAAATCTGGACCTTTTATATATTGCATTAAATCCGGAACTGTTGCTTCTGGATTGTCTATTAAATATTTGAATCCACCTACAAGCTCTCTTAAATTATGTGGTGGAATACTTGTAGCCATTCCAACTGCTATACCACTAACTCCATTCATTAATAAATTTGGTAATCTTGTTGGTAAAACTTCGGGCTCTCTCAAAGAGCCATCAAAATTATCATTAAAAGCAACCGTATCTTTTTCTATATCTTGAAGCATATATTCTGAGATAGTTTGCATTTTTGCTTCTGTATATCTCATAGCAGCTGGTGGATCTCTATCTATTGACCCAAAGTTTCCTTGACCATTTACAAGTTGATATCTCATTGAAAAATCTTGAGCCATTCTAACAAGAGCATCATAAATGGAAGCATCTCCATGTGGGTGATACTTACCCATTACTTCTCCAATTATTCTAGCAGATTTTTTATATGCAGATGTATGTTTCAAGCCAAGTTCATCCATTGAATAAAGAATTCTTCTTTGAACTGGTTTTAATCCATCTCTAGCATCTGGAATAGCTCTACTAACTATAACACTTAAAGAATACAAAAGGTACGATTCTTTCATTTCATCGGTAAATCTTCTATCAACTAAATGTTTTTCCAACATTTCTTCATTATTTTCAGACACTCCCTATACCTCCATTTAAGATATTATCGATCCTGGTTCTATATTTTTATCAGTTGTTAGAATCGTTAAATCATCTCCATTTTTTGCAGCAAGCAGCATACCATTTGATATCTGTCCCATTAATTTTGCTGGTTTTAAATTAGCTACTATTATTATATTTTTTCCTATAAGATCTTCAGGTTTATAAAACTTAGAAATTCCAGCAAGAATCTGTCTATTCTCTTTACTTCCATCATTTAACATTAATTTTAATAATTTTTTTGATTTTGGGATTGGTTCAGCAGTTATTACCTTTGCAACTTTTAATTGAACTTTTTTAAAATCATTTATTTCAATCAATTCTATTACATTTTCATTATTTTTTTCTTCTTTTATTTCATTATTTGTTTTTATTACCTTTTCCCATTTTTCCATATCCAATCTTTGGAAAACAGGTTCACCTCTACTTATTTTTACTCCCGTGTGCAATCCACCATTTTTTATATTTTCAAAGTTTATATGATCTTTATTATAATTTAATTTTTTTAATATTTTTTCAGATGTTTCAGGCATTATTGGTGAAACTAATATACTTATATTTCTAATTGAATCTGCTAAATTATACATAACCGTAGAAAGTCTATCTTTTTTACTTTCATCTTTTCCAAGTTTCCATGGTTCTGTTAAATCAATATATTTATTTGAGAACCTTATAATTTCCCACAAAGCTTCAAGAGCATGGGTAAATTGATATTTATCCATAAATTCAAAGTATTTTTTTGAATTTTTTTCTATTAAAGTATGAAGTTCATCATCTACTTTTTCTATTTTATCAGGTTCTAATATAATACCATCAAAATATTTATCTAACATTGAAAGAGTTCTGTGCACAAGATTGCTCAAATCATTTGCAAGATCTGCATTATATCTTGTTATTAAATTATCTTCAGAAAAATCACCATCTCTTCCAAACGTTATATCCCTTAACAAATAATACCTTATTGCATCTTTTCCATAAGCATTCATTAAGATTCTTGGATCAACTGCATTACCTTTAGATTTTGAAATTTTTTCTCCATTTACTGTTAACCATCCATGTGCAAATATTTTTTTAGGTAATTCAATATTTGCAGCCATTAAAATAGCTGGCCATATTAATGAATGAAATCTGTTTATTTCCTTTCCAATAAAATGAACATCGGCTGGCCAATATTTTTTAAACTTTTCACTTTCCTCATAACCAATAGCACTTATATAATTAATTAAAGCATCTACCCAAACATAAACAACGTGCTTTGGATCATCTGGGACAGGAATTCCCCAATTAAAAGTTGTTCTTGTAATACTTATATCATTTAAACCTTTCTTTAATAAAGAAAGCATTTCATTTTTTCTAAATTCAGGTTCTACAAATTCCGGATTTTCTTCATAAAGTTTTAATAAAGCATCATTGTATTTTGAAAGTTTAAAAAAATAATTTTCTTCTTCAACCCATTTTAATTCTTTTCCACAGTCTGGACAAAGTTTTTTTCCATCTTTTAAAATAACTTCATCATCATTAAAAAAAGATTCACAGGAAATACAATAATTCCCTTCATATTTTCCCTTATAAATATCTCCGTTATCCTTTAATTTTTTTACTATTTTTTGAACAGTTTTTTCATGCTGTTCATCAGTAGTTCTAACAAAATAATCGTTAGTTATTCCCATTTCTTCCCACAATACTCTAAATTTATTTGAAAGTTCATCAGCAAATTCTTTTGGAGAAATGCCTTTTAATTCTGCAGATTGCATTACTTTCTGACCATGTTCATCTGTTCCAGTTAAAAAGAAAACATCATAGCCCATCATCCTTTTGTATCTTGCCACTATATCAGCCACTATTGTAGTATAAGCAGAACCTATATGCGGTTCTGAATTAACATAATAAATAGGAGTAGTTACATAAAATTTTTTCATAAAAAGGCACCTCCAATATTTTTTTTATTTATACCTCTATTATATCATATATTATAAATTAATACAGTTTTTTTAATACAAGCATATAATTTTTTACAATTATTTATCTATTCCTTTTCTTGATAAAATTCCTTTATTATAATAGTGTTTAACTTCTTTTATATCACTAACTAAGTCTGCATACTCAATTAATTCTTTTGGTGCATAACGACCAGTTAATATTACTTCTATATTTTTATTTCTTTCTTTTAACACCTTTAATACTTCCTCTACTGATATTAATTTAAAATACATAGCTATATTGATTTCATCTAAAACAACTATATCATATTCATTTGTACTTAAAATTTCTTTAATTCTTTTCAAACCATTTTTTGCTGCTTCATAGTCTTTTTTTTCTGGATTTCTATCAATAAAACAAGAAACGCCATACTTTTCAATTTTATTATTTGGAAGTAGCTTTAAAGAGTTTATTTCTGAATAATCCATATTTTTTACAAATTGACCAATAAAAACTTTTTTACCAGCACCTATTGCTCTTAAAGCTAACCCTAAAGCAGCTGTTGTTTTTCCTTTTCCATTTCCAGTATATACATGCACAAACATTTTTCTCTCCTCATTTATAAACAAAATTTATTTTAGCTTCATTCAATCTTTTATAAATTTTATATTCTGATATTATATCATTTCTTGTCCAAAAAAAATCTGTAAAAGCTTCCCATAAAAAAACCCATCCACCTATAGAAAATCCCTCTCTAACCAGTTTAAAAAACATATTATTTACATCTTTTAAAATAAACATAGACATTATTAATAAAAATATTGAAAAGAAAAATGAATAAAATATCTTCCTATATAATTTCAAAAGTTTATCTTTTATTCTTTCATTTATATAATTATAAAAGTTTAAATAAGCTGTTTTTAAAGTTTTTTCTTTTTTATCATCTTTTTTTGATTCAGGAAGATATAAAACAATTGTTAATCCATATTTTAATGGTATATCTTTTGATGAATTCATTATAAAATAATTAAATTCTTCTTCAATATCTCTTTTTTTAAATGGTGAAGGATCCCAATCATCATATACTTCTTCATAATTATTTAATGAAACTTCTATTATATAATTATTATTTTCATCATCGTATTTATACAATCTTTGAAAATATTTTTTCTTCATAATATCACCCTTTAAAAGCCATATAAGTTCCATAAGATTCTGCTAATATTTTTCCATTTGTATCTACAATCTTTCCATAAGTTTTAAAAACTCTTTTTTTATTTTCTATTATTTCACCAAAAGCTTTATACTCTGTATTACTATACAAAGGTTTTTTATACTTTATGTTCATTTCAGCAGTTACAACTCTTTTATCAAGCGAAATTACAGACCAAGCCATTACCTCATCTAAAATAGTAGCTATTATTCCACCATGAATAACATCGGCCCAACCACAAAAACTTTTATTTAAAGAAAATTTAGTATTAGACTTTCCTTCTTTAAAATCAATATCCAACTTTAATCCTTTTTCATTTTCTTTTCCCCATGCAAAACTCATTGAATTGTTATTTAATTCCATATCTATACCTCCATCATATTCTCTGTAAAGATAAAATATCTTCTATTATATCTTGCATTAAACTATGTGCATCATCTATTGCCTTATTATAAATAACATCACCAAGTTCTTTTAGAAAAAAGTCCAAAACGATTTCAGCAGATAAATCACCTAACTCTTCATCTCTTTCTTCTAAGAAAAATACTTTTATTTTATCTAATAATTCTCGCTTTTGATCTTTATTTAATTTTATTTCTTTCATCTTTATGCTCCTTATATTCTTTTATTTTTTTTACTAATAAATCTGTATAATCCGTTATTATACCATCAACACCTAAATTTATAAATAAATCCATAGACTCTTCATCGTTTACAGTCCAAACAAAGATTTTTTTATTATATTTATGTATTGTTTCAATTACTCTTTTATCTATTTGTGATTCTTCCATACTAAATACATCTATATTTTTATTTTTTAAAATAGGCTCCATTTTTCCTAATTTAACATACATTATCAAACCAGTTTTTAATACAGGATACAATACTTTTACTCTTTTCAAAGCATTATAATCGAGTGAAGTTATTATACATTCATGTTCAAACTTATATTTTTTTATTAATTTTATAACTTCATCTACAAGTTTATAATCATGATTTTTTATTTTTATTTCTATATTTAATTTAATTTTATTTTTTGCATATTCAATCACCTCTTCAAGTGTTGGTATTTTTTCATCAAATTCATAATCTTCGCCAACATTTATATCTTTTAAATCTTTATAAAAACTATTTTCAACAGTTATATTTTTATCTGCAACTCTTTTCAAAGAGCTATCATGTGATAATACAACAATGTTATCTTTAGTTAATCTAACATCTATTTCTGCAAAATCAGCTTTGTTTTTTACCGCAACTTTAATTGCAGAAATAGTATTTTCTGGAGCACTTAAATAATCTCCACGATGAGCATTAACGTATACTTTTGAATTAAAATTTACTTTTTCCATAGAAAATGTATAATTACCCATAAAAAATATTGTTAAAATAAGAATAAACACTACTATTTTTATATGTTTTTTTATGAATTTATCTAACTCAAACTTAGAATTATATACTTTAAATTTTTTTATTTCAAATTCACTATTTTTAATACTTTTTAACCTTTTAAAATACAAATCCGTTATAACTATCATATTTAAAGGAACTGTAAATATTGAAATTAAAAATGTAGAACTTATACTTAAAGATGTAAATATATATTCAATACCTTCAAAAACAATAGAATTTTCTCCAAAGAAACCAGAAATCAATGTTATTAATAAAACACCTAAAATAATTATTAGAATAATTATAAATAAAATAACAAATTGCCAAAATAGCATAACACCCAAAATTTTCCAAAATGAACCTTTTACTAATTCTTTACTTCTTTTCAAAGAGTTTGAAAAATTTTTATCTTCTAAAACAACAACATGTATAGCAAAAATCCATTTTATTAAATAATTTATAGAAAACAAAAAAACAAATATGTAAATTAATGTAGTTATACCATTATTGAAAATATAATCTTCTATAAAGGTTGGCAATTCATACTCATCTATTAAAGTTGGTACCATTCCAAAGCCTAAAAAAGGCACTATTAACAAAAAATAAAGTAAAAGCTGTAAAATACCCAAACTCATTGTATTTTTTAATTTTTTTAAAGAATTTATAATAGCTGATTTTATATTTATTAATTCGTTTAATTTTTTTTGATATGTAATTATTATTAAACCTGCATTTTCAACATATATAAAAATAAAAGCTATTATACCTAAAATTATAGTTGTAATTATTCCTTGAAAACTTATAAAAAATTTAAAAGTATCATTATTAAAAAATAATTTACTTGAAGTCTTTGAAATAACATAATTTGTAATCCCATTAAAAATTGGAAGTATTATAAAAAAACTCATTATTTTAAAAATTATTTCGTATGAAATATATAAATATATGTTTTTAAAAAATATATTTAATACTTTTTTGATTTCTAAATATTTTTCTTTTTTATTATTTTTCATTAGAAAACCTCTATTCAAGATGTATTATAAAAGATCTTTAAAATAAAAGATGCCATTGGCATCTTTTATTTTAAATTCAGTTATAAATTACCTTTTTTATTTTTAAATCATTCAATTGATACAAAAATCTAAGAATTAATTCTTTTTCTTCATTTAAGTTATTTATTCTTGCGGTTCTTTTTACTGGTTCTATAATTCTTATTTTTGAAATAATTTTATTATTCAACAATATGAAAAAATAATTTCCTATATTTTTAGAGGTTAATTTACTAACTATATTTTCACCAAATTTATTAAAAGTAATCAAAACAAAATTTTTATTAGTATTTTTATCCTTTTCTATATTAATCTTATCAATTAATCTAAAATCCAATTTAATAATTTTATTTTGAATTTTAAAATTTGCTCTATATTGGGGTTTCCCATTTATCATCTTTCCAATAGCAAAAGATATTTTTGGTTTTATTTCCAATATTTTTACTGTATTTTTCAAATCTTTTAATTCAATATTCTCGTTATAGTTTATTTTTACATCAATAAATGTATTTTTATACTCTGGTTTTAAATATACACTTTTACCATATTTACTAATTAAAAGTTTCTGAAAAGTCCTCATCACTTTTTGAAAACTTTCAAAAGAATTATCTTCTAAAAATACTTTCATATTAAATGTTTTATACTTATATTTTTTTTCTTTATTATTTGTTTTAGCCTCATTTTGAATATTGTTTTTATCATTAACTTTTATAATATTATTACTTTCAAAAGTGAAATTATGAAAACTTTTAATTCGAGAAGTTTTAATATCTATAAAATATATTGATAACATCTTTTTGCCATTAAAATTTGAAAAATTACCTTTTATTAAAATATCTGCACCAGTTAAACTTCCAGTTTCTTTAATATTTTCATTATTAACTATTCCAGTCAATTGAAGTTTATGTTCATTTAAAATATCCTTTAAATCATTTCTATCTAATACGGAATAATTATTTTTTATTAAACTTTCTAAAAATTTATTTTCATAAAAAACTTTTTCAGAATCATCATATTCACTATCAAAACCAATAAAAATATATTTTTCATTATCTTTATTTGAAGAAAGAAATTCATCAAATTGATTTTCTGGTAATACAATCTCAGCTTTTTGCACACTACAAGAAACTAAAGTTAAGATAAAAAGTAAAAATAAAAAAACTTTTAAAAATATTTTCATATAAACACCACCATTATTCATAAGCAATTTTTAGAATATTTAAAACATCATCTTTTTCAAGTTTTTTCATATTTCCCATTGGGCAAAGTAATGCGGCATTATTTGCTATTTTTTCTAAATCATCTTCAATTATATTTAATTTTTTCAAAGTTGTTGGAGCTCCTATTTTTTTATAAAATTCTATCAACTTATCTATACCCTTTAAAGCTTTTTCTTCATCAGTTCCATCATGTATATTAAATATCTTTTCTGCAAATCTTACCCATTTTGATATATCCTCTTTATAAACATATTTCATCCACGCAGGTGCAATTACTGCAAGTCCAGCACCATGAGACACATCATAAAATGCGCTCAAAGAATGCTCAATCATATGACTTGACCAATCTCCACCTTGACGCCCTGTACCATTTATTCTATTTAATGCAAGGGTAGCACTCCATGCTAGATTTGCTCTTGATTCATAGTTTTTTGGATCTTTTAATAAAACAGGAATATGTTTCATTACTGTTCTGATTATACCTTCTGAAACTTCATCCATTATATCGTTATTTTTTGTTTTATCAAAATAAAGTTCAAAGACATGTGTCATAGCATCTATTCCACCATTTATAGTTTGATTTCTTGGTAAAGAATATTGAACAGTTGGATCAATTATAGAAACTTTGGGATAAACTAATGGCGAACCAAATGCCCACTTTTTATTTTCTTTTTCGTTAGTTATAACTCCACCTGAATTCATTTCCGAACCCGTTGCAGAAATAGTTAAAACAGTAAAAATCGGTAATCCTTTATAAGGTTTTGCTTTACCTTCAAAAAAATCCCATACATCTCCATCATAGTAAAATCCAGCAGCAATAGCCTTTGCTGAATCAATAACGCTTCCACCACCAACTGCTAATATTCCATCTATTTCTTGTTCTCTTGCTATTTTTATTGCTTCATGAACCTTAGTTAAAACTGGATTTGGTTTTACCCCAGATACTTCTACAAAATCTATATTTTTTTCTTTTAAAGAGTTTACAACCGTATCATAAACTCCATTTTTTTTAATAGACCCTTTTCCATATAATAATAAAACTTTTTTAGAACCAAATTTATATAAATTTTTCCCAATATCTTTTACTGTATCTTTTCCAAAAACTATTTTTGTAGGATTTAAATATGTAAAATTTTCCATTATTTCTCCTCCCTTTCTAAATTTTTGTACATCTTATTTAAGAGTATATGTAAAATATTAGTTTCTTCATCTGTTAATCCACTAAAAGTTTGATTATCTAATTTAGAAGAAATATCAAGAAATAATTGTTTTAATCTTTTAGATTTTTCTGTAAGTTTAACATACGTTTTTCTCTTATCTTTATCATCCGAAACTTTTTCTACATATCCTCCAGAACTCAACTTCTTTATTAAAGAAGTTATTGTTGATTTATCTCTTCCAGTAAACCTTGATATATCTTTCATCGTAGCCTTTTCATTTTTATATAAATATTCTAAAATTTCACTATGAGATGTGACTAATCCTTTTTCACAATATTTTTTCATTTTAGACTCTATATTTTTAGATATAATTGTGTTTATTGAATGTATCATATGAAGAACATCGTGTCTATTTTTATACATAAACATCTCCTCTCTTTTATACTTTAATCAAGTAAATTTTACCATTTTTTTATTAATTTTCAAAGTATAAATTTTTATCTATGTATAATTATTTCATTACTTTTGTTTTATTAATTTTAATTTGTAAATAATATTTTATTTTGATATAATTAATTTATCTTTAAATAAAAGGAGCTTTATAAATGAAATTAAAAAAATTCTTATTAATTTTTATTCTTATATCTGCTATTTTTTTTAGTAATTACCCAAATAATGAACAATACAAAAAATCAGTATTGAATATGATCAACATAATAAATAACAAATATTATGGAACTCCAAATTATTCTAAAATATTAGACTCACTTTTAAACGGAATGATTGAAGGGCTTGGAGATAAATTTGCTTGGTATCTCGATCCCGAAAAAGTTAAAAAAGATAATGAATATTATTCAAGTCAATACGCTGGAATAGGAGCAATGATAAAATATAACAAAGAAGAAAAAGTTCTTGTAGTCGCTCCCATGCTATATTCGCCAGCCGAAAAATCCGGATTAAAAGTTGGAGATAAAATAATAAGTTTAGATGGCTCAACTGTATCTGAATTAGGTTGGAAACAAGCTGAAAAAAAAATATTAGGAAAACCAAATACTTACATAACCTTAAAAATAAAAAGAAACACTTGGAAAAACCCTAAAGCATTTAAAATTAAAAGAAGTTTAATAAAAGTTCCAACAGTAAAATATAAAACTTTTGAAAAAAATTCAAAAAAATTTTTATATATAAAATTAACAAAATTTGCAAATAATAGTGCAATAGAAATGCAAAAAGCCTTAGAAAAATTTAAAGATAAAAAATTTGATGGTTTTATCTTAGACTTACGCGGAAACTTAGGTGGATTAGTACGTATTTCAATTGATATTGCTTCAATGCTCATGAAAAACAAAGTAATTACACACATAAAATACAGTAATGGCTACAATGAAACAAAAAGAACCATCTCTGAAAAGTACTTTTATTTTTTAAACAACGTACCAAAAATTATACTTGTAAATAAAAATACTGCATCTTCTGCAGAAATATTAACAGGTGCATTTAAAGATAACAATGCTGCAACAATATTAGGAACAAAAACATACGGGAAAGCAGCAATACAAAGCACTTATAAATTCAAAAATGGGGGCGAAATAAAATTGCCTGTAGGTCATTACTTCACTCCAAAAAATTATGATATAAATCTTAAAGGAATAATCCCAGATATTATAGTTGATTATGAAGAAAAATTAACCTCTAAAATAAGTGAAGCTGAAAAATATAGAGCTTTATACTGCACAACAACTAACGTGTTTTTAGACTTTAAAAATGATTTACAGTTAAATAAAGCCATAGAAATATTAAGTGAAAAATAATAAAATTTTTATACATTTTTTTGTGATAGTTTTAAAGTTGAAATAACAACTGCTAACATTAATAAAAAAGCACCAAATACTTGTATAATAGTAAATTCTTCATGTAAAATAAGAATAGACAAAAAACTTGAAACAATTGGCTGAGCTAAAAATAATAAAACAGTTAAATTACTTCCAACTTTTTTTTGATATTTTAACTGTAAAAAAATCACTAAAACAGTTCCAATAGTACCAACGTACAAAATACTATTCAAAGAAGTAAAATTAAAAACGTACTTTATTTTAAATACAAAAGATAAAAAAACACTTATTATTGTTACAGTAAAAAACTGAAAAAACAATAATTTTTTTTCCTCAACAACCTTACTAAACTTTGTAATTAATACTATATGTAGAGAAAAGCCTATAGCACATAAAAACATTAACATATCTCCAAAATTAAAACCAGCTATTCCTCCAGTTAATAAATAAGATCCTACTATAGAAAGTAAAAAAGAAATTAATTGATTTTTAGATATTTTTTCTCTTTCTAAAAAATAAGAAAATATTGGAACTAATACAACATATTGAGAAACAATAAATCCAGACTTTGATGACGTTGTATAAGTTAAACCTATAATTTGAGTTATATAGCTAAATGACAAAACCAAACCAAGAAAAAAAGATTCTAAAAATTTTCCATATCCAAAAATAAAAAATGATATTAAAGAAGCTATACCAAATCTAAAAATAATATACTGCAATGGGCTTATATTAATTAAACCCAATTTTTGAATTGGAAAAGTACTTCCCATTATTACTGCTGCCATTAAAAGTGCAATATAATTTTTCTTCATAAAACTCTTCCTTTATATTTAAATCCAAATAATGTAATTACTGTATTTGAAAGTAAAACCAAAAACGAAATTAAAAATACCATTGAATAAGAAAATTTTGAAGCAATAAAACCTGCTAAAATTGGAGTAAATATTTTTGAAAAAATTTGAATACCATTAAAAAATCCTTCCCAACGACCAAACTCTTTTGGTGCATATTCTTGTTTAAGTGGTTCTTTTGCAGATATCCAAAGTGTAAAACCAATAGCTAATACTGCATGAGATAAGAAAAAAGTAGTCCAACTTTTAAACATCAATAAAAAATAAAAAAATGACATTATGAACGTTCCAATTATCAAAGTTTTTTCAGCATTCATTTTAATATGTTTTCTCCAAAAAATAGAACTTAAAACAATAAGAGAAAAAATAATTTCATAAATTAACATTATTTTAGTATCTCCATTCAAACTTTCTTTAACATAATAAGATATAATTAAATAACTACCAAATCCAAAGTTTGAGAAAAACAATATTTGATTCAATAAAACAGTCAAATACTTTCTTTTATTCGGATTGTGATTAAGTGAATGAGATTTTGTTAATTCATTTCCATTCTTGACCTTTGGAAAAACTTTTAACATAAACAAAGAATAAACTAAGTTCAATAAAAAAACAATTAAAAATACTGTTCTATAAAAAGTTATTGGCGTTTTATCATAGTCAATAAAAAATAACATTGGTATAAATAAAACAGCTTTAACTCCTTCACTTATTATTGGTAATAACGTATAAAATTTATTTCTATTTTTAGGTGAGATTATAGCTCTTTCATACATACTCAAAAGTGGGAAAAACATATCGAAACTACCTATCA
Source organism: Tepiditoga spiralis (assembly GCF_014701195.1). Taxonomy (NCBI): domain Bacteria; kingdom Thermotogati; phylum Thermotogota; class Thermotogae; order Petrotogales; family Petrotogaceae; genus Tepiditoga; species Tepiditoga spiralis. The sequence continues at coordinate 2,009,625 of NZ_AP018712.1, forward strand.
ATATTTGAGCAAATAAATAAAGTTTAAAGTTAAATGAATATGCCAAAACTAAGTTTCCAATTCCAAAGAGAGTTCTACCAATTGTAATACCATAATTTGGCGATCTTTTTTCAAATAATTTTCCTATTAAAAATGTCAATATTGATTGAACTCCATAAACGATTGAAAAAACCATACCAGCTTCATATACGCTCAATCCAAGCTTGTTCGCAAACATTGGAGATATAAGTATTGTAATAAACGAAAAGGCTGGTATTGAAGACATAAATAAATATCTTTTTACATTTTTATTCATCAAGCACCTCGACTTTATAGTAAGTTATGCTAATTATACCTCAAGAAAAAATTTTTTCAAAAGGTATATTTTTTATTAATTACTTAAGAATTAGTTTCCCTTTTTTACAAAGATTAAAATACACATAAAAAATTTAAAGTTTTTTTATTCTACTGATTTGACCAATACAAATTTTTGCATTTTAATTATATTCTTTTTATAAAAAAAATATCCCAACACCCGCTGGGATTATATCTTTTCTATTTTGTATTCGTCTATGTTTCTCTTTTCTGAGTTTATGTTTATTCCTATTATATAAATTTCTTTCTCTTTGTATTTTTCATAGTACTTCATTTCTTTTATTTGATTTAAGACTTTTTCTGCACTCTTGTCTATCTTTATTTCCATTATGTATATGACGTTTTCCTCTATTACTATATCGCTTCTTCCTAAGTTCGTTAATTCTTCTGCTGTTACGTTCAATCCTGCTGATGCAAGTATTGTGTATATCAATGAATGATAGTAACTTTCTTCTTTTTTATGCAAGTTGTATGGGATTGCACTTATTATTCTTTTTATTTCTTTTATTATTCCTTCTATGTCTTTTTCATATATTCTTTCATATATTGTGGTTTCTATTTGCTCTGTTTCTCTTATCCCATAGTTTGCTTCTAATATTATCTTTGAAAAACTATTTTTTACTTCTATGTTTGGATAGTCTAATATGTACTTTTTCCTCAATCCTAATCTTTTTATTCCTTTAAAGGTCAAGTATCCTGCTTGTGTAAAGAATATGCTTGCATTTGCTTCTTCTATTTCTCGGGTTGAAAAATCGAGTTCGCTCACTGGATACTTCACTAAATCTTCATATCTTATCTTCTTCCCTTTTATGTATTCATACAAAAATGATGGTGATCCACTTTCAAACCAATAGTTTTGAAACTCCATTTCATTAAAAAATCTTAATATTGAAAATGGATTGTATACAGAATTCTCTCCATCGAATGAAAATCCATTGTAGTACATCTTTAAGTTTTTTAATAACTCTTTTTCTTCCATATTCATTTCAATTGCTGTTTCTTTTATGTGCTCTTTAAAGTTACTTTCTAACTCTTCTTGTGTGTATCCCAACATCTGTGCATATTTTTTATTCAACGATATATCATTTAAGTTGTTCAGTGCTGAAAATACTCCTGTTTTTGTGAACTTTGTTATTCCTGTCATGAATACAAACTTTATGTATTCGTCTTTTGATTTTATGCTCACATAAAAGTCTCTCAATATTTCTCTATACTTTTCTGCTTTTTCTTTGTTGTTTATATTGTCTAATATTGGTTTTTCATATTCATCTACTAATATTACTACTCTTTCTTTTTGGGATAGTTTTATTATTAATTCATTGAATGCATATTTATAGTTTGTATTTTCTATTGTTATTCCATATCTTTCCGCTTCTTCTTTTATTATTTCTAACAAGCCATACTTAAAACTTTGTTCATTTTCTGTTGAGACATCCAACAAATTTATTCTTATCACTGGATACTCTTTAAACTCCCATTTATCGTATATGTATGTTCCTTCAAATAAGTCTTTTTCTCCTTTAAACAAATAATACAGCGTTGATATCGTTAAACTCTTTCCAAATCTTCTTGGACGAGATAAAAAATAAAATTTTCCACTTGTTATTAATTCATGTAAATATTTTGTTTTATCTACGTATATATAATCTGTTATTAATTCTTTGTAGTCTTGTACTCCTATTGGTAGTTTTTTCATTTTTATCACCTCTAATTTTTATTATACCATATGCTTTTTATTAAATTCATTTATATATATCCAAAAAATCATTTAATATAAAAATATAGTAAATAATAGTTCTTATAAATAAAAGCACATCAATACTTGATATTACACAAAAAAGTTATATAATGTTATTAGTACGATTTAAAAAAGTAGTAAAAATTTTTTGAAGATATTAATTAAAATATTAATGATACAATACATGAGAAAAAATTATTACGCATTATATCATAAGGGGGTTAACATATGGATAAAATTTACCTTAAATCTATTTTAGGCCCAATAAAAATTGAAGGCAAAAATGAAAAAATTACTAAAGTATCATTTATAAATGAATACATTGAAATAAATGAAAGTCCAGAATATTTAAAAGAATGTAAAAAACAGTTAGAAGAGTACTTTTTAGGAAAAAGAAAAGAATTTGAAGTAGAACTTGAACTAAGTGGAACTGATTTTCAAATTAAAGTTTGGAAAGAACTATTAAAAATTCCTTATGGAAAAACAATAACTTATAAAGAACTTGCAAAAAAAGTTGAAAATCCAAAAGGTTATAGAGCTGTAGGCAATGCTAACAATAAAAATAAAATTGCTATTATTATTCCTTGCCACAGAGTTATTTTATCAAATGGTGGACTTGGGGGCTATGAGGGTGGAATAGAGAAAAAAAGCTACTTAATTGATTTTGAAAAAAGTATTGACTAATATATTTTTCAAATGTATAATCAACTTGAAAAATAATTAAGAGGTGTTTTTATTGATTTTGATGATAGATAATTATGATTCTTTCACTTACAACTTAGTACAGTACTTAAACATGCTAAATGAAGAAGTAAAAGTATTTAGAAATGATAAAATAACTTTAAATGAAATTGAGAAGTTGAACCCTGAAATGATCGTTATTTCTCCTGGACCTTGTACACCAAATGAAGCAGGCATTAGTTTAGATGTAATAAAAAACTTTAAAAACAAACTTCCAATTTTAGGAATTTGTCTTGGTCATCAAGCAATAGCTCAAAGTTTTGGAGCTAAAATAATAAAAGCAAAAGAACCTGTTCATGGAAAAGTACATTCAATAAGCCATAAAAATATTGGTGTTTTTAAAGATTTAAAAAATCCTTTAAAAGTAACAAGATATCATTCTTTAATCGTTGAAAGAAAAACATTACCAAATTGTTTTGAAATAACTGCCGAAACAAAAATTGGTGAAATAATGGCTTTAAAACACAAAAAATATCCAATTGAGAGCGTACAATTTCATCCAGAAGCAATATTAACAGAAAATGGAATTGAATTATTAAATAATTTTTTACTCTTTGCAAAAAAATGGAGGATAGAAAATGATTAAAGAAATAAATTCAAACTATAATCCATTTGAAATATTTTCTATCTTTAAAAATGAAGATTATGTATTTTTTTTAGATAGTGGAATGGAACACAACGGAATGGGTAGATATTCCTTTATTGGATCAAAACCCTTCTTAACTATATCTTCAAAAAATACAAAAATAAAAATTAATAAAAATGGTATTGAAACAAATACAACAGGAAATTCTTTTGATACCTTAAAAAAACTTTTAAATGAATATAAAATTGAAAATGACACTGATTTACCTTTTATTGGTGGTGCAGTTGGCTATTTAGGTTATGAACTTTATCATCAAATAGAAGAAATAAATTCAAAAGCTATTGACGATGTCAATATTCCAGATATGTTCTTTGGTTTTTATGACACTGTAATAATAATAGATAACTTAAAAAAGAAAAAATATATATCTTCTATCTTTGATGATGAAAATAAAATTATAAGTATCGAAAATAAAATAAAAAATAACAAACCTTTTGATGAAAAAAGTTCAGATAAAAAAGACGTTGAATTTATATCAAACTTTTCAAAAACTAATTATATAAAAGCAATCAAAAAAATAAAAGAATACATAAAAAATGGAGATATTTATCAAGCAAATATGACACAAAGATTTGAATGCGAATTAAACAAAACTCCATTTGAACTATATAAAAAATTAAGAACAATAAATCCAGCACCATTTGCAGCTTATATTAATATTAAAGAAGCACAAATTGTATCGAGTTCACCCGAAAGATTTATCAAAATAAAAGACAAAAAAATAGAAACAAGACCCATAAAAGGAACTATGCCAAGAGGAAAAAATGAAAAAGAAGATAAAAAAAATAAATTTTCACTAATAAATAGCGAAAAAGATCATGCAGAATTATTAATGATAGTTGATTTAGAAAGAAATGATTTAGGAAAAGTATCAAAAATTGGAACTGTAAAAGTAACAGAATTATTTAAATTAGAAGAATATGCTACTGTTTTTCACTTAGTTTCAACTATTACTGGTGAAATGAAAGAAAACATATCAGTTGTGGATGTCTTAAAAGCAACCTTTCCTGGAGGATCCATAACAGGAGCTCCAAAAATACGTTCAATAGAAATAATAGATGAATTAGAAACTACTACAAGAAATATATATACAGGAAGTATTGGCTACATTGGATTTGATGGTAATAGCGACTTTAACATAGTAATAAGAACTATACTATGTAAAAATAATAAAGCATACTTTCAAGTTGGTGGTGGAATTACTTGGGATTCAAACTCCGAAGCTGAATATCAAGAAACTTTAGATAAAGGAAAAGCTCTTATGGAGGCTCTTAAGTAATGTACATGTACAATGGAAATTTAGTCAATAAAGAATTAAGCTTAGGTTATCAATATGGATATGGTGTTTTTGAAACTATAAAAGTATTAAATGGAAAGTTAATTTTTTTCAAAGAACATACTGAGAGATTATTTGAAGGATGTTCCAAATTAGAAATAAATTTCAAATACACTTTAAATGAATTGTTTCATATTTCAAAAAACTTTTTAAATAAAACAAATTTTAAAAATGGAAGTTTAAAGCTAATAGTATCAAAAAACAAAGATAGCTCAGATTTACTAATTACATTAAATAATAAAATATACACAAAATCTCAATATGAAAAAGGTTTTAAAATAAAAATATCTTCCATAAAAAAAAGTGAAACTTCAATACTATCAAAAATAAAATCATTGAATTATATGGAAAATATTTATTGTTTAAATAAAGCAAAAGCAGCAGGCTATGATGAAACTATTTTTTTAAACTCCAAAAATTATATTTGTGAAGGAACAATCTCAAACATTTTTTTTATAAAAAATAAAAAATTATATACACCTTCATTGAAAAATGGATTATTAAATGGAATAATTAGAAGTAAAATAATAGAAATATGCAGACAAAATTCAATAGATATAACTGAAGGTAATTATACATTAGAAGATTTATTAAAAGCAGATGAGATATTTTTAACCAATTCACTAATGGGAGTAATGCCTGTTTTAAAAGTAAATAATGTAAACTTTAAAAATTTCACTGAATATAATTTTTTCAAAAATAAAATAAAACTATATGAAAGTCTAAATGAAAATTTTGGAGGTCTTAACAATGGATAAAGAAAGAATAAAAAAAGCAGTTAAAGAAATATTGATAGCAATAGGAGAAGATCCAGAAAGAGAAGGATTAATTGATACTCCAAGAAGAATAGCAGATATGTATGAAGAAATATTTTCTGGATTAAAACAAGATCCTGGAGAACACTTAAAAGTATTTTTTCAAGCTGAAGAACATGAAGAATTAGTAATTGTAAAAGATATACCTTTTTATTCTATGTGTGAACATCACTTTGCACCATTTGTTGGAAAAGCTCATGTTGGATACTTACCAAAAGGTGGACGTTTAACTGGGCTCAGCAAACTTGCAAGAGTAGTAGAAACCGTTGCAAAAAGGCCTCAACTCCAAGAAAGAATAACAACAACCGTTGCAGATACAATAATGGAAAAATTACAACCTTATGGAGTAATTGTTATAGTTGAAGCAGAACACATGTGTATGTCTATGAGAGGAGTTAAAAAGCCTGGTTCAAAAACAGTAACTTCAGCTGTAAGAGGAGTTTTCAAAAATGACCAAAAGAGTAGAGCTGAAGCTATGTCATTAATACTCGGAAGGTGATTAAATGAGAAGAATAGACTATAAATTTCATAGAAAAATAAATGTAAAAATGAAAAATACTGATTTTAATTTTGGAACAAAAACTTATATAATGGGAATATTGAATGTAACTCCAGATTCTTTTTCAGATGGTGGCGACTTTGTTGACTTAGAAAAATCAATTGAACATGCTAAAAAAATGGAAAAAGATGGAGCAGATATAATAGATATAGGAGGAGAATCTACTCGACCTGGATCAAAAGAAGTAAGTTCAAATGAAGAAATAAATAGAGTAATACCTGTTTTAAAAAAATTAATAAATGAAATAAATATACCAATTTCTATTGATACTTCGAAAGCCATTGTTGCAGAAGAAGCACTCAAATGCGGAGCACACATGATAAATGATGTTTGGGGATTACAAAAAGACTCAAACATGGCAAATGTTGTTGCAAAATACAATGTACCAATATGTATAATGCACAATCAAAATGATACCGAATATAAAAAAGACATAATAGAAGAAATAATAGATTTCTTAAAAATATCTATAAACATAGCTTTAAATGCTGGAATAAAAAAAGAAAATATTATTTTAGATCCTGGAATAGGATTTGGAAAAACTCCTGAACAAAATATGGAAGTTATGGCAAGACTTGGTGAATTAAATGATCTTGGATATCCAATCTTATTAGGAACTTCAAGAAAATCAATGATTGGAAAAATTTTAGACTTACCCCCAAAAGAAAGAGTAGAAGGAACTATAGCTACATCCGTAATGGGTATCATACAAGGAATAGATATACTCAGAGTACACGATGTTAAAGAAAATATAAGAGCAATTAAAGTTACAGATGCTATTGTGAGGAAATAATATGGATAAAATAATAATGAAAAATTTAGGTTTTTATGGTTACCATGGTGTTTTAAAAGAAGAAAATAAATTAGGTCAAAAATTCTTTATAGATGTTGAAATGTATTTAAACTTAGAAAAAGCGGGAAAAACAGATGATGTTAATGATACTATTTCTTACGCCGAAACATATAAAGTTGTAAAAAAAATAGTAGAAAATGAAAACCACAATTTATTAGAAAAAATAGCTCAAAGAATATGCAATGAACTATTTAAAGACTTTGAAAAAATAGATGAAATAAAAGTAAAAATAAGAAAACCAGAAGCACCCGTACATGGAATATATGATTACTTTGGCATAGAAATAAGGAGAAAAAGAAATGAAATCATATCTTAGTCTTGGAAGCAATATGGGAAATACAAAAAAAAATATAGATTCTGCTTTACAAAAATTACAACAAGATTCAAAAATAAATATAACAAAAAAATCATCTTATTACAAAACTGAACCCGTTGGTTATAAAAATCAAGAATGGTTTTTAAACATTGTAATAGAAATAGAAACAACTTATACTCCATATGAATTACTAAAAAAATGTAATGAAATTGAAAAAGATTTAAAAAGAAAAAGAATAATAAGATGGGGACCAAGAACAATAGATATAGATATTTTATTGTATGAAAATTTCACATCAAATGATAAAAAATTAACAGTACCTCACCCAAGAATGACAGAAAGAGGATTTGTTATGATTCCACTATTTGAAATAGTTCCAGAAATAAAAATAAACAATAAACCCATAAAAACTTATATGAAAAAATTTGATGAAGATGTAATAAAAATAAAAGATTAATAATATTAAACAAATAATTCTTTCAAATGAAAAAATTATTTGTTTAATATTTATATAAATAATTGTTTTTTTCACATTATTTTTTTCACTCTGATTAATAATTTATTATTTTTAAATAAACACATAATAGAAAAACAAGCAAATAAAAATCCTGTTATATACATTCTCACTAAATAACTCCTTTAAATTATAAAAAAGTTATTTTTTTATTAAAAAAACAAAAAAAACACTTGCAAAATAAAAATAAATGTGTTATAATAAACATGAATGTAAAGTTTCCGGAACATTGGCAAAAATAAAAAATCGCATAAATAAAGGGTTTGAGCAAAATAGGTTTGGAACTAAGTAATAATAAGCATTACAGACGAAATGGTGGTAGAAAATGAAGATAAGAAAAATATCACAAAGAGAGTTTGGAAAATACGGCATTGAAATCCACTAATAAATAGGCATTCAAATGTTAGCAGTCTGAATGCTACTCTTCCCTGTAAGGGATAATAACGTGCAGGACTTACAAATCCTACAACATCGTAACCAGCTGGTCTGAATGCTACTCTTCCCTGTAAGGGATAATAACACCAATTCGCTCTCATCCATTACTTCTGCTATGACTTCAAGTCTGAATGCTACTCTTCCCTGTAAGGGATAATAACAAGTTCTCCAACCTTACTGTAAATTTTCAATTCTTCACGTGTCTGAATGCTACTCTTCCCTGTAAGGGATAATAACAAGCTAAGAACCTTTATCAATTTAACTATTTCTTCATTACGTCTGAATGCTACTCTTCCCTGTAAGGGATAATAACTTTAGTGCCATTTTTATGGCACTTAAAACTTCGTAACTCGTCTGAATGCTACTCTTCCCTGTAAGGGATAATAACTCTTTGCTAAGCTAAGAATCTTAATTAGCTTAACAACTTGTCTGAATGCTACTCTTCCCTGTAAGGGATAATAACGTGAATTTCCCACCAGATTCCTTAGGATGGATAGAAATTGTCTGAATGCTACTCTTCCCTGTAAGGGATAATAACGTGTCATCTCTATAATCATAGAGATAACAATTTTTCCTTGTCTGAATGCTACTCTTCCCTGTAAGGGATAATAACTTTTTTACTTTTTTCTACTTGTTTCATTGCTATAGTGGGTCTGAATGCTACTCTTCCCTGTAAGGGATAATAACATATATCCTTCGCCACTTACTTCATAACTTACTATATATGTCTGAATGCTACTCTTCCCTGTAAGGGATAATAACAAAATCACCTATAACTTTTTCAGCTGCGTTTCCTAATACGTCTGAATGCTACTCTTCCCTGTAAGGGATAATAACACGATATAGCATATTCACTACTATATGCATCATCATCATGTCTGAATGCTTCTCTTCCCTGTAAGGGATAATAACATATTAAGAACCCTTACTAATTTAATTAATTCAGCTTCATGTCTGAATGCTACTCTTCCCTGTAAGGGATAATAACACATTTGCTTTTGTTTCTAACTCTTTCTTAAAAATTTTGGTCTGAATGCTTCTCTTCCCTGTAAGGGATAATAACTTGAAAAAAATAAAGATGCATTTTCAATGAAAATGCATCTTTATTTTTTATTCAGAAAATGATGCTATATCTTTAACTTCACAACATTTTAATGTATCTAAAGATTTTATTCATTCTATAATGAATAATAAATTTTAAAAATTATTTTGTAAATTCCAATATGTACTAACTATTTCTTTTTTATACTTAAAAAATGTTTTTTTATTTTAAAGTAGATTTGATATAATAACATGTAAGGATATAAAACGAGGTGATAAAAATGAAAAAAAGACTTCCAATAGGAAGAAGTGACTTTAAATCATTAATAGATGACAATATGTATTTTGTAGATAAAAGTATGTTAATCAAAGAAATTATTGAAAGTGGAGACGTTCTATTAATAACAAGACCAAGAAGGTTTGGTAAAACTCTCAGTCAATCTATGATGAAATACTTTTTTGATATTACTCAAAACAACGAATACATCTTTAAAAACTTAAAGATATACAAAGAAAAAAATATAATAGAAAAACATTTAAATAAGCACCCAGTTATATACATCACCTTTAAAGATTTAAAGTCTAATAACTTAAAAAAGATGCATGATTTATTAGCCATGGAGCTTTCAAGGTTGTATTTAAAGCATAAGTATGTTTTAGAAGTTTTAGATAATGAAGAAAAAATTATATATGATAAAATAATGGGTAGAGAAGCTTTAGATGCTGATTATGAAAATTCTATAAGAAGTTTATCAGAATACATGGAAAGATATTATGGTAAAAAAGTAATAATATTAATAGATGAATACGATACTCCCATTCAACAAGCTTACTTACACGGATACTATGATGAAATAATATCTTTAATTGGTAACTTGTTTGGCATGGCTTTAAAAGACAATGTATATCTTGAAAAAGCAGTTCTTACTGGAATAACAAGAGTATCAAAAGAAAGTATCTTTACTGGTGTGAATAACTTAAAGGTTTCTACTGTATTGAATGAACTATTTAATGATAAGTATGGTTTAACTAAAGAAGAAGTTGAAGAAACACTTAAGTATTATGAGCTTGAATATGAAGAAAAAGAAGTTATAGATTGGTACAATGGTTATAACTTTGGCGGTGTTGAAATTTACAATCCTTTTTCTATTATAAACTTAGTAGATGAAAAAAAGATAAGACCATATTGGATGAATACGAGTGGGAATTATTTAATAAGAAAACTAATAAAAGAAGGAACTGTTAATATAAAAGATAATGTAGAAAGGTTAATAAACGGAGAAGAAGTAGAGTGCGAAATAATAGAAACAATGGTTTATGGTGATTTAAACTTAAACAGTGAAAGTGCAATTTGGACATTATTTTTATTTAGTGGTTACTTAAAGTGGACGAGTAAAAAAAGAAAAAATAATATAACAATGTATAAAGTAAAGATACCAAATGAAGAAGTAAAAGATTTTTTTGTACAAACAGTTAGAAATATGTTGAGAGAATCAAATATAAACATTAATAATATACTATTGAACCTAATAAATGGATACATAGAAGAGTTTAAAGAAGACTTTCAAAAACTAACAATGAATACATTGAGTTATTTTGACGTTAGCGGAGAAGAACCAGAAAGATTTTATCATGGACTAATACTTGGAATGAGCGTTGGTTTGAAAGAAAAGTATATAATAAAGAGTAATAGAGAAACAGGACTTGGAAGAGCTGATGTTATATTAATTCCAAAAGATAAAACAGATAAAGGAATAATTATTGAGTTTAAAAAGTTTTATAAAAACGAAAAAACACTATTAAATAGTGCTAAAAATGGATTGAAACAAATAAATGAAAAGAAGTATGAAGAAGAGATAAAAAACTATGGTATAAATGATATAATAAAAGTTTCAATAGCTTTTGATAAAAAAGAGGTTGAAATTGTTAGTAATTTAGATAAAGATGTTGAATTAACAGAGATGGAGAAAGTGGCAAAAGGAATGTTGAAAAAAGGATTAGATATAAATATGATTTCTGAATTAACTAATATTCCAATAGAAAAAATAAAAAATTTGTATGATCATTTATAAAATAAACTTAAAAAAATAAAGATGCATTTTCATTGAAAATGCATCTTTATTTTTTATTTATTTAACTAATGTCGAATATTAATTTAGAAAAACAAAAAAAGAGAGAGAAAAATGACTTTAAAAGACACATCAATAAATTTAAATATTGATATAAAAGAACTTTTGTTTGAAGAAGTTTATTTTGTAATCACCAATTGAGAATATGAATTCTGCACAAACAAAGAATGAAATTTACCAAAAAGATGTAAAAATTGTAGAAATAACAAACAAATATTTAATAATTTTTTCTAAAAAAATAATTCATAAAAACATATAGATAATAATTAAATTAATAATTATAGAAATTTAAAAATATATTTTTAAATAATGTCGAATAACATTTTATAAATGAAACAAAAAATTTATTAACTACTTTTAATTTACTAAGAATAAGTAGAAAAAATAGTACATTATTCAAAAACTATATTTATTTTAAAAAAAAGGGGGGATAATTTGACAATTGTAATGGTATTTATAACTGCAGCATCTTTGTTATTTATGATTAGTATTTGGATATTAAGAATTAGAAAAATGATTATTGAACTTTCAAAAGGTAAATTTATAGAGTTTTTTAAATTACTTTTAACCGTTTCAATAGATATATCAATTTTTATGTTAACATTACTCATAGTGGGAAAAACTATGTTTGGATTACAAGTTAGTGCCATACTAAATGTAACTACTAGCTTTTTAATTAAATCATTATTATTTAAAAAATAAGTTTTAAATAGGAAAACAATATAGAATGACAAAGTAAAAAACATAAGAAAGGTGTGTGATTTTTATGAAGCAAATAAAATTATCAAAAACAGCTGAAAAAAGTTTAAATAAATATGGAATAAATAGAAAAAAAATAATTGATGTAATAAAATTCGGAAAATTTTATTACTATAAAAATTATAGAGTTTATTATATTCCAAAGAAAAAAACAACAGCATATAAAAATTTAGAAAAATATAAAAATCTATTTGTTGTTTTATCTGATTTAAAAGTAATAAATATAATAAAAACATCAAAATTAAAAATTTTAAATTAAAAAAAGGGGGAATTTATGTCTAATATAGTAAACTTTAAAAATAAATCAAAAAAATCTACACCAATTATTTTAGATACTAATTCAATTATAAACAATATCAATAACTGTAAAAATTTAATTACTACATATAATAATGTAATTATACCTTTTATGTGTATTGAAGAATTAGAAAAACTAAAAACATCACCTAAAACGCATTATGCCGCTCAAAAAGCTATAAAATTTTTAGAAAAATTTTATAAATTAAATAAAATAAAATTTATTAATTCATTTCCAAATCTTCTACCAATAGAATATCAGGAATTAAATCCAGATAATTTAATACTTTCAGTATGTATAAATTATAAAAAAGAAAATCCAATTTTTATAACTTCAGATAAATTATTAAAAATTAAAGCAAAAGCATTAGATATAAATACATATGATATAAACGAAATATTTATAATATACTAAATATTTTTGGTAGCATAAAAAATTTTGTGTAAACGCTTCTTCTTGAAAGGTAAAAATTGATAAAAAATAGTAAATAATACCCATTTTATAACATACCTTAAAACATAAAAAGCTGAGATAAATATCTCAGCTTTTTATGTTAATCAAAAATTATTTTTGTTATATTTTTTTCTTTTGAAATGTAAGCATTCTCAAACTCTTTTTTAATATCTTCTTTTATTTCCTCAATAAAATCTACACTACTATCTTTTTCATTTTTTAAATTTTTATTTTCAATAATTTTTATATGTAATATTTTTTCATCTTTTGAGTTATCTTCAAACCAAGTTGGATAAATTGCAGAAACTCTACTATGTTTGGTAAAATGATTAAACTGTCTTGCTTTAAAAGCAATTTTATCTATAATTTCAAGTTCAAACGTTATTTTATCTATATTATCATAAATATTATTTTCTAATCTTTTTGCAGTATTATCAAGATCTTTATAGTTTTCTTCTTTAAGATACTTTTTTATATTTTCAAGGTCAGTTTTATAAACTTTATAGAATTCAAATTCTTTTGTCTTATCAATTAAATAAAAAATTTCATTTTTAGTTCTTTCAATCCTATTTTTATGATAACTATCTGTTATTATTCTATCTGCTTGAACATCTGTACCATCAATAAATTTTATCCATTTTGCTAAATGAATTACAATTTTTTTTAATTTATTATTCATTGGATTATATATATTAATTAACTTATCTGTTTTTATTTTTAAAGGTTTTATAAAATTTTTTTCTTTATCCTTTGAATTTAAATCTTCTTCAACCTCTAAATAACCCCTATGATACTTACAAATCATTTTTATTGCTTCTTTTACTTCTTCTGTTTTATCTCCAAAAATCTCTTTTAAAGTTTTTGAATTTGAACTAAATGGTTTAATTTCTGCTAATATATCATATTCTTTATTATCTATTAACTGCAAAGTTAATTCATTATGCAAATCTCTAACTAAAGATGGTAATGAATCCAAATAATAAGTTTTTCCATCAACAAAGTATTTTGGATAAGTATGGCCTAAATCATGAATATTTAAGGCTACACCAAATATAAAATACAGTAAATCTTTATAAGAAATATCATTATTATATTCTTCTTCTAAATTATCAACATTCAAAAAAATACTTTCACTAAGAGTATTTATTAAATTGACTGTAAACTCCATTAAACGTTTACTATGTCTTTGAGAATGCTCTACTGTTTCTGGAATTTGATCTCCCATCCACATAGTTGACCATTTTTTTATTATACCATCTTTTAAATAAGCTTTTAAATTGTTATTTTTTAATAAATGTAAATATTTTTCACCGTATCCAAAAGGCATTTCTCTTTTTTCTTTTAGTTTATCAAATATTTTTTCAAGTGGGAAAAAAGAAATTATACCCTCATTTGAAATTTTCATTATTTTATATAAAATATCTGGAAAAGATAATAAATCAGATAAGTCAAACATTTCTTTATTTTCCGAATCTTTATAAGCTTTTAAAATAGAATAAGATTCATCTATATAATTATAATCCCAATCAATGCCAAATTGAGGTATCTTAACGAGATTATGTTGTCTTTCATATTTATAATAAAAATTTTTTTGATTGAACATAGAATAAAAACTTAATATTATACCTAAATATTTCACTCCTGGAGCAACGTCAATTATTATTTCATTGTTTTTTTCTTTTTCAAATATTCCATCCATTATATCCCAAATTTCTTTAAACGTAGTTGACGAAGTTTTATAATCATCAGGATTAAAATTTAACTTTCTATATTCAATCTCAACACCTTTAAAAAATTTTTTAAAGGTGTAAGTTAAATAATAATATATTTTATTTAAATCATTTTGAAAAGTTAAATCTAATTCTTCAACTATATTCTTTTTTATATTCTCGTAAGGTTCGTTCAATAATAAAATAATTTTTTTTATATTAAAACCTTTTTCTTTTAATAAATAGATTGTTTGAAGTTCTGGAGTTAATTTAGAATTTTCATAATCTAATTTTTTTAAACTTTTTAAGTTATCAAAAACTGTATTTCCTGTTTTTTCATTTTTTCTATTACCTGTAATAGCTTGGCCACAAGGCATAATTACTGTTACATCATTCAAAAGTTTATTATTCACATAATTTATTACATCTAAAAATAATTCATTGCTATTTTTATTATCATTATTGTATTGTTTAAGTAAATTATTTATAGTATTTGTTGACAATATTTTATCATTATATTCATTAATATCATCTTCAGAAATTTTTTCATATCTATTTATTTCATATTCTTCAAAAAACTCAAAAGAACAAATTTTGTTTTTCTTTTCAATTTCTAACATATAATTTATATTTTTTGAATAATTTAAGTTAAATGGTGTTAAATACTCATATAAAATAATTTCTGGATCCTTTTTTATTACGTACTTTACTTTTACTATTAATTTAGAATCTTTTAATTTTTCAATAAGATCGTGTTTTATTTTTATACTTTTTTCATTTTCAATCCAATATTTTAAAATACCTGTGCTTTGTTTTTCTAAAATTAATTTTATATTTTTATCTGTATACCACTGTATAATTCCAATTTTTTTCACAGCATTTTCCTTTAATTTTTTTAATTTTTCTTCATCATCTTTAAAAATTAAATATTTACATTTATTTTCTGTTTTCATAAAATCACTCTCCTTTAAAATTAATTTATAATTAATTTTACCATAATTTTATTTTATTTTGTATATAAAACATAAAAAATTTTTTTAAATTAAAAACAAATATATTATAATAAATAAAAATGTAAAATTTATAATGTTTAATGTATAATAAAAGTAAGCCAGGAATACAATTGAAAAATGGACCAGGAAGGAAAAATGCCCCTTTGAAGGGGCGAGTCCAGTGGACGGAGGGATGTGGTTTATTGTTATATTAGTTATTTATTAGTATATAGAAAATTAGAAGGAGAAACACCCCTCCGAAAAAACCTCGTCCCCTCAAGGGGACATTTATAAACTTAAATATTATGACATAATATACGCTTCCACAAATGAAAGTGTTTAAAGTATAAAAAAAAAAAGCCAGGAATAAAAAAAAGGATCAGGGAAGAATTTATAAAATCTTTGGATTGATTGGAGAAATTATAATATTAACAAACTCTTAATGTTTTCTGAAACCTGTTTTTTTCAGCGTTTTATTTTTTTGGCCCATTTTTCAATTGTAAAATACATTTATAAAACATTACTAAAAAAATTCATAAGTAAAAAATTTACAAATATACGTTTAAACTAATAAAAACCAAATAATACTCTTCTCTTTAAGTAATAAAATATACTCTCAACAAACTTAAAGAACATTTTGTTTTTTATACTCTTATGATAGTTTTACCTATGTAGCTATTGATCTTTTATAAATGTTATTATTTTATTATCTAAAGCTTTAAATGCAAATAAATATGATATAAATAAAATATTTATAATAATTATTAATATTAAGAAGACTTATACTCTTTAAATATTTAAAAAAAATGATATAATAAATTCTGGTCAAATATAAAAAAATAAATATAAATTTAATCATATTTTATAGTGGGAGGAGAAATCTAATGTTAGAAATAGCAGGTTACATAGAAGAAAGTTTAACAGATGGTCCTGGAATAAGAAGTGTAGTTTTTTTTCAAGGATGCAGCCGTAATTGCAAAGATTGTCACAATAAATCTATAAATGAAAAAGGAAAAGGAAAAAAAATAACAATAAATGAATGTTTTAATATGATAAAAAAAATTTCAAATAACAAAAAAATAACTATCTCAGGAGGCGAACCTTTAGAACAATATAATAACCTTTTAAAATTAACAAAAAAATTATATGAAAATAAATATGATATATGTATATATACTGGAAATAATTTAAAAGAAATTCCAAAAGAACTACTTTATTATATAAATTATATAAAGGTAGGATATTTTGATAATAAAAAAACAAATGTTGAGTTAAATTATTACGGTTCAAAAAATCAAAAATTTTATAAAATAGAAAAAGGAGAGAAAATATGTCTAAAAGAAATTTAGCAAATACAAAAGATAATTCCATAAATTTAATATTAGAAAAATCAATTGATTATCAAAAAAATTATATTTTAAAAAGTATAATACCATTGAATTTATCTAAAAATCATAAAAATAAAAATTTTTGGATACATGATCTAGAGTATTATGATATATCACACAATTGTATAGGATTAAATATAAAGACTTTAATAAAAAAAGATAATAAAAATATTTCTTTTGAAAAAGCATTAAAATTACTTTATAAAAAAATTGTTGAAATAACAAATATACAATCAGGCGGAATTGGAATAATAAACTTTGATACTGATATGGCCTATTATTTAAAAAATGAAACAAAAAAAGAAATTTCTTATCATATTAATGATTTTTTTAACAAATTGAACTTACCAATTAGAAAAGGATGTGAAAAACCTTATGTAACTTTAAATTTTGGATTAGATACTTCTGAAAAAGGTCGATTAATTTCAAATGTTTTGTTAGAAGAATTCGAAAAAGGCAATGATGAAAATGAACCTTATATTTTTCCAAATTTAGTATTTAAAATAAAAAACGGTATTAATTATAATGAAAAAGATATTAATTATGATTTATTAATACGAGCTTTAAAAACAACTTCAAAATGTATGATACCAACTTATATGAATTGTGACTCTCAAATAAACAAAAGAGTTGATTCTAAAGAAATAGGAATAATGGGATGTCGTTCACGTATAGTAAACAACATTTTTGGTAAATCTACTTCAATAAATAGAGGTAATATAGCTTCCGTTACCATTAATTTAATAAAATTAGCAATAAATTCCAATAATAATAAAATTCTTTTTTATAAAGAATTAAATAATTTAATGGAAGAATCTAAAGAATTACTAATACACAGATTAAATAAAGTTTCAAACAGTAATATGAATGAATATTTTTCAAATAATAAAATATATATTGATTATGATAAAGATTATTATAACATGTTAAAAAATGGCACTTTATCAATAGGATTTATTGGATTATGGGAATCTTTAGCTATATTAAAAAACGAAAAAATAAAAACTATAAACTTCATAGAAAATAATTATAATGAAGCTATTCAAATAATTAAATTCATGCATAACAAAATAAATCAATTTACAAATAAAAATAAATTAAACTTTTCATTATTAGCAACATCAGGAGAAGGAATATCAGGAATATTTCCAGAAAGTGATAAAAAAATCAAAAATCTAAGTACATTACAAAAAAGCATTATAACTAAAGGGTATTATAACAATTCTTTTCATATTCCCGTAGAATTACATACAAAAATATCAAATAAAATAAAATATGAAGGAAACTTTCATAAATATTGTACAGGCGGCTCAATATCTTATGTTGAATTAAAAGAAATACCAACAAATAATATAGAAGCACTAAAAGAAATAATCCAACTATTTTATATAAATGATTGTAATTATTTTGGTATAAATTTTCCATTGGACAAATGTAAAGATTGTAATTACATAAATAAAATAGATAAAAGTTGTCCCAAATGTGGAAGTACTAATATTATAAAATTAAGAAGAGTTTCTGGATATTTATCTGAAGAAAATAAATTTGCTTCTGGAAAGAAAAAAGAATTAAAAAATAGAAAAAATCATTCTTTATAAAAATCTAAGTAACTCTTTTAATTATAAAAGAGTTACTTTTTTTATTAAAAAAAGATAAAAAACACTTGCAAAATAAAAACGAATGTGTTATAATAAACACGAACGTAAAGTTTCCGGAACATTGGCAAAAACAAAAAATCGCATAAATAAAGGGTTTGAGCAAAACAGGTTTGGAATCAAGTAATAATAAGCATTACAGACGAAACGGTGGCAGAAAATGAAGATAATAAAAATATCACAAAGAGGGTTTGGAAAATACGGTATTGAAAGGCACTAATAAATAGGCATTCAAATGCTAGCAGTCTGAATGCTACTCTTCCCTGAAAGGGATAATAACCTATGACTTCTAACTTGAAGCCATAGAGAAGCTTTGAAAGTCTGAATGCTACTCTTCCCTGAAAGGGATAATAACAAGCTAAGAACCTTAATTACCTTAATAAGTTCTTCTCTAGGTCTGAATGCTACTCTTCCCTGAAAGGGATAATAACATAATTAATAACTCGTGTCAAATGTTTATTTTGTATCAAAGTCTGAATGCTACTCTTCCCTGAAAGGGATAATAACAATTATTCAACGGATATAGAATATCCGTTTTTCAGTGCCAGTCTGAATGCTACTCTTCCCTGAAAGGGATAATAACGGGTTCTTTGACATATTAAGAACCCTAATAAGTTTTACCAGTCTGAATGCTACTCTTCCCTGAAAGGGATAATAACTGGTCACTTATAAAGATCCCAACTATTCTATTTCTATTTTGTCTGAATGCTACTCTTCCCTGAAAGGGATAATAACATAATTAATAACTCGTGTCAAATGTTTATTTTGTATCAAAGTCTGAATGCTACTCTTCCCTGAAAGGGATAATAACTGATTTCTTATTTTACTCTTATAATTACTACTGTTGTAATGTCTGAATGCTACTCTTCCCTGAAAGGGATAATAACCCATCATTTTCTAAGTACATTTTTTCATTTTCCATTACGTCTGAATGCTACTCTTCCCTGAAAGGGATAATAACTGATAAGGATTCTTTGACATATTAAGAACCCTTATCAATGTCTGAATGCTACTCTTCCCTGAAAGGGATAATAACTTTAACAAGCCGGGCAATTATTTTAAAATATATCTTCTAGTCTGAATGCTACTCTTCCCTGAAAGGGATAATAACTTTACTCATTCTTTCTCACTCTCCTTTAGTATTTTTTAAGTCTGAATGCTACTCTTCCCTGAAAGGGATAATAACTTTAGATGATGGCTTTTTCGTATATGGATTTTTAGCTAAGGTCTGAATGCTACTCTTCCCTGAAAGGGATAATAACACTAAACCGTCCGTGTCGCGAAAGACACGGACGGTTTGATGTCTGAATGCTACTCTTCCCTGCAAGGGATAATAACTTGAAGCCATAGAGAAGCTTGGATAAAGCTATTTTTAGAGTCTGAATGCTACTCTTCCCTGCAAGGGATAATAACTTACCATCTTTTTCTAAATATATTCTTTCACTTCTTATTGTCTGAATGCTACTCTTCCCTGAAAGGGATAATAACTGCTAATGTTTTTATCAAACGTAAAAACATTAGCCAATACGTCTGAATGCTACTCTTCCCTGAAAGGGATAAGCATTTTCTTCAACAACTTTATGGAATTTTATTTTTTTATTCTTTTCTTTTTCTTACGATCATTGATCCTTTCAAAATTCTTTTATTCTTCTTTTCTAAATTTATCCTTTAATCTTTTTTATAAAATATTTTTAATATACTAAATAAAAGAAAGATAAATCTTTATTTAGTATATTAATGTCGAATAACAATATGGATAGTACATAAATAAAAAGTGAGGTGAGAAAATGACTTCAGGTTGGAAAAAATGTCCTAATTGTGGGGAAGAAGTACGAGATTATAACAGAAAATGCTTTAATTGTGGATGGATTTTTTATAAAAAAAAATGTCCTAGATGTGGAAAATATATGGATGATAGTACAAAAGAATGTCCTAGATGTGGATGGTATTTTTATTGGAATGAATATATCGGAGAAGATGATGGTTGTTATGAAAATTATGAAGATGATAATGATTACGAAGAAAATTATGAAAATGATTGGGATTTTTTAACTGATTTAGCTAGTGATGTTTCTGGTATAGATTCAGATTACATTGGAAATGCTGGAGACATTCTTGATGATTATGGATATTAATATTCTTTTTATTCTACCTTTCTAAATAAATCTAAACTAATGTCGAATATTAATTTAAAAAATACAAATTAGTGGTGTATTAAAAATGTTTGAATTTTTTATTGGCATAGTATTAGGAACATTATTTTCAGAAAATTTAAAAATATTTATAAAAAAAATATCAACTTCTAATGATGAAAAAAATAATTAATTAAAAAATCTTGAAGGGAGGAGGAAATATGAAAAATAGCATATTAGTTAGAACAGAAGATTTAATTAATAATCCAACACCAAGAATTCCAATATGTTTATGCTTAGATACAAGTGGTTCAATGGATGCACTTAGCGGAAATTTTAAACTAACAGGAAAAACTTGTTTTAAAGATGGGAAAGAATGGAATGTTGCAACAGGTGGAGTAACTAGACTTAGCAAACTTCAAGATGGATTAGAAATTTTTTATAATGCCATTAAAACAGATGAAATAGCATCAGCTTCTGCTGAAATTTGTATTGTTGAATTTAATGATAATGCAAATTGTATATTAGATTTCGCAAATATTAAAAGACAAAAAATTCCAAATTTAAAAACATCAGGAAATACAGCAATGGGCAAAGGAGTAAATTTAGCCTTAGATTTATTAGAAAAAAGAAAAGAAGAATATAGAGAAAAAGGTGTAGATTATTATCAACCATGGTTAGTATTAATGACAGATGGAGAACCAAATGGAAATCCCAAAGAATTGTCAAGAGCAATTGAAAGAACAAGAAAAATGATTGAAAATAGAAAACTAACTATTTTTCCAATAGGTATAGGTGACGAAGCTGGAATGGAAACATTACAAAAGTTTTCTCCAAATAGGCAACCATTAAAATTAAAAGGTTTAAAATTTAAAGAATTTTTTACTTGGTTAAGCCAAAGCGTATCAAGAACTTCACAATCAATGCCAGGAGAAAAAATACAATTGGATATCGAAAAAATCAAAAGTTGGGGAGAATTATAAAAAAATATTACCATTATAAACAATCTTTTTAGTTCTTTCAGATGTATCTGAAAGAACTATTTTTTATAAATTATTTTATAAAAATGTCGAATAACACTTTGAAAATACAAATTGGAGGTGTATTAAAAATGTTTGAATTTTTTATTGGTATAGTATTAGGAACATTATTTTCAGAAAATTTAAAAATATTTATAAAAAAAATATCAACTTCTAATGATGAAAAAAGTAATTAATTAAAAAATCTTGAAGGGAGGAGTAAATATGAAAGTATTAAACATTTTGTTTTATTTATTTGTTTTAATAATATACATTAGCTTATACCCATACTTAAGTACTAACAAAACATATAAAAATTAAATCAAAGTGTTTGCATAATCCAATAATGTCGAATATTAATTTGGAGAAACAAAAAAAATATAAAAAAGGATGGTGAAAATCATGGATGTAATAGTAAAATTAGCTTCGTTTGGTGTATTGGGTATGGTAATTTTAGCAATGTTAGCAACATCAGGTTTAGCTGGTGCTGCTGCTATATCTACAACCTTATCAACACTTGGTGGTCCTGCTGGTATGGCTGGTGGAATGCTTGTTTTAGCTTCTGCTCCTGTTATAGTCAATTATTTAGATAATTATGGAATTGATTATGCAATGAAAAAATTAATGCGTGAATACAAAAAGAAAGGTTATTCAAAATATGAATTAAGACATGAAATTTCTAAACTTTGGATTACTAAAGGTTTTAAGGAAAAATTGTATTATTATGTTGATACTTTATATTAATTCTTGGGAGCTTTTGCTCCCTATTTTTTATTTGTTTTATAAAAGTATTTAAAAAAAATTCGAAAGGAGGAAAAAAAATGATACACATTAAAGTTGATGCTTCATACAAAAATAAAAAAGCAAGTATAGGTGTTTACATTAAAAACAAAGGCAAAAAAATAAAAAATAGATTTCAATGTAAATCAAAAAGCTCTTCAGAAGCAGAACTTCTTGCAATATATTTTGGGATAAAATATGTCATTAAAAACAATTTAAAAAATATAAGAATATACACAGATAATGAATCAAACTATAAATTAATAATAGGAGAATCACATACAAATATTGACTATATGAAAAAATTAATCAAGGAAATTACAAATTTATTAAAAGGAACATCAATAGAAATAATGTATATTTCAAGGAAATTTAATAAAGAAGCAGATAAAATTGCTAGCAAAAGAAGAAAAATTAAATATTATAATACTAAAATTTCAGTTTAAAAAAGAAGGTGTTTTTTTTCACAAAAAATATTAATTCAAAGAAATTATTTAAAATTTTTAAATATAATATTAAAAAATAATTTGTTGAATGGAGGGAAAAAAATGACTTTAAAAGAAATATCAATAAATTTAAATATTGATATAAAAAAACTTTTATTTGAATTAAATAAAATCGGAATATTTATTCTTAATCCAAATAAAGAATTGAGTAATTCTCAAATAACACTAATAAAAAAATATATAAGTAAAGATAAAAATGAAAAAAAACAAAATAAAGAGTTAAAAAAAATTGTTAAAAGACATAAAATTTTTATAGATACATCTAGCATTTTAGATAAAAATTTTGAAATATTTTGTAATCAAATAGAACCATTATTATTAAAGTATAAAAAAAAAATAATAATAATTCCTAAAGTTTTTAATGAACTGTACAATTATTTAGAAAATGAACAATTAAAAGAAAAAGTTAAAAAAAATATAAAAATTTTATCAAAATTAAGAGAAAAAAATTTAATAGAAATAAGAGTAGAAACAAGAAATAATTTTGTTGATAATGTTTTTTTTATACAATTTTCAAAATATAGATTAAAACATAAATTATTATTGATTACACAAGATAAAAAGCTTTCAAATAGCATAATCAAATTGAACAAAATCAAATCACCAAAAGAAAATAATGTCAGAGTTATGAAAATATCAAATAATGGAATTTTATATGATTTCAAAGAATTAAATAACTATCAATCAAATTCTAATAAAAAAAAATCAAACGAAACTAAAATAAAAATTACTAATGTACCAAATGACATTATTCCAATAAAAAATATACCAAGTATTGGTAGTAATGTTTACACAGATTTTGGAGAAAAAATCAAATTAATAAGTAAAATCTCTTCTGGTGGTGAAGGAACTGTATATAAAACTAATACAAATTATGTTTGTAAAATATATAAAAAAGAAAAAATTACAATACGAAAATTTGAAAAATTAAAACTTATGATAAAAAAATCTTTAAATTATAATGGCATATGTTGGCCACATAAAATTATTTTTAATAATTCAGGAGAATTTGTAGGCTATTTAATGCCTATGGCATTTGGAAAAGAATTAAAAAGAATGTATTTTATTGAACCAAAGAAAAAATTAATTAACTGGAAAAAAATTGATGCTGTTAATCTTGCAATTACCATTTTAGAAAAAATTAATTATTTACACAGTAATAATATAATTTTAGGAGATATAAATCCTATGAATATTTTAGTAGTAAATCCTAAAGAAGTTTATTTTGTTGATACAGATAGTTATCAAATTGAAAGATTCCCTTGTCCTGTTGGAACAATAGAATTTACACCTCCAGAACTCCAAGGAAAAAATTTTGGGAATATTATTAGAACTTTAAAAAACGAATATTTTGCTATAGCTATATTATTATTTATGCTTATGCTTCCGGGAAAACATCCATATTCACAAAAAGGGGGTGAAGATATTAAAAAAAACATAAAAAATATGAATTTTCCTTATACTTTTATGAAACAAACAAATAAAGTAGCTCCAGAAGGTATGTGGGTTTTTATTTGGAGTCATTTAACTTATGCATTAAAAGAAAAATTTTTTAATATTTTTAATAAAAATGGCAAATATAGTCATTTAAAAACAAGATTGAATACAAAACAATGGTTAAATGAAATGGAAAAATATAAACTTTTTTTAGAAAATAATTCAAAAATCGTAGATAAAATGTCTTTAAATATGTTCCCTACCAGATACAAAAAATTAGGTAATTTAATTTATAAAAATAATAAATAGGAGGCGATATCATGAATAAAAATTTATTGTTAAAAGCAGAAGAACTTGTAGATAATCCTAATTCAAGAATACCTATTTGTTTGTGTTTAGATGTAAGTTCTTCAATGGAAGGAGAACCAATAAATGAATTAAACGAAGGAATAAAATTATTTTATAGAAACATATATGATGATGAAATAGCAAGGGCAGCAGCAGAATTAGCAATTGTAACCTTTGGTGGAGAAGCATATTTTGAAAAAGATTTTTCAAGCATTGATATACAAAAAATACCGATTTTAAAAACATTTGGAAACACACCATTAGGAGAAGGAGTAAATTTAGCACTAAATTTATTAGAAAAAAGAAAAGAAAAATATAAAGAAAAAGGTATAGATTACTATCAACCTTGGTTAGTATTAATGACAGATGGAATGCCAAATGGAGATGAAAACGAATTAAAAAAAGCAATAAAAAGAACACAAAATATGGTTAATAATAAAAAATTAACAATTTTTCCAATAGCAATAGGACAATATGCAGACATAAAAGTTTTAAATTCATTATCTCCAAAAAGAGTTCCATTAAAATTAAAAGATTTAAACTTCAAAAAATTCTTTGAGTGGTTGAGTAAAAGTGTAAGCATAACCTCACAATCAAATCCAGGTGATAAAATAAAACTTGATGTAGAAGAAATAAAAGGTTGGGCAGAATTATAAAATAATAAAAAAAATAAATATTTTTTATATATGGAGGCGAAAAAAATGTGGAAAACAATTACTTATGAAGTACAAGGAAGATCTCATAAAACGAAAGATATACCATGTCAAGATAAAACATATTCAAATTATGAAAATAATGTACATGTAATAGCATTAGCAGATGGTGCAGGTTCAGCAAAATTTTCCCATTATGGAGCAGAAATCGCTGTAAAAACAATATCTAATTTTTTAAACAATAATTTTGATAATTTAATAAGAAACAATGATGCTTTAAAAGTAAAAATAGAACTAATAAATACTTTAAACAAAAAGTTAAAAGAAAAGGCACAGGAACTATCTTGTGAATTAAAAAGCTTAGCTTCAACTCTTTTAGTTACTGCAATAAAAGAAGACCATTTTATAATTATACATTTAGGTGATGGAACAATAGGAGTAATAAAAAATAATAAATTAATGGTTGTTTCAACTCCAGCAAACGGAGAATATATAAACAGTACAATATTTACAACAACTAAAAATTCTTTTAAATATATAAAACTTTTCAAAGGTAAAACAAAGGATATATCTGGTTTCATTTTAATGTCTGATGGAACAGCAAATAGTTTTTATAGTAATAAAAAAAAAGAATTATCAAATGCAACAAAAAAAATAATTAATTGGAGCGTATTATTGCCTAAAAATAATATGAAACAATTGATAGAAGAAACTTTTAATAATTTAATAATAAACAACACTTATGATGATTGCAGTGTTGCAATAATTACAAATGAAAAACATAAATCTAATATTTATAATACTTTTCAAATTCATGAAAAAAAAGAATTTTATGATATAAAAACTAAAGATCCTAAAATTTATTTAAAAAAAATAAAAGCAAATGAAAATTTACTAAAAGAATTATATAAAAAACAAATAAATATTTTAGAATTAGCAAAAAAATTCCACATAAAAAAAAGATACTTAAAAAAGAAATTAAATAAATTTTCAAATCTTGGACTCATCAAAAAAGAAAATAAAAAATATAAATTACAAATACAAATAAAATAAATTTATTGTATCATTTGATTAAAAATAAAGTGTTTGTATTATTTGTTTTGATTTAAAAACATATTTTAGTAATAATATGTTATAATTAATATAGAATTAAATAACAAACGTATATAAAAAGAAAAAAATACCCTAAAATGCAGGAAATAAAAAAACAAACGAGACGCAAACCTATTTAAATACAAAAGAAACAATAAAAGAAAAATTAAAGTACTGGATAAAAGAAGCTTTAGAAAATTATGGTATAGGTTCAAAAACTGCTGTTGGGTATGGTCATTTAGTTAAACAATAATAACAAAAAAGCCTTTGGATTTTTTGTTTGAAACTTTTTTATGTACAAAGATGAGGAGTGATACTATCTTATATAGCATTGTGATTGAATTAAAAGCAAAAAATAATGGAATAATAAGTACTTATTCTGGACAAAAAATTCATGGACTTTTTTTCAAACTATTAAAAGAAGCAAATAAAGAATTAGCTGACACAATACACAATAATACATTGAGTAAAGCATTTACTATTTCAACATTTTTAAATGAAAAAATAGGAACACCAATAGAATTTAGGAAAGGGAAAAAATACTATTTTAGAGTAACTTTTTTATCAGATGAAGTTTATGAAATTTTCTTAACTAAATTATATAAAAACAGATTATTAAGAAAAAGCATTAAAGTTGGAGATATTTACTTTTTAATAAATAGAATATTTTTTAATGAATCTGAAAACGAATGGGCAAATACATTTAATATAGAAAATATAATAGCAAAAGATAATTTTAAAAGTGTAATAAAATTAAAATTCATTACACCAACCTTATTTAAAATTGGAGATAAATATTTAAAAGAACCTGATGTAGAAAAAATATTTAATGGATTATTAAAAAAATTTAATTTATACAATGAAATTAAAATAGATGACTCTATAAAAAATAAATTTTTAGATATAAAAATAAAAAATAAAAATATAAAACCAAAAAAAGTATACTTAACAAAATTTTTTATAGAAGGATTTATTGGTGAAGTTGAATTTGAAATACCAAAAGAAATAGTAAAAATTGTAAACATACTTTTAGAATTTTCATTTTATTCTGGTATAGGTTATAAAACAACTATGGGATTTGGACAAGTAAAAATATTAAAGGAAGGATAAAAATGGGATGGCTGAAAAAGGCTGTAAAATATGAAGAAGAATTTAAATTTAAAGAAGCTTTAAACATATATAAAAAGAAAGAAAAAAAATTAAAAATAGAAGACGGATCACTCATTAGATATGGAACCCTTTTATATGAATTTCAAATGTATAATGACGCTAAAAGGATCTATGAAAAAATAATAAAATTAGCTCCAAATAAATTAGAACATAAAGAAATGTTAGCAAAAATATATGAAAACTTAAATAAAACAACAAAAGCTGTAGAATTATACAAAGAATTAAATATAAAAGATAAAGTTCAAACATTAATAGACAAAGAAAATTTTAATAATCCTAATCTTAAAATCATTAAAAAGTTTATAGAACTTTTTAATGGAAGAGAAGATGTTATATCTTTTCAATATGAAAATGGTTATAGACCAATTAGAAGACCATTAAATACAAAAGATGTTTATAATCATTTTAAAGGAAAGCGAACACTTGGGATATATCAATTAAAAAAAGATAATACAATAAAATTTGCTGCATATGATATTGATATAAAAAAAGCTTACCATAAAACTTCAGAAGAAAACAAAAACAATGAAAAATTAAAAGATATAACTCATCAATTAATAGATAAATTAAATAATTTAAATTTTAATACATACGTTGAATGGAGTGGGAATAAAGGATATCATATATGGATATTTTTTGAAACTCCTGTTCAAAGTTATAAAGTAAAATGCGTAATGGAATACCTATTAAACCAAATACAAACACAAGAAGAAATAGGTGTGGAAATATTTCCAAAACAATCAAATATTGGAGAAGGACTCGGAAATCTTATAAAAGTTCCATTAGGTTTACATCAAAAAACAAAAAATAAATGTTTATTTGTAAATAAAGACACATTAACTCCAATTAAAAATCAAATAAAATATCTAATGAATATAGAGTATACAAACTATGACATTATAAAAGAACTTTATAATGAATGTTCTTCAGATTTTGTATATAAAACAATTGTTAAAAGTAAAACTAAAAAAGCAAATAAAAACACTATAAAAAATGTTATAAGAAAAGAAATAAACAATAATACTCAAAATGATGATATAAAAAAAATAATCACAAATTGTACAATAATAAAACAAATTATAAAAAAAATAGAAAATGAAGCTTATATTACAGAAGAAGAAGAAAAAATATTTGTTGAATCATTAATAAAAATCAAAGATAGTAAAAATTTTATAGAAGAAATGTTAAAAAAAACAATAAATTTCTCTGCAATACGACTTGATCTACTCATGAAAAAAGAAAAAAATATTCCAATAACTTGTGAAGAAATAAAGAAAACTATTCTAAATAAAGAACTTCATTTAAATCTTGAAAAATGCAATTGTAAATTCTTAACAACCTATAACTCTCCTTATTCAATAATCTATGATATAGATAAATTATTTTTAGAAAAAGTTGAAATAAATGATATAGTGAAAAAAATAATGGAAAAAAACTCTCAAAAATATGAAATAGAAAAAGAAATAAAAAGCTTAAAGAAAATGATACTAAAAATTATGGGAGAAAAAACAGAAATAAATTTTGATCTAGGAATAATAAAAAAAGATGGGAATGACGTAAACATAATAATTTAAGGTGAAAAATATGATTATTTATATAATTGAACAAGGAGCAATACTTTCAAAAAAACAAGGAAAAATAATTGTTAGTAAAAATGGAGAAAAAATAAATGAAATACCAATAAAAAAAATAGATAAAATTAATATTATGGGAAATATAAACATTACAACTCCAGCAATCAATTATTTTTTAGACAACAATATTGAAGTTATTTTCATGACAAGATATGGAAGATATAGAGGAAAACTATACAAAGAAGAATACAAAAATGTTTTATTAAGATTAAAACAATATGAAAAATCATTTGATGAAACATTTAAACTAAAGATGGCAAAATCGATAGTTAAAGGAAAATTAAAAAATTATTATGACTTTTTATTAAAAAAACAAAAGTACTTACTAAAAGGGGAAATAAGTCAAGAAATAGCTACTATACGAAGTATTATAGAAAGAACAACAAATGCAAAAAATATAGACAGTGTTAGAGGATACGAGGGAATGGCTTCAAAAGCTTATTTTAATGCCTTCAAAAATTTAATAAAAAATAAAAATTTTAAATTTGAAAAAAGAATATCACATCCACCAAAAGATGAAATAAACTCAATATTATCATTTGGATACTCTTTTTTATATAATGAATTATTAGCAGCAATAAATATTGTTGGACTTGACCCTTATTTTGGAAACTTACATACAGTTGCTATATCAAAAAAATCATTACTCTTTGATATGGTTGAAGAATTTAGAAATATTATAATAGATGATTTTGTATTAAAATTAATAAATAGAAACGAAATAAAAATAAATCACTTTTCAAAACAAAAAGATATAATACACTTTACAGAAGATGGCATAAAGATATTTATTTCAAAATATGAAAATTTACTAGCCTCAAAAATGAAATACCACTTAGACGAAGAAGAAAATTATATAAGAATAATATTTGAAAAACAAATGAGACATTACGCAAGAGTAATTTTGGGCGATGAAGAAGAATACATACCTTTTTTTAGAAAGGAGATAGATTAATATGTTTTATGTAGTAAGTTATGATATAACAGATAATAAAAAAAGAAATAAAATAATTAAATATCTTGAAAGTTATGGTGTTAGAGTTCAATATAGTGTTTTTGAAGCTGAATTAAACGAAACACAACTCAATTCTTTAAAAAGAAATTTGAAAAAATCAATAAATTTAAATGAAGACACAATAAGAATATATCCATTATGTAGTGAATGTAGAAAAAAAATAGAAACAATAGGAATAGACAAAGGAAGTTATTATAAAAAAGACTTTTTAATAGTGTAGGAGGTAATAAAATGACACTTAATCTATTTAAAATAATAATTCCAAAAGAAGTAAAAAGAATCTATTTTTATAAAAAAGAAATAAGCCCTGAAATATTTGCAAAAAATCTAAAAAGAGTTAACAATATAAAATTTACATACTCCAATGATTTAATTTGGGTGGAACTCCCAAACATTAAATTAGAAATAAAACCAAAAGAAGTTATGCAATACAAAATAGAAAAAGAAGAAGTACTAACAGTACAAAAAGACGAAAAATTATTTTTAAAAATGATATATTCATATGTACAAAAATTATTCTTAGATAACGAATTTTATCATAAAAATGGGAATGAATATATATCATTAAAAGATAAATTTGAATTAAAATCAAATAAAAATATTATGTGCCATAAAGCTTATAAAGTAAAAATATATAAAATTGATGATGAATATTATTTATCTATAAATCCAAAATTTGTTTTTTTATCAAAATTAAATGCATTAGAATCACAAGAAAAGGGAGTTTATTTATTTAATACAAAATCAGGAAAAACTTTTCCATATATATCCAGCATTGATAATAAATTAACAATAGAATTAAAAAATGGTGATTTAAGAATAGTAAATTACCCTGAAAATTATTATTTTAATTATTCTTCAAAAGAAGCTGAATTTTTAGGTTTTTCAAAAGAAATTTATACAATTAACAAAGAAAAATTTAATATAGAACTAAAAGAAATATCATCAAAATTAAATTTTTTAAAAGATATTCTTGATATTAAAAATAAATATGAAATACCTTGGGATAACCGAAAATATTTAGATATAAACTATATATTCAAAAATGGGACTTCTAAAAATGCAAAAGATATGTTTAAATACTCCTTTTATAAAAACGAAAAAGATATAAAAATTTTATTTTTCTTTAATTCTGAAAAACAATTTTTTAGAGCGCGAAATATATTAAAAGAACTATTTTCTAATAAAAATTCAATATTTTATAATTCTATAAAACAACTTGGATTCAATACAATAAGCTATGTAAAGAATAAGGAAACTAATAAATCAATATTTTTCTATGATGAAGAAACATATGAAATAAAAGATAAAAGTTTTATAGAAAACTTAGGAATTGAAGATAATTATATAGGAATTACATTTTTGGATAACTTCTTAGGAAATATAGAACTATTAATGAATAAAATGCCAAAAAATATAATATTTCAACCAGTTTTAATGAAAAATATAAATAGTATGAAACCATTTATAATAAAAAGTTTTGTATATAAACTTGCAAAATTTTTACCAGGAAATACTCCTTTCATAATTAATAATTTAAAAGAATATAAAGAAGATTTATTTATAGGATTAGATATGAGTCATGATAACATATCAAAAAAAACACATTTTAGTATAACTGCAGTTGAAAATAATGGAAATATACTATATTTAAATAGAATAAAAGAATTACAATTAAATGAAAAAATAAAGTTAGACCTTTTTGAAAAAGAATATATAAATATAATAAATAAATATGAAACTAAACATAAAAAACTTCCCAAAAGAATATTTTTATATAGAGATGGAATATATTTAGAGAATATTGAAAGAATAAAAAATATTGTTGAATATAAAGAAATTAAAGGCACATTTATAGAAGTAAATAAAAATTCAAATATAAACTCTACATATGATTTAAAAGATAATATAATAAAAATTTCTAATGAAATTTATGTTTACTTTCCAAAAACAATGCACAAACAAAAAGGAATAGAATTAAAAATTATATATAATAATGTTAAAATAGAAAATGAAAAAATAGCTTTTCAAGGATTTATGCTCTCTAAACTTTACTATTCAACACCATATTCAAATATAAAACTTCCCTATCCAATACATATAACAAACAAAGTAGCTTTAAATGATTTAGAATGGAAACTTTATATACCTTACTTTGAATAAAAAATTTTATAAAAAGCTGTGCAACTCTTTCAAATTATGAAAGAGTTGCTTTTTTTATTTAAAAAAGATAAAAGATACTTGCAAAACAAAAACAAATGTGTTATAATAAACATGAACGTAAAGTTTCCGGAACATTGGTAAAAATAAAAAATCGCATAAATAAAGGATTTGAGCAAAACAGGTTTGGAACTAAGTAATAATAGGCATTACAGACGAAATGGTGGTAGAAAATGAAGATAAGAAAAATATCACAAAGAGGGTTTGGAAAATACGGCATTGAAATCCACTAATAAATAGGCATTCAAATGCTAGCAGTCTGAATGCTACTCTTCCCTGAAAGGGATAATAACTTCTTAGCTAAGCTAAGAACCTTAATTAACTTAGTTATTGTCTGAATGCTACTCTTCCCTGAAAGGGATAATAACTGTAACCCTTGGGATCTCTTGGAAATATAGATTACCATATGGTCTGAATGCTACTCTTCCCTGAAAGGGATAATAACACCTTTAATTCTGAACCATATTGTTGATTTAACATTTCTGTCTGAATGCTACTCTTCCCTGAAAGGGATAATAACACTCTTCTTCTTTCAAAGCTTCCACTATGACTTCTAAGTCTGAATGCTACTCTTCCCTGAAAGGGATAATAACTAATTCACCCTCATCCATAACTTCTAATATAGCTTCTAAAGTCTGAATGCTACTCTTCCCTGAAAGGGATAATAACTTGAAGCCATATAGAAGTTTGGATAGAGCTATTTTTAAAAGTCTGAATGCTACTCTTCCCTGAAAGGGATAATAACGGGTTCTTAGCTAAGCTAAGAACTCTTATTAACTTTGTTGTCTGAATGCTACTCTTCCCTGAAAGGGATAATAACTTGAAGCCATATAGAAGTTTGGATAGAGCTAACTTAAGAGTCTGAATGCTACTCTTCCCTGAAAGGGATAATAACCAAAGCCAATAAACATATTTATGTTATCAGCTTTTGCAGGTCTGAATGCTACTCTTCCCTGAAAGGGATAATAACAACCCTTATTAACTTTACCAATTCGGATTCATCCATTAGTCTGAATGCTACTCTTCCCTGAAAGGGATAATAACATTTCTTTCTCATCCATAACTTCTAATATGACTTCTAGTCTGAATGCTACTCTTCCCTGAAAGGGATAATAACTTGGATCTCTTTGAGATATAAATTGTCATGGTTTCACCTCGTCTGAATGCTACTCTTCCCTGAAAGGGATAATAACGTCCCCTTCTTCGGGGACCCTAAACAAAGAGACCCATTGTCTGAATGCTACTCTTCCCTGAAAGGGATAATAACTTCTTAGCAATGCTAAGAATCTTTATCAATTTAATGATTTGTCTGAATGCTACTCTTCCCTGAAAGGGATAATAACATAAGGTTTCTTAGCTAAGCTAAGAACCTTTATCAATTTGTCTGAATGCTACTCTTCCCTGAAAGGGATAATAACTTGAATCCGTATAATAATTTACTTAATGCTATTTTGATAAGTCTGAATGCTACTCTTCCCTGAAAGGGATAATAACACGTTCGTTTCCGAACGTCCGATTTGAAACATACCGTCCGGTCTGAATGCTACTCTTCCCTGAAAGGGATAATAACACGTAACTATCATTTAAACTTCTCATAATTCTACTGAATAGTCTGAATGCTACTCTTCCCTGAAAGGGATAATAACTGCATTTGTTCCATTGAAAAAATAAAAATATGTATGATCATTTATAAAATAAACTTTAAAAAATAAAGATGCAAATGCATCTTTATTTTTTATTTGTTTGACTAATGTCGAATATTAATTTAGAAAACTATAAAATTATATTGATTTATAAAAAATAATTTATAGTATATATAAAAACATTAAAAAAACAAAGGAGGTAATTCATATGGATTTACTTATCGATCTTATTATTAAATTTATTAAAATTTTATTAATTTTTTATCCAGAAAATGATGTTATATCTTTAACTTCACAACATTTTAATGTATCTGAAGATTTTATTCGTTCTATAATGAATAATAAATTTTAAAAATTATTTTGTAAATCCCAATATGTACTAACTATTTTTTTTTATACTCAAAAAATGTTTTTTTATTTTAAAGTAGATTTGATATAATAACATGTAAGGATATAAAACGAGGTGATAAAAATGAAAAAAAGACTTCCAATAGGAAGAAGTGACTTTAAATCGTTAATTGAAGATAATATGTACTTTGTAGATAAAAGCTTGTTAATTAAAGAAGTTATTGAAAATGGAGACGTTTTATTAATAACAAGACCAAGAAGGTTTGGTAAAACTCTCAGTCAATCTATGATGAAGTACTTTTTTGATATTACTCAAAACAATGAACACCTCTTTAAAAACTTAAAGATATATAAAGAAAAGAACATAATAGAAAAACACTTAAATAAACATCCTGTTATATACATCACCTTTAAAGATTTAAAGTCTAATAACTTAAAAAAGATGCATGATTTATTAATTTCTGAACTTTCAACTTTGTACATTGATCATGAATATGTTTTAAAAGTATTAAATGAAAGGGAAAAAGATGTATTCAATAAAATAATGGATAGAGAAGCTTTAGATGCAGATTATGAAAACTCTATAAGAAACTTATCAAAGTATATGGAAAGATACTATGGTAAAAAGGTAATAATATTAATAGACGAATACGACACTCCCATTCAACAAGCATATTTGTATGGATACTATGATGAAATAATATCTTTAATTGGTAACTTATTTGGCATGGCATTAAAAGATAATGTATACCTTGAAAAAGCAGTACTAACAGGAATAACAAGAGTATCAAAAGAAAGTATCTTTACTGGTGTGAATAACTTAAAGGTTTCTACTGTATTGAATGAACTATTCAATGATAAGTATGGTTTAACTAAAGAAGAAGTAGAAGAAACATTGAAGTATTATGAACTTGAATACGAAGAAAGTGAAGTTATAGATTGGTACAACGGTTATAACTTTGGTGGTGTTGAAATTTACAATCCTTTT
Source organism: Tepiditoga spiralis (assembly GCF_014701195.1). NCBI lineage: Bacteria > Thermotogati > Thermotogota > Thermotogae > Petrotogales > Petrotogaceae > Tepiditoga > Tepiditoga spiralis. The sequence goes on from NZ_AP018712.1 coordinate 2,045,341, forward strand.
TCTATTATAAACTTAGTAGATGAGAAAAAGATAGGACCATATTGGATGAATACGAGTGGGAATTATTTAATAAGAAAGTTAATAAAAGAAGGAACTGTTAATATAAAAGATAGTATAGAAAAACTTTTGAATGGAGAAAAGGTTGAAAGTAAAATAAATGAAACTATGGTTTATGGTGATTTGCACATAAATTCAAATGAATCAATATGGACATTGTTTTTATTTAGCGGTTACTTAAAATGGATTAAAGAAACAAAAGAAGGTTATAGAAGATACACACTTGCTATTCCAAATAAAGAAGTAAGAATGTTTTATGAAGATACAGTGTTATTAATGCTTGAAGAAGAAAATATACAATTAGATAATATACTAATAAACTTAATAAATGGACATATAGAAGAGTTTAAAGAAGACTTTCAAAAGCTAACAATGAACACATTGAGTTACTTTGACGTTAGCGGAGAAGAACCAGAAAGATTTTATCATGGACTAATACTTGGAATGAGCGTTGGTTTGAAAGAAAAGTATATAATAAAGAGTAATAGAGAAACAGGACTTGGAAGAGCTGATGTTATATTAATTCCAAAAGATAAAACAGATAAAGGAATAATTATTGAGTTTAAAAAGTTTTATAAAAACGAAAAAACACTATTAAATAGTGCTAAAAATGGATTGAAACAAATAAATGAAAAGAAGTATGAAGAAGAGATAAAAAACTATGGTATAAATGATATAATAAAAGTTTCAATAGCTTTTGATAAAAAAGAGGTTGAAATCGTTAGTAATTTGAATAAAGATGTTGAATTAACAGAGATAGAAAAAGTGGCAAAGAACATGATTGAAAAAGGATTAGATATAAATATGATTTCAGAATTAACAGGTATTTCAATAGAAAAACTTAAAAATATGTATGATCATTTATAAAATAAACTTTAAAAAATAAAGATGCATTGCATCTTTATTTTTTATTTATTTGACTAATGTCGAATATTAATTTAGAAAATACAAATTGGAGGTGTATTAAAAATGTTTGAATTTTTTATTGGTATAGTATTAGGAACATTGTTTTCAGAAAATTTAAAAATATTTATAAAAAAAATATCAAATTTCAAAGATGAAAAAAGTAATTAAAAAATCTTGAAGGAAGTGAAAGATATGGGGAATAATCTATTAATTAGAACAAAAGATTTAATTAATAATCCAACACCAAGAATTCCAATATGTTTATGTTTAGATACAAGTGGATCAATGGATGCAGTTAGTGGAAATTTCAAACTAACAGGAGAAACTTGTTTTGAAGATGGGAAAAACTGGAACATAGTAACAGGTGGAGTAACTAGACTTAGCAAACTTCAAGATGGATTAAAAATTTTTTATAATGCCATTAAAGCAGATGAAATCGCATCAGCTTCTGCTGAAATTTGTATCGTTGAATTTAACAATAATGCAAATTGTATATTAGATTTTGCAAATATCAAAAGGCAAAAAATCCCAAATTTAAAAGCATTTGGAAACACAGCAATGGGAAAAGGGGTAAATTTAGCATTAGATTTATTAGAAAAAAGAAAAAAAGAATATAAAGAAAAAGGTGTAGATTATTATCAACCATGGTTAGTATTAATGACAGATGGCGAACCAAATGGAAATACTAAAGAATTATCAAAAGCAATTGAAAGAACAAGAAAAATGATTGAAAATAAAAAACTAACTATTTTTCCAATAGGTATAGGTGACGAAGCAGGAATGGAAACATTACAAAAATTTTCACCAAATAGAAAACCATTGAAATTAAAAGATTTAAAATTTCAAGAATTTTTTACTTGGTTAAGCCAAAGTGTGTCAAGAACTTCACAATCATCACCAGGAGAAAAAATACAATTAGATATCGAAGAAATAAAAAGTTGGGGAGAATTATAAAGAATGTCGAATAATAATTTGAGAAAAAATGAAAGGAGGAGTAAATATGTTAGAATTTATAATTGGTATAGTAATTGGAACATTATTTTCAGAACCAATAAAAGAATTAACAAAATCTTTTTTTAATTATTATGATAAAAAAGCAAATGAGAAGAAAAATGAAGAAACAAATGAAAATCAATGATTTTTTTATTAAATAAGGAGCTTTGCTCCTCATTTATATTTTTTTATAGTGCCGAATAATTAATATAGAAAAACTCAAAAATAAAAGGAAGGTGAAAATAGTGTCAATTATAATAGCTTCAATAATAGCACTACTTTTAGGTGTTTTTTATACTGGAATTATAAAAACAATTTTAATTATAGTGGCAATAATATTTGTATTAAATATATTTTTAAAATTAAAAAGATTTTTTTAGTAATTAAATAAAATTAATAGAATTAAATTTAATCTTATTTATAACAGGATATTTTATAATTAAACCTAAAGAAAATAAAATAGAGAATAAAAAAATTAAGCATTAAAATGTGAGGTGAATAAAATGATTGAATTCCTTGCTGGATTATTAATTGGATCAATATTTTCAAAAATACTTAAAACTATGATGAAAACTATAGTAGATTATATTGAAAATAACATTTAAATGTATCTATAAGTAGTTAAATCGCTTTATTATTTTTGTAAATTTTTATATCAAAAAAAATATAATTAGATAGATATACTATCTAATGATTGAGAAAATTTATATTTTTAATAATCCTTTTAGTTCTTTCAGATTTATCTGAAAGAACTATTTTTTTATAATATTTTATAAAAAAATGTCGAATAATAATTTGGAAATACAAAAATAAAAATGGAGGTGTAAAAAATGAAAGTATTAAATGTTTTGTTTTATTTATTTGTTCTAATAATATACATAAGTTTATATCCTTATTTAAATACTACTAAAACATATAAAAATTAAATCAAAATATTTTCAAAAAAATCTAACAAATAATAATGGAAAACTAATACATATCGAGGAGGTGTTTATTTTCAAAAAAAATATTAACCCAGAAAAATTATTTAAATATTATAAAAAATTATTTCCAAAGTTAAAATCAGAAATGATATTAAAACTTGTAAACAAACATATTGATTTATATGGAAATGAAGAATCAAAAAGAAATTTTGAAATTTTTCAAAATAATAAATCAAAAAAAGAAAATTAATGATACTCTTTATATCAAAAACATAATGTTTATTAGTATTTTAATCCAATCAAAGTAAATGTCGAACAATAATTTAGAAACACAAAAAAATTGAAAGGGAGGTAATAAGATGAAAGGAAAAAGTATAAAAAATGTATTGGCAATAATAGTAATAATAGTTTTTATTTATTTTATAGCAAAAGAACCAGGATCACCAACAAAATATAATGGAATATGGTTTTTTAGAACTACAAAAATAATTGATAATCAAGAAAGTATGATTGAAAGACAAGAAAGAACAATAAGAAGATTATGGGGAGTTATTGGATTAAATTTATTTATAACAGGATATTTTATAATTAAACCTAAAGAAAATAAAATAGAGAATAAAAAAATTAATCATTAAAATGTGAGGTGAATAAAATGGTTGAATTTATCGCTGGATTATTAATTGGATCAATATTTTCAAAAATATTTAAAACTATGATGAAAACTATAGTAGATTATATTGAAAATAACATTTAAATGTATCTATAAGTAATTAAATTGTTCTATTATCTTTGTTTTTATATCAAGTAAAAATACAATTAGATAGATATACTATCTAATGATTGAGAAAATTTATATTTTTAACAATCCTTTTAGTTCTTTCAGATATCTGAAAGAACTATTTTTTATAAAAATGTCGAATAATAATTTAGAAATACAAAATAAGGAGGCAGAAAAAATGAAAAAATTAGAAGATGTTTTAGAAAGAATAGCTAACTCATTAGAAGAAATTTCTAATTCATTAAAAACTACGAGTAATATTAATACTCAAAATATTATTTTGAAAAAAGAAATAATAAAAAAAGAAGAAAATATAATAGAAATACCAAGAAAAAATGAAATAGAAGAATTTTTAAACTCTAAAAATATTCAAATAAAAACTTTAAAAACAGAAAAAAATGAAGATGTTTTAGATAATATAGCATATTTTATGGGTGAAAAATATGAAAACATAGAACCTATACTTAAATTATTAAAAAGAAATATAAATAATTCTGGATATATAGATATTGATATGCAAGATTTTACTCAAAGATCTATATCAGATATAACAAATTTATGTAATAGATTATATGAACTTACATTTCTAAGCTTTTATAAATATAAAAAATCTCCAAAGTATAATCTTACAGCAAAAGTTAATAAGATACCAGAAGCAATAAATTTTTTAAATGGAGAATGGTTTGAACGTTATTTAAAATTAAAAGTTATAAAAAGTTTAGAAATGAACAAACAAAACAAAAAGATAAAATATTCATATATAAAAAATCCACAAATAATATTGCCAAATGGTGATGATTTTGAATTAGATTTAATGTTTAAAATTGATGATGAAATATTTTGGATAGAAGCAAAAACTGGTGAATATCAAAATTCTTTAAAAAAATATTCCAAAATAAAAAAAATGTTAAATTTAAAAAGAAAAAATGTTTTTGTTGTTTTGACAAAAAATTTAGAAGATAGAATGAAAAGTGCTTTAAGCACTATGTTTGATGTGAATGTAATAAACATTAAAGAATTTGAGAATATTTTTTTAAATAATGTTCTAAACTTAAATGAACATGTAATAGATGAAAAAATAATAAATATTTAATAAATAAAAAATTTTTTGTAATTAAATTAAATTTTATTTAATTAAAGGTTGAATTTTATGTAAAAATATTATATAATTTAATTAATCATAAAAAAAAGGAGGAAATTACATGTATAATACTATGATTGCAACAACAGGTGCCAGTTTAGTAAGAAACTTACAAAGAGATGAAACGTTTAAAGATATTACTGATTATAAAGAAATAGCTAAGAAATTAAATTCATTAGATTTGGAAGGAAGAAGAAGAAGTTGTGCTGAAATAAATTCAATAGAGAACATAATAGACAAAGGATATTTAGAAGATAGGAAAAACTTATATTTCTTTATTTCAGATACGCAAATGGGAGAAAAAATAGGAATGATATTAAAAGAATATTTTAAAATTAGCTCAAAATATGGATTTGAAAATGTTGAAATAAATACAGTAAAAAAATTAACTGATACAAATAGTGAAGATTTTAAAAGATATGGATTAAGAAATCTTGTAAAAGATATAGCAAGAATAAATCAAAAACATTATGCAAATATGATAATAAATGCAACGGGAGGTTATAAAGCTCAAATAGCTTTTGCATTAGCAATAGGTCAAGGAATGAATATACCTGTTTATTATATGTTTGAAAGATTTCCAACTGTTATACAAATGCCACCATTACCTCTTTCATTTGATTCTACACTATATGCAAATTATTCTAAAATATTTCAATTATTAGAAGATATACCATTACTTCCATATGAAAAAAACTTTGATTACGATGAAAATGGAGATCTCTTACCTAAACAAAAAGAATTTTTAAAAAAATATATCTCCGAAGATGAAATAGACCTTTTTCAAAGTTATTTATTAAAAGGGAATGTTAAAAGTTTATATGAACAACTTGATGAAAAATTAAAACCACTTTTTGATATTGAAAGAATAGATAAAGAAAAAATAATTTCATTAAATGCAATGGGACAAGCTTTTGTTGAAAGTGCAACTTTTTATTTTAATAGAGAAAAAGAAATAACTTTAAAACAAAGAAAAAATACAAATATAATATTAGAATCTTCAAAAAAAGAAGGACATTCCTTAGAAATGATATTAAAAAATAATGTTGAAAAAATATTAAATAAAGTTGATTTTATTGAAAGAGCAAGAGTAGTTAAATTTTCTGACAAAAATAAAAATGGTGGTTTTAGAGTAAAGGTATTGGGAGATGAATTAAATTTAATATTAAATTCAAACGAAGGAATAACTCATTTTAATATTGAAACAACAGCAAGAAATAATGTTGAACTTCAAAAAGCTAAGATAATTTTAGAAGATTATTTAAATAAAAATTGGAAGTAAAAATTTAAAAGGGGGAATAAAAAAATGCAACTATTAAAATTAACTCTTGAAACAACATCTCCCATGTTCAATGGTAGAGATAATAACTTTGTTTTATTACCTCAAAGTATTAGAGGAGTTATGAGATATTGGTTTAGAGCATGTATTCCAAGAACTATTAATATAGGAAGAAACTATGAAAATTTAAAAAAAATTGAAGAGGATTTATTTGGTTCAACTGAAAGAAAATCTTCATTTGATGTTATAGTTGAATCTAATTATCAACAATCAATATCTAAATCAATTGCAGGTAATGTTTTTTCTGATTTTAAATATGGAATCTATGGTGCTGAATCAAAAAGATATTTAAAAGAAGGTACAAAGATAAACTTAACTTTTGTAATAAAAAGAAATATTGATGATTTAGATTATCTTTTATATTATTTAATGTATTTAATATCAAATATTGGTGGAATAGGAATGAAGAGTAGAAATGGATTTGGAAGTTTTTTAATAATAAAAAAAGATGAAAAATATCAAAAACCAAGTGGATTTGTTGATACTTTAAAAAAAATTGATGTTATAATGCAAAAATATGCAGAAAAATTAAACTTACCATTGGGAGGTACTATATTCAATGAAATACCCGACTTCCCAACTTTAACAAAATCAAATTATAAAGGATACACAAGTAAACAACGTTTTGTGAATATTCAACAACTATTTAAATTCCTATACAAAGCAGATATAGAAAATCCAGGTGCCTATATTCATTTAAAAAAGAAATATTTAAGAGGCGCTCATACTAAAAGAGATTCATTTGTAAGGTCTATAAAAGCTATTGAAAGATCAAGACCAGAAAGAATTGAATATAAGCAAGCTTTACTTGGTTTACCCATAAATTATAGAATAATGAGTGGACACCATGGAAATATAAGAGGTGGAAATTACACATTAAGTGGAGATGAAAGAAAAGCCTCTCCTGTTTATATTTCAGTTCACAGAATATTAGATGAGAAAAAAACGATAAAATATATATATAAAATATTCATAATAAAAAGTAAAATGAGTTCAAATAACAATCTGAAGTTTAAGAAAAAGGGAGAAAAAATAACTTTAAATGGATATTTTAACTTTGATTTTAAAGATATAGAAAAAAATCTTGTAAAAGCTAATCTTATAAAGGAGGTAAAAAAAATTGAGCACAAAAAATGATTTTTGGATAAAAAAAATAAATGCAATTATGTATACTCCAATTGAAAAAGTTTTTATTAATACAGATCATGAAGAGTTACAAAAAAATAGATTAAAAAGAATAAATATCGAATACATAAAAAGCAAATCAGAAAGTCTTGCAAATACTGCAGATAAAGTTTTATTACCAAACAAAAATGAAATTAAAGTTGATTTTAACAATGATGAACTATTATATATTCATCCATTATCTGGAAATAAATTAAAAAATGAATACAAAGAATTTGTAAAAAATATTAATGATAAAAAAGAATGGGAAATATATTTAAATGATTTATCTAAAATGAATTTAAAAAGTAATGAATTGTATCATAAACTTTGGTGGGATTTACCAAATGTATTGAAATACTCTTATATGTATCCAGCAGATACAAAGATACCAGATAATTCTATAATAGATCATTTAGATACAACAGCTGCAATGAGTAATTCTGAAAATATATCAATATTAATGTTATCAATAGGTCCTGTTCAAGAATTTATTGCAGCAGGAAGAAAAATAATTGATTTAAAAACTGGTAGTTATTTATTGTCTTATTTAACTTATAAAGGCATAAAGTATATAGGAGAAAATTATGGATATGATTCAATAATTTTTCCATCTATGCGAGAAAACTATTTTTTATCAAAAGATCATAATTTTGAACTTTCAAAAGAAGTTGATCCAAGTATTGCTTCATTGCCAAATGTTTTTACAGCAATACTTCCAACAAATGATATTGAAAAAATAGTAAAAGAAGTCGAAAATGAAATAAAAAATGAAATGAAAAAAATAAGTAATTATATAAAAGAAAATATAATAAAATTTGGATATAATGAAAAAAAGCGAGAAATGAATGAAAAAATAAAGTTAAAAAATTGGAATGAACTTTGGGATAAACAAGTAGAACAATTTCCAGTAATTATAGCTGTTCATCAAGATATTTCATCAAGCAATATAATAGATGAACATGTTGATTATACAAATGAAAATATAGCAAAAGAAGTTGAAAATGCTTTCAAAAATGTTATAAATACTAAAGAAATAAATAAAACAACTTTTTTCGGATTTGCTTCAGAATTAATTGGAATAAAATCAGCTATAAGAAAAGCAACAAGAAACTTTATTCAATTAAAAGAAGAGTTTGAAGAAACTGGTGATGATATATCGGCAAATAATAAAGCATTAGTATATTATAAATTTATAGACGAAGATAAAAATATAAAAACTGAAAAATTATCTGCATTAAGTACTATAAAAAGATATTTTTATAGATATTTAGAAGAAAAAACCATATATAAAAATGCTTCAAGAAAAATAAGAAAAGTTGAAAGTATAGAAGAAATAACTAAGGAATATAATATGGCTATACTCATGATGGATGGAGATAAAATGGGAGAATGGATTTCTGGAAGAAAAGAAGAAATTCCAAACTTTTTAGATAGAATGCATCCAAAGGTACAAAAAGAACTTGAAAAAATAGATAAAAATTATTATGAATTTTTAAAAAATACAAAGTATGTAATACCTTCTTATCAAAGAACTGTATCAAGAACATTAAATAATTTTACAAAGTTTGTTTCTAAAATAGTATCAAAATACAATGGATATTTAATTTATGCCGGTGGTGATGATGTTTTAGCAATATTTCCATCAAATACAGTATTGCAAGCAGCAAATGATTTAAGAAAAGTATATTCAGGATCAAGTTTAAATGAAAAAATAACCATAAAAAATAAAGAATACACCTTTAAAGATGGATGGGCATTTGAAAATGGAATACCAGTATACAATATGATGGGAGAAAATGCAACTATGAGTGCTGGAATATTGATTGCAAATCCAAAGTACAATTTAAAATTAGCCTTAGATGAAGCAAGAAAACTTGAAAAAATAGCAAAAAATAATGGTAGAAATTCATTTGCTTTAGGAAGCGTAAGAGGAACAGGAAAGTTTTCATATACTGTGTCAAAGTGGGAAGATAAAAAAGATATACTTAAAAGAGTAATAAATTTTTTTGAAACCTATTCAAAAGAAGAAAATAAGAGATCTATAAAAAGATTATCTTCAAAATTAAAAAATGAATATATTTCACTATCTAAAGATAAAGACATACAAGTATTAAGCACTGAAGAATATATAAATTATGTAGTTCCATTTGCTTTAAAGAAAAGAATGGAGTTAAAAGACACAACAATAAAAAATATAAAAGAAATATTAAATGATTTTAATGAATTAATAAAAAAAGAAGGTGGAAACTTCATAGAAATATTAAATATTTTTGATGAAGTAGAACATGCATTAAAAAAGAGAGACAAACGAGGTGAAAAAAATTGAAAAAAAGATTATTATTAGTTAAGCCTCTTGACTGGTTGGCATTTAGAACATCAAGAACCTTTTCTTCTAGTGGTGATACTCAATTTCCAAATACAAAAACATTTTATGGTGCAATATATGCAGAATTATATAGAAAAAACATATTAACTCCAAAAGAAATAAAAGACAAAATAAAGATGAAAAAATTAGATTTAACAGGGCCATTTTTATTTGAAAAAAATGATGAAATAAAAATATTATTTAGAACACCATCAATATTAAAGTATAATGAAGATACTAAAGAAACTTTAATGGGTTATATTGATGAAAAAATAAAATATGAAGTTGATGGAAAGGAATTAAATGGAATAAGATATAAAAGTATGAAAAATATAAAAGAATTAGAAAATTATTACATAACTTTAAAAGAGTTAGAAAAGATAAAAAATGGGGAATTAATTGAAAACAAAAAACCAATTGAATTACCTTATCGAATTGAAAGAAAAGTTGGAATAGAATTAGAAACCGGAAAAAGAAAAACAAAAAAGGGAATGTTATACTCTTTGAGCTATTATAGATTTAAAGAAAATTCTGGATTTTGTTTTTTTATAGAAAATGATGAAGAAGAAATATTAAAAGATATTAAAACAATACACCTTGGAACCAAAGGAAAAATAGCAGAATTAGAAATAATAGAAATAGAAACTAATCTCTTTAATAAAGTAGAAACAACACAAAAAATGGCAATATTATTAACACCAGCATATTTTGAAAAAGGAGTAATGCCAAAAGAAAATAAAAATTTAATAGGAATATCAAACTACAAACCAGAAACTATTGGATATTGGGATAGAGAAACAAATAAACCATCAGAACTTTTTAAAGTAGTGCCAAGTGGAAGCACTTATATTTTTAAAGAAGAAATACCAAAATACTTAACAGATGATTATGATCATTATGGTTTTGGAAAATATATCGAAATAAAAGGGGGCAATTAAATTGAAAGGAAAAGTAGCATTTTTATATTCAGTAACTCAATTACATGCAGGTAAAGGATTTGATTCAGGAGTTGTAGATTTACCAATACAAAGAGAAGAAGCAACAGGATTTCCAATTGTTTCTGGAATAAAAGGAGCAATAAGAAATGAAATAAAATGGGGAAGTGACGAAAAAGATATCTTTGGAGCAATGCCAGATAATAAAAATGAAGATTTAGCAGGAACTATAGCCTTTTCAGAAGCAAAAATATTCTTATTTCCATTAAGAAGTATAAGTCATGGATTTGTTTGGGTTACATGCCCTATGGTATTATCAAGACTAAAAACAGCATTTAAATTAACAAATAATAATAAAATAGAAGAAAAAATTTCAACAGTATTAAAAAATTTCAAAAACGAAGAATTATCAACATTTAACTCATCACAAGTAAATATAGAAGAATTTTTAGTAACACCAAAATATTCTAAAGAATTAAAAGAATTTTTGGAAGAATTAAAAGAAATAACTCCAGATGAATATTTATCAGATAAATTAATAAATACAACAGTTCTTTTAAGCGATAAAGATTTTATGTTTTTTGTAAAAAACTCAACAGAAGTTATGGCAAGAATAAAAATAAACAAAGAAAAAGGAGTAACCGAACAAGGTGCACTTTGGTATGAAGAATACTTACCAAATGATACCGTTATGTACTTTATAGTAAAAGAAATATTAGAAAAAAACACTTTAGAAAAATTAGAAGAAAAATTAAATGATAATTTTATAAACGTTGGTGGTAAAGCAACTATAGGAAAAGGTTTTGCATATATAAAAGTAATTTAAGGGGGATATAAAATGATAAAAACAGATTTTTCTATACAAAAGTGTGCAAAAGAAAGAATAATAATGAGAAAAGATAAAAGTTATGCTTCAACATACAGATCTTTGATAAAAGGATTAGGTTCTCAAATAATACAAAATGGACTTTATGGAACATTGGTATTTTTAGATGCAAAAAATAAAGAACATCACAAAGCCGTATCTGAAGATATAATATACTTTTTAAAAGAATCAAATATTTACACAACAAATGATCATATTTATGATTTTTTAGAAAAAGAAAACAACTTAATGTTAGCACAAGATAAAGTTTTAGAATTTGTTGGATGGTATAGAAGATTTGCTGATATATTTATACGAAATGATAAAAATACAGGGAGTGATAACTCTTGAAATATTTTAATCAAGAAACAAAAATAATAAAAAATCCAAGTTTGTACTATGATAAAAAAGTGTACAACATGAAAAATTATATTGAAAAAGAATCAGAAGAATTAGAAAAAATAATTAGAGAAATTAACCCTGGTAGAGATGAATTTGATTTATACGAACACTCTTCAAGAATTAATAGAAGCAGAAAACATAAAACATTTCTAAAAATATCCTCATTTCCAAATATAAGAGATAGAAAAAATTTTAGAAGAGAAAAAAATAAATTTACTAAAGAACAAAAATTTACTTTAGAACTATTAAAAGATGCAGAAAAAGAAAGATTATCTAAAAAATCTTTAGAAATAACACGAAAAACATATAAAAAAGTATTAGAAGAATATAATTTAAATAAATTCGATTTATCAAAACCATTAAATTCATTAAATATAGTAAGAGAAAGATTTATATATTCATTAATAAAAAATGGAAAAGAAGTAGTATCAATAAAGAAAAAATTACAAACTCCAATGCTTATTGGAATAGGTATTCCATCAATAGATGAAATAGGATTTTACTGGAATAGAAATTATGGGATTCCAACCATACCCGGAAGTACATTTAAAGGTGCATTTAGTACTTATTTTAAAGATTTAGAAATGAATGAAATAAAAGATGAAATATTTGGAACACAAGAAAGTTCTGGAAAAGTAATATTTTTAGAATGTATACCAACAGATAAAATAGAATTAATAAAAGAAATACAAACACCACATTTTGGAAAGTATTATACAGAAAATAAAGCTCCAAATGATATCTATAATCCAATACCATTATCTTATATGAGTGTTAATTCAGGTACAGAATTTAGATTTGATATAATAATAGAAAGTTCAAACGAAAAATTAAAAGAAATCCTCAACGAACACTTGGAACTATTTTTAAAATACTATGGTATTGGTTCAAAAACAAGTATGGGTTATGGTAGATTCAAGTAAAATAAAATTTATAAAATATATTTTAAAGGTGCATTAATGCACCTTTTTTTATATAAACTCCTTTTTAATGTCGAATAATAATTTGAACAAATTAAAAAAAGGAGGGAAAAAAATGTCAAATTGGTATAATAATGAATATTATTATGTAAAAAAATTGTACAACATTATTATGAAAAAGAAAGGATATATTTTACATGTAACAGAATATGAAAATTTAAAATCAATAATAAAGGAAAAAGGTATTTATAGTGTAAATAATTTAAAATGGAAAAAAATATATCCAAAATATATAACAGATAATCTTTCAAAAAAACTTGATAAAAAAAACAATACAAATGATTATGTAAAAGTAGCCTTTGATGAAAGTTATAACATGTTTTCTGCAAAAATATATTATAAAAAATTAAAAAATCCAGTAATTATAAAGATTGATCCAATAATTTTATTAGAAAAAAGCTTTAAACTATCTAATACAAATTCAACGAGTAATTATGCAAAGATAGGTAATTGCAGTGAAATATTAGATTTATTAGATTTTGATATTATATATGAAAGATACGGAATAAGAGAAAAAAATAAAAATTATATAAAATCAAAAAAACAAGCAGAAATTTTAATAAAAGATAAAGTAGATTATAAATATATAAAAGAAATTATTTTACCATATGAAAAAGATAATATAAAATCTTTTAATATTAAATTAAAAAAGGCAAATATTTATAATTTATTAAATGTTTAAGGTGGTGAAAATATGGCAAAAAGATTAATATTTATTGTTTATCCTTTAGAAAAAAAAGAAGTTGAATTTGAATGGAATCCAGGATTTTCAATTGTTCAAAAAAGAAAAAATATAGAATCATTACATAAAAACGCTAAAAAAATTGGAATAAATAAAATATTAGAAATATCTTCAAAATCAGAATCACAATTAGGAATACAATTAAGTGCATTTAATTTAAAAATAAGAACTTCAAAAGGAAGGTTTCATTTAGAAAATATTTTTCAATCTAGTAAAGTTTTTGAAAATGGTGGTCCTTATAATGATATACTATATTTAACTTCAAAAGATGCTAAAAAAGATGAAAGATTAAAAAGTTCAGGTAAGTTAAGATACTTTAAGTTTGATGGTGAAAAATGGGATCTAATTCCAATAACAGCATTTTATGATTATTTATATTTTAATGCATTATTAGAAAGTAATATTGATTTTGATTTATTGTTAGAATACGAAGCATTTAGCGATATAGAATTTAATCATAAAAAATCATATAATTGTCAAGCTGAAGCACTATCTAAATTTATGAATCTATATAAAAATCATAAAATTCCAAAAAAATATTTTAATGAAAAAAGTATATCAAAAAATAATTTTTTTAAATTAATGAATTATGATAAAAAAACCAAAGATACTCTCAATAAAACTTATTTATTATTTTAATAAATACTTTATTCCCTCTTTAATATATATTTAGACTTTTAAAAATGGACTAAATTATGTTAAAATATATATAGTTATAAAAAAACAGGGGGAAAAAATATGATATTTAATACTTTAAAATCAGAAAAATTAGAAGAAATTTTAAAAAATTTTTTTAATTATGTAGAAATAAACTTAAAAGATATAAATCCAAAACTTTCTAATAAAGTAAAAAAATCAAAATTTAAATTTAATAATGAAAGAAATTTATTTAATGAAAGTATTGAAATAGGGAAATTATATGATATAGAATTTATTTATGATGAAAAATCAACTTCCATTTTTAAAGATATTGCAATTTTATTTCCAGACGAAAATGGCTATTATTATTCAGGTTCTAAAAAATTGTATTCTCCTTTTGTTATTTTTGATAAATATTTAACGAAAGAAGATGAAGAAGAAACTGTAGAAGAAAACGAAGAAACTGTAAAAATTAACGAAGATAAAAAAATAAATACTGAAATAGATTTTGATAATTCATTAATAATTCCTGGTTATTTTTTAGCAATATTCTCTACTTTTTTAAGAATTGTAAATGCGAAAAGAAAAAAAAATAAAGATGAAAATGATCTATTAGGAAATTCAATAAACAAACTTATAAAAACAACAGGAGTTTGGTTATACAAATATGATGTAAAAATTAAAAAAAAGATAAAATCAATTTATGTAAAAATCCCTGTTTTTTTTGAACCATATGACTTAAATTATATAGAAAAATATACTAATCCAAGAAAAGTTGTTTATCCAAATGAAAAAGTAAATGAAAAATTAAGATTACCTAACAAAACACACATTGGTATCGTTGATATGCTTGAAACCCCTGAATCCAAAAAAATAGGACTAACTTTAAGCTTAATTGATTCTGAAAACTTAAAATATGATTTTAAAAATTTTAAATTTAAAAGAGACAATGAAAATATATTATCATTTGCAACAAAACAAATTCCTTTTATTCTTCATTCAGATGGTGCAAGAATATTAATGGGATCAAAAAACTTAAAACAAGCTGTAAAAGTAAAAGATGCTGAAAAGCCCTTAATTTCTACAGGAAATGAAAAAGATTTTATAGGAGTTAACGCTTTAACAATTTATGGATTATTTAAAGGATTTAATTTTGAAGATGGAATAGTAGTATCAGAAAGTTTTGCAAAAAAAATGGAAACAACTTTAATAGAAGAATCAAAATATATTATAAAAGATACTATACCACTTGACAAAAACCCAAAAATTGAATCAAATAAATGGATTTATAATGCTGGTGAAAAAAAATTAGTTATAGAATGGGAAAAAAAAGAAGGTGATTGGGTTTATTTTAATGATATTATTGCAACCGTTAAAAATAATAAAGAAATAAGATATGAAGGAAAATATCCAGCACAAATAAAAAATATACCTAAAACGCCTGTGTATCCATATAAAAACTATCAAAACAATATTTTAATTGAAATAAGAATTCAGTACTCAGTAAAAAAAGAATTGAATATTGGTGATAAATTAATGGGAAGACATGGAAATAAAGGAACTGTATCGAAAATAATCCCTGATAATGAAATGCCTAAAGTCTTTTTTAACAACGAATATAAAAGTGCAGAAATTATTTTAAGCCCTTTGGGAGTTGTTTCAAGAATGAATTTAGGGCAATTATATGAAGTACATGCTTCTATGGCACAAAAACATTCTGACTTCAAAAAATATGAAAATGGAATTGATCCATTAAAAACAGCTTATGAAGATAAAGATGAAATATTAGAATCTTTAAAGAAAATAGGGGCTGATGAATACGGAAGATTTAAAGTTGAGTACGAAAAATATACTTGGTATTTAACAGCTGGATATCAATATATTGTTAGATTAGATCATTGTGTTAAGGATAAAATTCATTTTTCAGCTATTGCAAAAGAAGGTATTTTATCTTATCAACCATTAAAAGGAAAATCAAGAAATGGTGGGCAAAAATTTGGAGAAATGGAATTTTGGTCTATGTATTCATATAATAATGAAAAATTAGTAACCCTTTTTTCTGAAAAAAATTTGAATAACAAATATAATAAAGGTAATAATATATATTCAAAATATCCTGAATCTTACTTTAAAAAATTAATAAATGGATTTGATATTGATTATAAAATAAATAAAAATTTAAAATCAGAATTTTTTTGTACTAAAAATAAAAATAAAGAATTATTAGAATTTTTAAATATTTATCAAAAAAATGAAGTTGAAAATTATTATCAATACCTTGTTTTAAAAAAAATAATAAATAAATTAACAAAAAAAGATATACAAAAATATATACTTCTACTTTTAAAAGAACAAATAAAAAAAGAATTAAAAAAAGAATTAAAAAATAAAGTAAAATTTGAATTAGATAAAATTATGAAAAAAATAGATGAACCACTAAAAGAATTTGTTGTTGATAACTTCAAAACCAACGAACACATAATTAAAATATTAAAAAATAATATTTCTAATGAAGATACTTTAAATAACCTAGAATCTATATTAAATAAAAATTATGAAGAAAAAATATTCAAAAATATAGAAAAAGAAAAAGCTATACTTACAAATAAATTAAAAAAATATTTATTTGTAAAAAATGGATACTTGAAAAAACTAGTTATTGCAAGAAGATTACACTATTCAGGAAGAACAGTAATAACTCCACAACCACTAACTTATATAAAAGAATTTGACTTAAAAATGGATATAGATACTGTATTATTACCAATAGAATTTGGAATTGAATTTATAGATATACAAAATAAAAATATTTTAAAAGCTAAAAAAGGAGATAATAAAAAAAGAATTGAAATAGCAAAAGAATTAAATAAAAAAGTTTTAGAAGAAGAAAAATATGTACTATTGAATAGACAACCATCATTATTTAGACACTCTATACAAAGTTTTAAAGCAAGATTTTGGAATAATTATACAATAGGATTACCAATAAATGTTTGTGAAGGATTCAATGCTGATTTTGACGGTGATACAATGGCAGTATATTATCCAACTGAACAAGAAATAAATGAAATAGAAAAAATGCTCCCTTCAAAAAACCCTTTAAAAATAAGTGAAGGAGAACTAAGTTATTCAATAGATCAAGATATGATATATGGACTCTTTTTATTAACAAACAAATCAAAATCATCTATAAAAAAAGACTATGTTAAAAAAATAAGAAAACTTTTAGAAAATAAAGAATATAAAAAAATAAAAGAAATGATAAATAAAGAAATATTGAATGAAGCATTAAAAAAAGCAACAGAAGAAAATTTAACCCTTAGCATTTTTGAAATTGATAACAATACAGAAAGCATGAAAAAAATAAGAAATTCAAAATGTAGAGGAAATGATGAACAGTATATTCAATTAAATCAAAAAATAAAAGACATATCTGATGATAAAGGATTTGTGCATGGTATAAATAAAGAAATATACTTTAACCCAGAAAAGGGAATAGCAAAAAGAGCAAGAAGAACCTTAATGGATAAAAAACTTCACGTTGCAGATGCTGGATACTTTACAAGAGTTTTAGTTGAATTTCTTGGAACAATAAAAACAAAAAAAGAAATAGATGACTTCATAGAATACGAAATTGATTTAAATGAACTTAAAGAAGGAAAATATGGAAAAGAAAAATTTTTATATAGATATATAAAATATAATAATAAAAAAATATTATTAACCCCAAATGAATTAGAAAAATTACCAAATAAATTTATCTTGTTATCACCAAAAGTAATCGAAATAAACAATAATTATTTTGTTAGCAGTAAATATTGTGGAAAAGATATATCAACATTAAATGATTTTACAAATGATTATATAGGAATAACAGCAGGACAAGTTTTAGGAGAAAGAGGCACACAACTTTCAATGGAAACTTTTCACTCTGGTTCAAAATCACTACCTATGGCAACTGTTAAAACTATAATATTTAAAGAAGCATTTAAAAAAGATACATACTTTGATTTTTTAAAATCTTTGGATAATAATGAAGAAATTAAAGAAAAAATGGGTATAAACAAAGATAAAGATAAAGACAAATTTTCTTTATTAGAAAAAATAAATCCAAATTCAATTTATTTTGAACTTTTATATAATTTTGCTCAATATTTAAAAAAAGAAAAGAATATAGATTCAATAAAAAAATATTTATCAAATATTGATATAAGAGGTCCTTTAACCTGCATGAGCTTTGAAAGTGGCCTAAATGTTTTAGAAAAAATTGAATTAAATAAAGAATATATTGAAACACAACCAAGAATAAAATATGCATTTTTTAGGAGTGATGAAAATGAATAAAAAAATCCACTTACAGCAAAAACAAAAAAATCAATTTTTAACTAAAACAAAAAAAACAGACTTTAATTATATAAATATCAATGGAAGTTCTATAGAAGAACAAGAAGAAGAAATAAACGAAGATGATTATAGTAACACTGAAATTTCAAAAAAAGCAAAAGAGGAAAGAAATTTAGAAACTGAAATAGACATACCAAAAAAAACTATAACCTTTAAACTATTAAAAACAGATGAAGAATATGTTTTAATAAATTTAGGAAGTATAAAAATAAAAGATGATAAAATAGGAAAATATGAAAGTTTAAAAGAAATATTCAAATCCTTTTTAGTTATTGAAAAAGTAACACCAGAAAAATTAAATGGATTAGCTATAGATAGCAGAAATAAAAATGAAAAATATTTTATGTTAGATAGAGATTTTATAACTTATAAGAATATTGAATTATTAGATGGATGTGCCTATCCACTAAGTAATCTTACTAAAAAAAAGAAAAAAGAGGAAAAAAATGAAATTGAAAAAAACAGAAAATTTAGAAAATTCATATTAGATAATAAAAAATTAATAGAAGAATTTTTGAATAAAAAAGATAAAAAAGATAAAAAAATTTCTTTAGATGAATTCATTAAATTACTTTCAAATTGGATATTTTTTGAAGATAAAGAAGAAGATAATATAAGAAAGAAAAAAGCCAAAGAAAAAAAAGCAAAAAAACTAGAACTTGATATAAAAGATTATAGTGAATCTAAAGTTGTATTAAATACATTAAACGAATATATGATTTTAGGAGGATTTTAATGATATATATAGAAGAAGAATACGAAGATTTAATAAAACCAATAAAAAATTATTTAAAAAAACAATTTAAATCAAAAGAAGAAAATATAGATATTAGCAAATTTTTTACAAAAGAGTTTAATAAATGTACAATTTATATTGGAAATATAGATAAATATAACAAATACAAAGAAGAATTTAAAGAGATTGAACCTAAAAAAATAATTTTAATCATAGATAAATATTTAGAAAAAAATATTTTAGAAAATTTTTTTAATTATAATATTATAGGAGTATTTAGAAAAAATAAATTAAATACTGAATATGAAGAAATAGGTAAACTTGAAAAATTATTAAAAAATGAAATTAGAAAGCTAACTTATACAAAATTAGAAAAAGAAGATAAGTTTTATATTAAAAGAATTGCTTATAAAAATATTAAAAATTGGAAATTCAATCCAGAATTCGATAATATAGAAGAATTTTATAGAAAAAGAAAATATATTTCTATATTTTTAGACATAACTATGCAAAAATTTTCAAGACAAATAAGAACTATTTTAAATGATTTTTATGAATTTAAAGAAAACTATGAAAATACTAAAGAAAAAACTTTTAATGTTTTTCCTACTCTTTTAATAGAAGGAGAAACAGGAACTGGAAAATCATTAATTGCTGATATTATTTCTGATAACCTTCTTTTTGGAGAAACAGCATACAAATTTTCACTTGTAAATATAGAAAAAAATTTAATTGACTCAGAATTATTTGGATATAAAAAAGGCGCTTTTACTGGAGCAGATAAAGATAAACCTGGAAGAATAGTTTCTCATAAAGAAGAATTAATATTCTTAGATGAAATATCAGAAATACCCATAGAAACACAAACTAAATTATTATTATACTTTGATGATAATAAAGTTTTACCAGAAGGATCCGATGGAGAACCAGAATACGCACCAGCTTTTATAATATGTGCAACAAACAAAAATATAAAAGAAGAAATAAACAAAGGTAATTTTAGAAGCGATTTATACCACAGATTTAAATATAAAATAAAAATACCATCATTAAGAGAAAGAAAAGAAGATATAAGATTTTTAATAAATTTTATACTATTAAATCCATTCATTAATAAATATGATAAAGAAAATAAAATTTATAAAGTAGATAAAATCTCGCTAGAAGCCATTGAAAAACTAGAAAATTATGACTATCCAGGAAACTTTAGAGAACTAGAAAGTATATTAAGAGAAGCCTTGAATATTGCATATTTTGAAAAACAAGATATAATCTTACCAAAACATATAAATATATAAACAAATAAAAATAAATGTGTTATAATAAACACGAATGTAAAGTTTCCGGAACATTGGCAAAAATAAAAAATCGCATAAATAAAGGATTTGAGCAAAACAGGTTTGGAACTAAGTAATAATAGGTATTACAGACGAAATGGTGGTAGAAAATGAAGATAAGAAAAATATCACAAAGAGGGTTTGGAAAATACGGTATTGAAAGGTACTAATAAATAGGCATTCAAATGCTAGCAGTCTGAAAGATACTCTTCCCTGAAAGGGATAATAACTTTTCACCTTCATTCATTGCTTCTACTATGACTTCTAAGTCTGAAAGATACTCTTCCCTGAAAGGGATAATAACTTGGATCTCTTCGAGATATATATTACCATGTTTTCACCTGTCTGAAAGATACTCTTCCCTGAAAGGGATAATAACGGGTTCTTTGACATATTAAGAACCCTAATAAGGTCTGAAAGATACTCTTCCCTGAAAGGGATAATAACATCCAACCATTTCTGTCTATTGTTATTTCTTTTTCATCTAGTCTGAAAGATACTCTTCCCTGAAAGGGATAATAACGGGTTCTTTGACATATTAAGAACCCTTACCAATTTTACTGTCTGAAAGATACTCTTCCCTGAAAGGGATAATAACCATTAATGCTATAGCATTTACAAGTAGATCGATTACTCGTCTGAAAGATACTCTTCCCTGAAAGGGATAATAACAAGTTTGGATAGAGCTATTTTTAAAATTTCTTTATCCATTGTCTGAAAGATACTCTTCCCTGAAAGGGATAATAACTGCATCTGCTTCCATTTCTTCTACTACTTCTTTCATTTCATGTCTGAAAGATACTCTTCCCTGAAAGGGATAATAACACTTCATGTTCATCCATAACTTCTGCTATGACTTCTAAATGTCTGAAAGATACTCTTCCCTGAAAGGGATAATAACTTAGTAATAAGTTTGTTGCTATGAAAGTTAGTACTCCAGGTCTGAAAGATACTCTTCCCTGAAAGGGATAATAACGCCATAACGCCAACAACAACTAAACTACCAACAATAACAGGTCTGAAAGATACTCTTCCCTGAAAGGGATAATAACAAAACATTATCAGCTGGTGTTAATGTTCTTACTAATTCTTGTCTGAAAGATACTCTTCCCTGAAAGGGATAAGCATTTTCTTCAACAACTTTATGGAATTTTATTTTTTTATTCTTTTCTTTTTCTTACGATCATTGATCCTTTCAAAATTCTTTTATTCTTCTTTTCTAAATTTATCCTTTAATCTTTTTTATAAAATATTTTTAATATACTAAATAAAAGAAAGATAAATCTTTATTTAGTATATTAATGTCGAATAACAATATGGATAGTACATAAATAAAAAGTGAGGTGAGAAAATGACTTCAGGTTGGAAAAAATGTCCTAATTGTGGGGAAGAAGTACGAGATTATAACAGAAAATGCTTTAATTGTGGATGGATTTTTTATAAAAAAAAATGTCCTAGATGTGGAAAATATATGGATGATAGTACAAAAGAATGTCCTAAATGTGGATGGTATTTTTATTGGAATGAATATATCGGAGAAGATGATGGTTGTTATGAAAATTATGAAGATGATAATGATTACGAAGAAAATTATGAAAATGATTGGGATTTTTTAACTGATTTAGCTAGTGATGTTTCTGGTATAGATTCAGATTACATTGGAAATGCTGGAGACATTCTTGATGA
Source organism: Tepiditoga spiralis (assembly GCF_014701195.1). Taxonomy (NCBI): domain Bacteria; kingdom Thermotogati; phylum Thermotogota; class Thermotogae; order Petrotogales; family Petrotogaceae; genus Tepiditoga; species Tepiditoga spiralis. The sequence continues at coordinate 2,067,736 of NZ_AP018712.1, forward strand.
TTATGGATATTAATATTCTTTTTATTCTACCTTTCTAAATAAATCTAAACTAATGTCGAATATTAACTTAGGAAACACTAAATTTATACTAATTTATAAAAAAGATAAAAAATAATTTAAAGATATAAAAAAATATCAAAAAAAATAAGGAGGCGATTTTTTATGAGTTTATTTAAAGTTTTAGGAGGTATTGTAATTGGAGCAGGCGCAGTAGCTATAGCACCATTTACTGGTGGCGGTTCTGTTTTAGTAGCAGGAATAACTTTAGCTAAATCACTTGCAGGTGCAGAGGCAGTAGCTGTTGGTGCTGCTGTTATTGGTGCTGCTGGTGCTGTAATTTCTGATATGGACAACGATAATAAAATAAATTCAGCTTATAAGAAAGGCATCGAACAAGGAAAATCAGAAAATCTTAGTGAAATGGAAAATTTAAAAAGCAAACTTAAAAAAGCATCTAAAAGATTTAAAGAATACAAAGAATTTGAAAACTATTTGTTAGCTTGTTATGCAGTAGGAATATCTGTAGCTTGCTGTGATGGGGATTTTTCAGATGCAAAAAAAAATACTTTAGAAGAATTTATACAAGGAGTATCATTTAAAAATTATCCTATAACCTTTGAAAAAACTATTCAAATTTTATATAATAACCCTCCAACTTTTGATGAAGCAATGACATTTGTAAAAAAATCGAATGCAACTGACTTGTGTGTTTTTACAGATATTATTGATATTATTATTGCTTCTGATAATGTTGATAGATATAAAGAAAGAAAATATAGAGAAGACTGGGAAAACTTTATTTCTGCATATATAAGGAGTGATTGTAATGAGTAATCGAACAGATAGATTTTTTAAACGAAAAGAAAAATTACAAAATAAAAAAGAATTATATATCCCTACAGATAGAGAATTAGTTATTCAATTAAAAAATTCTAATGTAGATACTGAAAAAGTAAATAAAATATTTGAAATGCAAAATGAAAAGTTTGATTTTTCCTCTAATGATGAAATGAAAAGTTCTGCTAATGAAATACTTGCAGAAATAAGAGGTAATTTTGATCAAGAAAAATTTGATAATTTAATATTTAGTTTGAAAGAAAAAGTTTTAGATTCAATTATTAAACCATTTGGATTAGAAAAAATATTGTTTGAAGATAAAGATGGTGGAAATATTACAACAGAACACAATTTTAAAAAAGGTATCACTTCTACAGAATTTGATAATAAAAAATATAACGAATGGCAAAAAAACAAAAATAATAAATTTGATAGAAAGCCTTATGAAAAAGATTTTTCAAACAAAAGAAAAGAAATATTTAACTCTGTAAACAAATTAAAAGATGGCTATACTGGAAAAGAAATACCAAAAGATGGAAGAAGTCATTTAGATCATATTACTTCGGCACATGAAATAGAAATAACATCAACTAATAATCTTTATCTTACAAAAGAAAAACGAATTGATATGGCTAATTCAAATAAAAATCTTACAATGACAGATTCTTCTTTAAATCAATCAAAAAATAATCATGATTTAATGGTTTGGTCTACTAAAACGAACTCAAAAAATAATAAAATAACAAATACAGAAAAATATGATTTAGATATAGAATTAGTAAATAAAAATTATAATGAATCAAAAAAACACATTAATAAGACTGTTAGAAATGCAAAAATAAAAAAAAATGGAACTGAATTATTAACAACTGGTGGAAGAGAAGGTATAAAAATGGGACTCCAACAATCATTGGGAATTTTGATCAAAGAATTTACAGAAGCACTTTTTGTTGAAATTAAGGATATTTATAGAAATGGATTAAAAAATGGTAGATTAGATAAAACTTTTTTAGAAGCAATTAAAGATAGATTGCAACGAATTTCTAAAAAAGTATTATCTAAGTGGAAAGATCTTGTTAGTACTTTTAAAGATGGTGTAATTAGTGGATTTTTCTCAAATCTAATTACTTATATAATTAATACATTTTTAAGTACAGGAAAAAGATTTGTTAGGATTATTAGAGAAGGATTTTTTTCATTATTAAAGGCAATAAAAATTTTAATAATGCCACCAAAAGGCTTTACATTTAAACAAGCTGCTCATGAAGCAACAAAATTAATATCAACAGGAGTTATTGTATCAGGAGGAATTTTAATTGAAGAGGGAGTCGAAAAATTTTTACAAACTATTCCTGGTTTAAATATCTTTGCACAAATAATTTCACCTGTTATTATTGGAATTATTACAGGACTTTTATCTGTTTTAACTATTTATTTTCTTGATAAAATTGATCTCTTTAAAGTGAACGAAGAAGCAAAACATGAATTCGTTATGAATAAATTGGAAAAAAGGATTGAAGAAGTTTTAGAGGAATCAGATAATCTTTATAGTGTATTTGAAGTTTCATAATTAACATAGAAGATTTAAAAACTGATCTTTTTATCCGATTTTTAGCATACTTCTAAAATAATAAAAAGACCATGCTGTCAACTAAATATAATAGAGGATACATACGAAATCCACTGGCTAACCGCAGTAGAATAATTTTGTACCAAGTGCAAACTACTAAGAATCAAAATACTCTTGTAAAGTTGGAAAATTTTACATATTTTAATAACCTAAAAAAGTTTTAAATAATGATTTATTAAATAAAAAATTAAGAATGTATAAAGATGATTTCTATATTGAACAGGAGTCATTTTTTAATCTTTATTGAGGTCTAAAATTATTGTAATAAAAGATTTAATCTGCAAAGAACTATTTTTATAAAGTATTTTATTAATAATGTCGAATATTAATTTAGAAACACAAAAATAAAAAATAGGGGGAAAAAGTATGAAAAAATTAGAAAATGTTTTAGAAAGAATAGCTAACTCATTAGAAGAAATTTCTAATTCATTAAAAATTACGAGTAATTACAATACTCAAAATATTATTTTGAAAAAAGAAATAATAAAAAATGAAGAAAATATAATAGAAATACCAAGAAAAAATGAAATAGAAGAATTTTTAAACTCTAAAAATATTCAAATAAAGACTTTAAAACCAGAAAAAAATGAAGAAATATTAGATAACATAGCATATTTTATGGGTGAAAATTTTGAAAGTATAGAACCTATACTTAAATTATTAAAAAGAAATATAAATAGTTCTAATTATATAAATCTTGATATGAAAGATTTTACTCAAAGATCTATATCTGATATAACAAATTTATGTAATAGATTATATGAACTTACCTTTTTAAGTTCTTACATATATAAAAAATCTCCAAAGTATAATCTTACAGCAAAAGTTAATAAGATACCAGAAGCAATAAATTTTTTAAATGGAGAATGGTTTGAACGTTATTTAAAATTAAAAGTTATAAAAAGTTTAGAAATGAACAAACAAAACAAAAAGATAAAATATTCATATATAAAAAATCCACAAATAATATTGCCAAATGGTGATGATTTTGAATTAGATTTAATGTTTAAAATTGATGATGAAATATTTTGGATAGAAGCAAAAACTGGTGAATATCAAAATTCTTTAAAAAAATATTCCAAAATAAAAAAAATGTTAAATTTAAAAAGAAAAAATGTTTTTGTTGTTTTGACAAAAAATTTAGAAGATAGAATGAAAAGTGCTTTAAGCACTATGTTTGATATGAATGTAATAAACATTAAAGAATTTGAAAATAAATTTTTAAATAATGTTCTAAACTTAAATGAACATGTAATAGATGAAAAAATAATAAATATTTAATAAATAAAATAAAGTAAATAGATGAAAAAATATTGGTAATAGGAGTAAGTATAACAAAGAAACCTAATTAGCAAGAACATTTGATAAAAAATAATAAAGGTGGTGATTTTTTATGAATTTTAAAAAAAATAAAAAAACTAACTTACCAACAAAAACATCAAAGAATATATCAGTAGGAATACCATTAAATTTTACACAAGTAATTACAGAAATAATTAATGCTTCATTAGATTATCAAAAAATTAAAGAAGAAGAAAAAACTAAAAGATATATGATTGAAAATCAAACAAAAATAAAAATCGAAGAAATTAGAGCAAAAAGAGATATATTTATGAAGTACATAGAAGAAAATTATAAAGAAAGATATAGAGTTTATGATAAATTTTTTAATATTTTAGAACTCGGTTTAGAAAAAAACAATACACAAGCAATTGAAGCAGCTTTGAATGGAATAATTGCTCAAATAAGAACTAATCCTTTTGAAGGTTTTCATGATTTCAAAAATAAATTGAGTGATGAAAATTATACAGCAGAATTTTAAAAAAATAAAAAAGGAGGGGAATAAATATGCCATTACCTTTTATTTTAGCTGCATTAGGTATAACTGGTTTTAGTGTTGGAGTGGCTAGCTTAGACGAAATGGAGGAAGCAAAAAAAAAAAAAGAACAAGCAAGTAATTCGTATGAAGATAAAAAAAAACATTTTCATAAAGTTGAAAATAAAATAGATAGAAAAGCAAATAGGCTTACAAATTTAAAACGTGGTGTATATAAAAATAGCATATCAAGATTTTTAAGACTATATAGTTATTTTCAAAACATAAATGAAAATAAGCCAAACTTAAATAATAAAATACCAACTTTCAGAGAAATAAACGAACTAGATTATCAAAGAAAAACTTTTATAAATGAAACAGATGCAATAATAAAAGCAATAAATGGAGGAGCATTAGTTAGTTTAGGAACATATGGAATAATGAACATTATGGGAACAGAAACATTAAGCATTTTATCAGGCGCAGCTATTGGAGAATCTATCGCTGGTACAATAGGATCGGTATTGTTAGGAAGTGTTTTACTTGGACCAGCACTTGCAATAGGTGGAATCATTTTGAGTTCAGAATCATCAAAAGCAATGACTGAAGCAATAGAATATGAAAATAACGTTAAAAAAGCAAATGAAAAAATAAATAATTCTATTGAATTTTTGTATGCAATTGGTAGAAGAATAAAAGAATTTAATTATGTAATAAATAAATTAAACGAAAGTTTAATAAAAAGTATGAATGAAGTTGAAAATATCCATCAAAAACTTTCAAATAAATATAAATATAAAAATATACCTATAAGATATAAAGAATATGACTTAACAGAAGTTGAAAAAATAAAAATATATAACATGTTTATAATAGCTAAAGCTTTAAAAGAAGTTTTAGAAACACCTATAATAAATAAATCTGGAAATATAAGTAAAAAATCTAAAAAAGTAGTTTCAAACATGAAATCTGCTTTAAATACTACAATTAATAATTATAAAAGAATTAATAATACTACAATAAAAAAAACTAATAATAATAATAATAATTATAATAAATCATTCGAAAAAAAACCAACAATAGTAAAATCAATGTCAATAAAAGACAAAAATAAAAATAATCTCATTATCAAAAAAAATAACAAGAATACTTTACAAACAAATTCAAATACACACATCATAAGTTATACAAAATTATAAAAAATAATTAATTAAAAATATCTCTTTCGTTGAAAGAGATATTTTTATTAAAAAAACAAAAAAACACTTGCAAAATAAAAATAAATGTGTTATAATAAACATGAATGTAAAGTTTCCGGAACATTGGCAAAAATAAAAAATCGCATAAATAAAGGGTTTGAGCAAAATAGGTTTGGAACTAAGTAATAATAAGCATTACAGACGAAATGGTGGTAGAAAATGAAGATAAGAAAAATATCACAAAGAGGGTTTGGAAAATACGGTATTGAAAGGTACTAATAAATAGGCATTCAAATGCTAGCAGTCTGAATGCTACTCTTCCCTGAAAGGGATAATAACTTTTCTGTTTGAACTAAAATTAAAACCATATTTTTTGTTGTCTGAATGCTACTCTTCCCTGAAAGGGATAATAACTTAGCTAAGCTAAGAACCTTAATTAGCTTAATCAATTCGTCTGAATGCTACTCTTCCCTGAAAGGGATAATAACGTATAATTGGCAACCTCCATGTCATTTACTTTGGGTAGAGTCTGAATGCTACTCTTCCCTGAAAGGGATAATAACTACTTGCCCCTTATCTCATTGTTGTCCAACCATTTCTGTCGTCTGAATGCTACTCTTCCCTGAAAGGGATAATAACACCCTTATTAACTTAGTTACTTCATGTTCATCCATAACTGTCTGAATGCTACTCTTCCCTGAAAGGGATAATAACTACTTGCCCCTTATCTCATTGTTGTCCAACCATTTCTGTCGTCTGAATGCTACTCTTCCCTGAAAGGGATAATAACACCCTTATTAACTTAGTTACTTCATGTTCATCCATAACTGTCTGAATGCTACTCTTCCCTGAAAGGGATAATAACACTATTCTACTCTTTTTTTCTGGAAGAAATATATCTCTATGTCTGAATGCTACTCTTCCCTGAAAGGGATAATAACTAGATATGAAACATTTCTAAGTGATTGAATTTGAATCCTGTCTGAATGCTACTCTTCCCTGAAAGGGATAATAACCTGGGTCAATGAAACTAACTAGACCCAAAAAACTTCCAGATGTCTGAATGCTACTCTTCCCTGAAAGGGATAATAACTTTTTCTTCATCATAATATCTATTAACATATTATAGTCGTCTGAATGCTACTCTTCCCTGAAAGGGATAATAACATCTTCCTCCCAAAATAAATCATAAATTTCTTCTCTAATGTCTGAATGCTACTCTTCCCTGAAAGGGATAATAACTAATTTGAGAACAAGCCTTTCGGGCTTGCTCGAAAATATGTCTGAATGCTACTCTTCCCTGAAAGGGATAATAACTTGCTATCTTAATTTTATTTGTAAGTTCTTCAGATAATTGTCTGAATGCTACTCTTCCCTGAAAGGGATAATAACATAAATAATTAAAATGTATACTTTGTCGAATAGTTCGAAGTCTGAATGCTACTCTTCCCTGAAAGGGATAATAACTGTATACATATCCTTCATTTACTTTAATTACAAACTTTGTCTGAATGCTACTCTTCCCTGAAAGGGATAATAACTTCAAATGTTTCACTGAAATACATATAACCATCAATAGCGTCTGAATGCTACTCTTCCCTGAAAGGGATAATAACTAATTTGAGAACAAGCCTTTCGGGCTTGCTCGAAAATATGTCTGAATGCTACTCTTCCCTGAAAGGGATAATAACACTTACATAAACTTTATTATCTATTATTCTCATACCTTGTCTGAATGCTACTCTTCCCTGAAAGGGATAATAACGTGCCCTTCGACAAGCTCAGGAAACGTTTATTTTTTTTTTAATACTTCTACTTTTCTTACGGTCATTGAGCTTGTCGAAATGTGGTCATTGAGCTTGTCGAAATGTGGTCATTGAACATATCAAAATGACCTTTTTTTTATTTTAAAGAAGATTTGATATAATAACATGTAAGGATATAAAAAGAGGTGATAAAAATGAAAAAAAGGCTTCCAATAGGAAGAAGTGACTTCAAATCTTTAATTGAAGATAATATGTATTTTGTAGATAAAAGCTTGTTAATAAAAGAAGTTATTGAAAGTGGCGATGTTTTATTAATAACAAGGCCAAGAAGGTTTGGGAAAACTCTCAGTCAATCTATGATGAAGTACTTTTTTGATATTACTCAAAATAACGAACACCTCTTTAAAGCTTTAAAAATATATAAAGAAAAGAACATAATAGAAAAACATTTAAATAAACATCCTGTTATATACATCACCTTTAAAGATTTAAAGTCCAACAACTTAAAAAAGATGCATGATTTATTAATTTCTGAACTTTCAACTTTGTATATAGATCATAAGTATGTTTTAGATGTATTAGATGAAGAAGAAAAATCAGTATATAAATCAATAACCTCAAAAAAAGCAAATGATTCTGAATATGAAAATTCTATAAGAAACTTATCAAAGTATATGGAAAGATATTATGGTAAAAAGGTAATAATATTAATAGATGAATACGATACTCCTATTCAACAAGCTTACTTACACGGATACTATGATGAAATAATATCTTTAATTGGTAACTTATTTGGCATGGCATTAAAAGATAACGTATATCTTGAAAAAGCAGTTCTTACTGGTATAACAAGAGTTTCTAAAGAAAGTATCTTTACTGGTGTGAATAACTTAAAGGTTTCTACTGTATTGAATGAACTATTCAATGATAAGTATGGTTTAACTAAAGAAGAAGTAGAAGAAACATTGAAGTATTATGATCTTGAATATGAAGAAAGTGAAGTTATAGATTGGTACAACGGTTATAACTTTGGTGGTGTTGAAATTTACAATCCTTTTTCTATTATAAACTTAGTAGATGAGAAAAAGATAGGACCATATTGGATGAATACGAGTGGGAATTATTTAATAAGAAAGTTAATAAAAGAAGGAACTGTTAATATAAAAGATAGTATAGAAAAACTTTTGAATGGAGAAAAGGTTGAAAGTAAAATAAATGAAACTATGGTTTATGGTGATTTGCACATAAATTCAAATGAATCAATATGGACATTGTTTTTATTTAGCGGTTACTTAAAATGGATTAAAGAAACAAAAGAAGGTTATAGAAGATACACACTTGCTATTCCAAATAAAGAAGTAAGAATGTTTTATGAAGATACAGTGTTATTAATGCTTGAAGAAGAAAATATACAATTAGATAATATACTAATAAACTTAATAAATGGACATATAGAAGAGTTTAAAGAAGACTTTCAAAAACTAACAATGAATACATTGAGTTATTTTGATGTTAGTGGAGAAGAACCAGAAAGGTTTTATCATGGATTAATACTTGGAATGAGCGTTGGATTAAAAGAAAAGTACATAATAAAGAGTAATAGAGAAACATGGCTTGGAAGAGCTGATGTTATATTAATTCCAAAAGATAAAACAGATAAAGGAATAATAATAGAGTTTAAAAAGTTTTATAAAAACGAAAAAACACTATTAAATAGCGCTCAAAATGGATTAAAACAAATAAATGAAAAGAAGTATGAAGAAGAGATAAAAAATTATGGTATAAATGACATAATAAAAGTTTCAATAGCTTTTGACAAAAAAGAGGTTGAAATTGTTAGTAATTTGGATAAAGATACTGAATTAACAGAAATGGAAAAAGTAGCAAAAGGAATGTTAGAAAAAAAGTTAGATATAAATATGATTTCTGAATTAACTGGTATTCCAATAGAAAAATTAAAAAATATGTATAATCATTTATAAAATAAACTTGAAAAAGATAAAGATGCATTTTCAAATGAAAATGCATCTTTTTTATTTATTTATTTGTTTAATGTCGAATAACACTTTGAAAATATAATTTGGAGGTGTATTAAAAATGTTTGAATTTTTTATTGGTATAGCATTAGGAACATTGTTTTCAGAAAATTTAAAAATATTTATAAAAAAAATATCAACTTCTAATGATGAAAAAAGTAATTAATTAAAAAATCTTGAAGGGAGGAGGAAATATGAAAGTATTAAACATTTTGTTTTAATAATATACATAAGTTTATATCCTTTAAATACTACTAAAACATATAAAAATTAAACTAAAATATTTCCAAAAATGCAACAATGTTTAATGTATAATAAAAGTAAGCCAGGAATACAATTGAAAAATGGGCCAGGAAGGAAAAAATATGATAAACTCTTCTCAGAGAACAAGAGAGGAGTTGAAGGAAGGATGATAAGATTGGGCCAAAAAAGAGAAATAATAATATTATATTTTAGAGAAAACAAATCAGAGATAAGCAGAAAAACAGGAATTAACAGAAAAACAGTAAATAAATATATAAATGAATATGAAGATGCATTAAAAGAATTTGAAAAGGTAGAAAGTAAAAAGAGTAAAGAAGAAATAATAGAAATTATAACAGGTAAACCAAAATATAAAGTTTCAAATAGAAAACCCAGAAAAGTCACAGAAGAATTAAGAATTAAAATAGAAGAGTTAGTTAAAGCAAATGAATTAAAAAGGCAAAAAGGGTTGAGAAAACAAACTATGCCAGTTACTCAAATGTATGAAATTATTCGAGATGAAGGGTATGAGATTAGTATAGGAACAATATATAATATTGTAAAGAAATTTAATACAAAAAGAACTAAAGAGGCTTATATAAAACAAAGATATAATCCTGGAGAAATTGTTGAATTCGATTGGGGAGAAGTTAAGTTAGAAATAAATGGAATCAATAAAAAGTTTCAAATGGCAGTATTTACTTTTGCATATAGTAATTATAGATATGCGTTATTGTATGAAAAACAAAATATGGAGAGTTTTATAGATTCACACGTAAGGTTTTTTGAACATATTGGTGGTATTAATAAAACTATTGTATATGACAATATGAAAGTTGCAATAAGAAAATTTGTAGGGCATAACGATAGAGAGTTGACAGATGATTTAACTAAATTATCATTATATTATAAATTCGATATAAGGTTTTGTAATGTGAGAAAACCAAATGAAAAAGGTCATGTAGAAAAGAGTGTCAATGTATTGAAACAAAGAGCATTTTCAATAAAAGATAAATTTAAAAATATAGATGATGCAAATGAATTTTTGAGTTCAAGAGTCAAATATTTAAATGAAAATATGAAAAACACATCAAACATTAGCCCTTTAAAGTTGTTAAAAGAAGAAAAAGAATATTTAATATGCAAACCACCAAAATATGAATATTCAATAATAAAAGAAGTTTATGTAGATAAATATTCAACTATAACTTTAAATAACTGTCATTACTCGGTACCAGTAGAATATACTAATAAATGGTTAAAGGTTAAGTTATATCCAGAAAAGATAATAATATATGATGAAAAACCTATTGCTACTCATAAAAGGTTATATGGTAATAATATGTGGAAAATAGAAATAAATCATTATTTATCATTATTAAAAAGAAAACCTGGTGCATTGCATAGTAGTTTAGCTCTGCATCAGGTCCCACAAAAAATAAAAAAAATCTACAATAACTATTTTACCACAAAACCAAAAGAATTCATAAACTTATTAGAGTATATGTATAAAAATAATTTAAGAATAAATGATATTGAAGAAACAATTGAAAAGTTAGAACGTATAAGTCCAAAAGATATAAGCGCTACAAAAATAAAGATACTCTATGAAAATAAAATTAATAATAATCAAAAAAATAAATATCAAGGAACAATAGAAGAATATTCAAGAAAACAATTGTTGCATTTAAAAGAGCTGATCAAATCATGAAAAATAACAAAAATAAAATATATGAAGAAATAGAGTTTTATTCAAAAGAATTAAAGTTATCAAAATTAAAAATACATTTTAAAGAATATATAAAAGATGCAAATAATACAGAGATAAGTTATGAATCATTTTTGTATGAGATATTAAAAAAAGAATATGAAAGATTATTAGATTCAAGATTAAAAAGCAGGATAAGAACAGCAAATTTCTCACAAAAAAAATATATAGAAGATTTAGAAAAAGAATATTTACCAGAAGATGCAAGAAAAAAATTAAAAGTATTATCTACATTAGAATTTATACAAACAAATCAGAATGTAATATTATCTGGTAATCCTGGAACAGGGAAAACTCATATAGCAATAGGACTTGGTATGAAAGCTTGTATGAAAGGATTTAAAGTATTATTTACAACAATTCCATTATTAATAACTCAATTAAAAGAATCTAGATCAAATAAAACTTTGAGAGCTTTTCAAAGTAAATTTGGAAAATATGACCTTGTAATATGTGATGAATTAGGATACATATCTTTTGACAAAGAAGGTGCTGAATTATTATTTTCTTTATTATCTCTAAGAGCAACAAGAAAATCTACTGTAATAACAACTAATTTATCCTTTGATAGATGGGAAGAAATATTTAATGATCCTGTATTATCTGCAGCTATGATCGATAGATTAACTCATAGAGCTTATATGGCCAATATGAACATAGTTATAGATTAAAAGAAACAGAAGAATTTATAAAATCTTTGGATTGATTGGAGGGATGCTTATAGAAAGATTGGTGAGATTATAATATTAACAAACTCTTAATGTTTCCTGAAACGTGGTTTTATTCAGCGTTTTATTTTTTTGGCCCATTTTTCAATTGTAATTTGGCTTATTCTTCACTTGCAAAATACAGAATGCTACTCTTCCCTGAAAGGGATAATAACATGTATTCGACCCCACTTTTTCTCAAGATAACTTTAAGTCTGAATGCTACTCTTCCCTGAAAGGGATTAATCATATTCTTCAGCAAGTTCTGAAAATACTTTATTTTTTTATTTAAAGTATCATAAATTAGAAGATGCATTTTCAATGAAAATGCATCTTTTTTATTTATTTGTTTAATGTCGAATAATAACATAGAGAAACAAAAAATATAAAAAAGGATGGTGAAAATCATGGATGTAATAGTAAAATTAGCTTCGTTTGGTGTATTGGGTATGGTAATTTTAGCAATGTTAGCAACATCAGGTTTAGCTGGTGCTGCTGCTATATCTACAACCTTATCAACACTTGGTGGTCCTGCTGGTATGGCTGGTGGAATGCTTGTTTTAGCTTCTGCTCCTGTTATAGTCAATTATTTAGATAATTATGGAATTGATTATGCAATGAAAAAATTAATGCGTGAATACAAAAAGAAAGGTTATTCAAAATATGAATTAAGACATGAAATTTCTAAACTTTGGATTACTAAAGGTTTTAAGGAAAAATTGTATTATTATGTTGATACTTTATATTAATTCTTGGGAGCTTTTGCTCCCTATTTTTTATTTGTTTTATAAAAGTATTTAAAAAAATTCGAAAGGAGGAGTAAACATGTTAGAATTTATAATTGGTATAGTAATTGGAACATTATTTTCAGAACAAATAAAAGAATTAACTAAGCATTTTTTTAAGTATTATGATAAAAAAATAAATGAAAAGAAAAATGAAGAAAAAAAAGAAGATTAAATCTCTTTGAGGAGCTTTGCTCCTCTTTATTTATTTTTACAATTAATAATGTCGAATCATAATTTGATAAAAGATAAAAAATAATAAAGGTGGTGATTTTTTATGAAAAAAGTATTTATAATTATTTCAACGATTATATTAATGTTATTTTCATCATGCACAAATTTATATTTAGCAGAAACCACTAAAAATCAAAGTATAGTAATAGAAAACCAAACAAAAATGATAGAAAGTTTATTGATATTTTTAATTTTAGCATTATTTATAATAATATTTCTTATAGTTAGTTTAAAAATAATAAAAGGTGAAAAAAGCAATGAAATACAAAAAAATTCTACCAATGAAAAAGAAATTTATAAAAAAAATAATTAAAATTAATACTATTTATAAAAAAGTATTGGAGGTGAAATAAATGAAATTAATAGAAATAGATGTATATATGATGATGTTATTATTAACTGGAAAAACTAAGGAAGAAGCTATAAAAATTACAGCCAAACATTTTAATGTATCTGAAAATTTCATTATTGAAAATGAATAGCACAAAATTATAATAACTCAAATTCAAAAAATATAAAAAATAAAGGTGAATAATTCACCTTTATTTTAAATTATTAATCAAATTCTATTTTTAATTTTTTATTATTAATAGTAATATTAGCATTTTCAAGTTCATCAGTTATATCTTTTTTAACTTCGTTAGTTATATCATTTTTTATATATTTTTTTTCCCCTTCAAATTCTGGATTTTTAATCAATTTAAAATGTATTGTCATTACATCTTTTTTATCTGACCATTCAAACCAAGTTGGAAATACTGAATTAACAGCAAAATGTTTATCAAAATGTGGAAATTGTCTTGCTTTAAATAAAATTTTATTAACTTGCCCTAATCTATTTAAGTTAATTTCATTTTTATCTTTTATATATTCTTTTAATTTATTGTATAATTTCTTTTCTAACGATTTTGCTTTTTCTTCTATTTCTTTATAATTTTTATTTTTTAATTTTAAATTTTCATTCATCAATTTAAAATTAGTTTCAAATTCTTCATAAATAGTATCTATATTTTTAGAATCATTTAAAAATCTATTTATATTAATCATAATATCAAAAGCAGTTCTTTGTTTTTTCATTTCATGATAGCTTTTTGTAACTATTCTATCGTTTTGAACGTCTGTTCCATCTATAAACTTAATCCATCTTGCTGAATGAATAATAATTTTTTTTAAGTTATCATCTTTTATATTTTCAACTACTTTAGCTAAAGGAGAATAATCAATATCAAAAATTTTTACATACTCCTTATCGCATTTTTCTAATTTATCATCAATTGGTAGATAACCTCTATGATATTTACAAATATATTTAATTGCGTTTATAATTTCTTTTGATTTATTGCCAAATAAATCCTGTAAAGTTTTTGATTTATCAGAAAATTTATTATTAATAGCTAAAATATCAAACGATTCATCATCTATTAAATTTAATGTTAATTCATTGTGTAAATCTCTAACTAAAGAAGGAAAAGCATCCACATAAAAATCTTCTCTAGACTTTAATTTAAACTTTGAATATGTATGTCCTAAATCATGAACATTTAAAGCTACTCCAAACAAAAAGTAAAATAAGTCTCTATAATTTATACCTTCAACATACTCTTTATCTAATTCTACTTTGGGTAAGAAGTTCCTTTCTCCAATAACTCTTATAATTTTTACAGTCATTTCCATTAATCTTTTACTATGTCTTTGTGAATGTTCTACGGTTTCTGGAATTAAGTCTCCTATCCACATATGAGTCCATTTATTAAATATTCCATATTTAATATAATCATATAATTCATTATTTTTAATAAATTTTAAATAAGATTCTCCATATCCAAATGGCATATTTCTTCTTTCTTTATAACTTTTCAATATCAATTCTACTGGAAAAAACTCTTTTAATTCTTCTCTGTTTTTATAATACAAAGATTGAATATTTTTGGGTAAGTACTTATAAATTTTATTAAATTCTTCTTTATTTCTATAATTATTTATTATATTGTATAATTCATCAAGATATTGATAATCCCAATCTATTCCTATTTCAGGAAATTTAAAAATATCTCCAGTTTCAAACTTATAATAAAATTCTTTTTTATTAAATAACGCATACAAAGAAACTATTATTGAAAACAACTTATTACCTGGTCCTATATCAAATATTAAGTTGTTAGAACTTTGATATAATTTATTTAAAACATCCCAAGTATCTACAAATAAAGTTTTTGACTTATTGCTATCATTAGAATCATAATCATTAGATATATATTCAATATTTTTAATATTTAATATATCTTTACATATTTTGTAGAAAAATGGATAAACACTTGGAAATCTTCTTCTGTTTTCATTAAAAAAATATTCTTTTTGATTAAAATCATTAATTTCCGTATCAAAAAAAGATGAATAATTTTTTCTAAAATTTTTATCAGTATTTTCTAAATATTCAACATCAAATTTTTCATCTATAAAAGGATTTGAAACATAAGTATATACGGTATTTATATCAAATCCACTCTCTTTAAGTGATATTAAAGTTCCTATCTCTGCAGAACTTTCAATTAAAGCTTCTCTATTGTAATAATTTTTATCTTTAAACATCTTTTTTATTTCATCAAATATATTTTTTTTAGGATTATTAATATTACTTTTCAATGATAATCCAAGTGATAAAAATACATCAACTTTTCCTTTTAATCTATTTTCTATAAAAAATTTGATATCAGTTATATTCAAAATCTTTTTTTCTTTATCAAACTTAAAAATATTAGCAATGCTTTTATTCTTTAGTTTTTCTTCATCATTTTTGTCTATTAATTTTAATTTTTTTCCAAAAATTTTTTTTGCTTCATTATCTAAGTCAATATTTTTTTTTGATTTTTCTTCAACTTCAACAATATAAATTTTATTTAAATCATATTTATCTACAACATTATAATTAATATTATCTTGAAATAAATATTCATCAATGATAATTTCTGGGTCTTTTTTTACTACATATCTTATTTTAGCAATACATGGTTTATCCATTAAATCTTTCTCAAGACTATAATCAATTGATTCTTCAATTTCTTCTCTTTCATTAAGTTTATTTGTTTCCTTCTTAATTGTTTTTATCCATTCATAAGAATAACCATCATTTAATAATCTTATATTTAATCTTATTCTTTCTTCAAATTCATCTTTAATTTTTGTATACCATTGAATAATCCCTACTTTTTCTATACAATTATCTTTTAAATTATCAATAATAGACGTATTTTTTAATATATAAAACTTTTTTTCTCTTTCAATACTCATAATATCCCCCTTTTCAATTAAGTTTTATAAATAAATTATAACATAAAAGTTTATGTTTTTTGATAAATAAAAATCCTCTTTTAAAAAGAGGATTTTTTATAATTTTAATAATTTATATTTATTATAATGCTTCTTTATATATGTTCATTATTTCTTCAAGTGTTGCTTGTTTTGGATTTGTAAAACCACATGCATCTTTCAAAGCATTTTCTGAAAGTGTTTTTATATCTTTTTCTTTAACTCCTATTTCTTTTAAACCAGATGGAATTCCAACTGATTTTGATAATTTTTTAATTTCTTCTAAAGCTTTTTTTGCACCTTCTTCTGCATTTAAATTAGAAACATCGACTCCCATTGCTTTTGCCACGTCTTTTAATCTGTTAGCAGATACTTGGGAATTATACTTTTGAACATGTGGTAAAAGTATTGCATTACAAACTCCGTGTGGCAAATCATAAAATCCCCCAAGTTGGTGTGCCATTGCATGTACATAACCTAATGATGCATTGTTAAATGCCATACCAGCTAAAAATTCTGCATATGCCATTTTATCTCTTGCTTCAACATCTTGTCCATTGTCAACAGCTTTTTTTAAGTATTTTGAAATCAATGTAATTGCATGAAGTGCACTTGCATCTGTTACTGGTGTTGCTGCTGTTGAAACATAAGCTTCTATTGCATGAGTTAATGCATCCATTCCTGTTGCTGCCGTTAAAGATTTTGGCATTTCCATCATTAATTCAGGATCATTTACAGCTATTATTGGAGTAGTATGTTTATCAACTATTGCCATTTTAACATGTCTTTCTTCGTCTGTTATAATTGCAAACATAGTCATTTCACTTGCTGTACCAGCTGTTGTATTAACTGCAATTAATGGAAGTTGTGGTAATTTAGATTTATTTACTCCTTCATAATCTTTTATGCTACCTCCATTTTTAGCAACAAGTGCTATTCCTTTTGCACAATCGTGTGGTGATCCTCCTCCAAAAGACATTACAAAATCACAATTATTTTCTTTTAACATTTTTAATCCATTTTCTACATTTGAAATAGTTGGATTAGGTTGTGCTCCAGAATAAACAACATAGTCAATCTTTTTACCTTCAAGCATATCTGTTAATTTATTTACTAATTTTATTTCTTCCAAAACTTTATCAGTAACTATAAGAGCTTTTTTAAATCCATTTTCTACTATTGCATCTCCTGCTTCATTCAAACATCCTTTTCCCATTAAACTCATCGTTGGCATAAAAAATTTATAACCCATTTTCATCACCTCTTTAAATTATTATTTTCACATTAAAAGTATATTCTTTTGTTAAAAAAAAAACTAACACTTTTTTCATAAAAATATTCTATTTTTTTAATTTTAAAATGTTATAATTTTAACAAGGAAAATAATAAAGAGGTGTTTTTAATGAATTCATTTAACAGAAAACTTGAAATGAATGATGGTTTAGAAACAAAATATATGAAAGTTTTATACTATGATTTTAATAGTTATTATAAAGGATCTTATAAATCTTATGAATATCCAAGATTGTGTACTATTTTAGAAGGAGAAAAAAGAGTTACTATCAATTCAAATGAAAAATTTATTTATAATAAAGATCAATTTATTTTATTACCTTCAAATTCTTCTGTTGAAATGGAAATACAAAAACCAACAAAGGCTTTTGTTTTAGAGATAAGTAATGAATTAATACACAATATATCAAATCAAATTTCAATAAAATTTAATGTTGAACAAAAAGAAGTTTCTCTTTTTAAGAGCAAAGTTAATTTAATAGATGATGTACTTAATAAAATACACAATGTCTTTTTACAAAATACTAAAAACAAAGAATTTTTATTAGATTTATATGCTCAAGAAATAACTTATTCTTTATTAACAAATGAATTATCTAATTCATTACTATGTCATGAAAACACATTAATTCAAAAAGCTATTTCAAAGATGAAAAATGATTTTTTAAACAATTTAACAGTAAATGATTTAGCAAATTATTTAAGCATGTCCACTTCAAATTTTTCTACATATTTTAAAAAGTGTACAGGAATTTCTCCAAATAATTATTTAAAAAATTTAAAATTAAATGAAGCAAAAAAAAGATTATTAAATGAGAGTGTAACCGATGTAGCCTATGATTTAGGTTATGAAAATATTTCTTATTTTATAAAAATTTTTAAAGAAAAATTTGGAATAACACCAAAACAATTCCAATTAAAAGATTTTAATTTAAAATTTTAAATTTATAAATACCTAAAAAATATTTATTATCTTTATTTACTCGCCAAGTTGGATCAACTAAAGATAAATCATTTATTTTTACTACTCTAATTTCACCTTTATTGTTTGAATTTATTGGTCCTGTATGGTATATTACATACTTATTTTTTGTATTTTTAAAATATATCATTAAATGATATGGAAAATCTGTATCTTCTGGATGAAAAAATGCTAATATATCTCCATTTTTAGCAAATATTATATCTTTTGAAACATAATTCATATTAAATTCTATTATATACCTTGCAGAAGCATAAGTTGAAAAATTATTTGTTTTTAATTCTTCTTTTATTTTAAATAATTTTGATTTTATATAAGGAATATCTGGATAATTATATTTCTTTATGTCATTAAAAATTGGTCCTTTATAATTACTTTGATTTATCCAATCATTATTGTGTTTTTTTAGTGTTTCTTTATATACAAAACGAACTAATCCTGCACAATCCTGATAATTTTTAGGAAGTTTTATATCTTTTTTTAAAATAGCAATTAATATCGATGAATACCATAATCTAAAGTTATTTGAATCTTTATAATCTAGTTCTAATATATCTGGATAATTATTATTGTTATTATCCATGTTGAAAAAAGAAACATTTTTAACATTTTTTTTATTAATGTTAATGAATAAAAAAAATAAAAATGCTATAATAAAGAAAACAATGATAATTACACTTTTTTTCACTTTAATCACCTCATTTTAATTATACTATAAAGTTTAAATCTTTAGGAGTGATAATATGCATAAAACAAAATTACGGCAAAATATACAAAATATAAAATACAAAATATAAAAATTTAAGGAGCGTGATTAATATTAAATTAATTGAAAATATACTTCAAGAAATATTGGTAGAAACTGTTTCAAAACTTTATGGAAAAGAAAATGCAGAAAAATTATTTATACAAGAAACAAATAATCCAACTTTTGGAGATTATCAAACTAATTATGCTATGATAAATGCAAAGGTATTTAAAAAGAACCCAAGGCTTATAGCTCAAGAAATAGTAGATAATCTTGAAAAAAATGATGTAATTGAAAAAGTTGAAATAGCCGGTCCTGGATTTATAAATATTTTTTTAAAAAAATCTTTTATTGAAAATTATGTTCTTTCTACTGGAAAAGAAAAGATTGACTTCAATAGAGATATTTCTGGAGACATAGTCATAGATTATTCTTCTCCAAACATTGCAAAGCCAATGCATATTGGACATTTAAGAAGTACTGTTATTGGAGATGCTATTAAAAGAATCTATACATTCGTAGGATACAATGTTATTGGAGATAATCACCTTGGAGATTGGGGAACTCAATTTGGTAAGTTAATTGTTGCTTATGAAAGATGGTTAGACAAAGAAAATTATGAAAAAAATCCTATAAATGAATTAGAAAGAATATATGTTGAATTTGAAAAAAAATCTGCTGAAAACCCTGAACTTCTTGATATTGCAAGAGCTGAATTAAAAAAACTTCAAGATGGGGATGAAAAAAACAGAAAACTTTGGAAAGAATTTATTGATGTCTCCATGAGTGAGTACAATAAAATATACGACAGAATGTACATAAAATTTGATACATATTATGGTGAATCATTTTATCATGACAAGATGGGAAAAATAATAGAATTATTAAAGGAAAAAAATATTGCTGAAAAAGACCAAGGGGCTCTTGTAGTAAAATTTCCTGAAGAATCTCATATACCAGTAGCTTTAGTTCAAAAAAGTGATGGTGCCTTTTTATACACAACATCAGATCTTGCATGTATAGATTTTAGAAGAAAAAAATATAATGTAGATAGACTAATTTATGTAACTGATGATAGACAACAACTTCATTTTAAACAAGTTTTTGCAATAACTGATATGCTCGGTTGGGATGTAAAAAAAGAACATGTTTACTTTGGATTAATGAGATTTGCTGATGGAGTATTTTCAACAAGAAAAGGTAATGTTATAAAATTACAAGACTTACTCGATAGAGCTAAAGAAAAGGTATTAGACATTTTAAAAGAAAGAAATCCAAATGATGAAAATATAGATGAAAAAGCTGAAATAATAGCAATTGGAGCTGTAAAATATGGTGATCTAAGTCAAAATAGAACCAGTGAAGTTATCTTTGATTGGAATAAAACCTTGAGTTTTAATGCAAATTCATCAGTTTATCTTCAATATACATATGCAAGAATACAATCTATTTTTAGAAAAGCAAATATAGATAAGCTTTCAAATAATTTATCTTTAACAACTGAAGCTGAAGAAAAATTAGCAAAAACCTTAATTAAATTCCCTGAAGCTGTTTTAAGAGCTGCAGATGCTTATAAACCTAATCTTTTAACGGATTATTTATTTGACTTAGCTCAAACTTTTAATTCTTTTTATAGTTCAACACCTATATTAAAATCAACTGATATTGAATTAAATTCAAGACTAATTTTGTGTGAAAAAACAGCTCATATATTAAAAGAAGGATTAAACCTTCTTGGAATTAAAGTTCTTAATGAAATGTAATTATTGAAATAAAAAAATAGTAAAACTCAAAAAAGAGTTTTACTATTTTTTATATACTTATATATAAAGGGGAGATATTATGATGCTTTACTTCTGGTTTTAATATCAA
This sequence comes from Tepiditoga spiralis, assembly GCF_014701195.1. Classification (NCBI taxonomy): domain Bacteria; kingdom Thermotogati; phylum Thermotogota; class Thermotogae; order Petrotogales; family Petrotogaceae; genus Tepiditoga; species Tepiditoga spiralis. The sequence continues at coordinate 2,088,958 of NZ_AP018712.1, forward strand.
ATATAACTGCTGCAACAAGGACTGCTCCACGAATAATGTATTGATAAGATATACCAACACCTATTAAATTCATACCATTAATAAGTGATGCCATAACAATGGCTCCTACTATAGAGTTAGTAACTTTACCAACGCCTCCTGCAGCTGAAGCTCCTCCAACAAATGCAGCTGCTATAGCATCAAGTTCAAAAGATGCTCCAGCAGTAGGTGTTGCTGATTGAAATCTTGATGCATATAAAATTCCTGATAATGCTGTCAAAAATCCCATTGATCCAAAAACAAATAAAGTAATTTTATTTAAACTAATACCACTAAGTTTAGCTGCTTCTGGATTTCCTCCAACAGCATAAATATGTCTTCCTAAAGCTGTTTTTGTAGTAAAAATATGATAAATAAGAGTAACAATTAAAACTATTACAACTGTCCATGATAAACCATTATAATTTGCTAAAATCCAAAAAACATACATTATTATTGAAGACATTAATATTAATTTAACTATAAATACTGGAACAGATAATACCTCAAAGTTATATTTCATTTTATTATTTCTGCTTTTTATATCTGAATAAATATAAAATAATACAATAAGTACACCTATTAACAATGTCGTTATATGAATATATTCACCGTGAAAAAAATCTGGAATATAGCCATTACCAATAATATTAAATGTATCATTTAATATTATAATTGTCCCACTTTTTTCAGTAGAAACTAATAATGCTCCTCTAAACACCATCATTCCTGCCAAAGTAACAACAAATGAAGGTATACCTATATATGATACTAAAAATCCTATAACAAGCCACATGGCAATACCTAATAAAGTTACAATTATTACTGTTGGAAGAACTGGGACATTATGATTCATCAATAATATTGCTGCAGCTGCACCTAAAAATCCAGAACCAAATCCAACAGAAAGATCGATATGTCTTATAACAATTACTAATGTCATACCAACTGCCAATACAGCAATATAACCCATTTGATTAAATAAATTACTTATATTTCTTGCAGAAAGAAATAATCCATTTGTTAATACAGAAAAAATCAACATAATGATTGCAAGAGCTATATACATTCCATATTCTCTTATATTTTTTTTGAGTAATGTTCCTATTTCATTAAACATGCTCTCTTCCTCCTAATAATCTACAGCTAATACCATTATTTTTTCTTGAGTTGCTTCTTCTTTACTGAGTTCACCAGTTATCTTTCCACCAGACATTACATATACTCTATCGCTCATTCCTAAAACTTCTGGTAGTTCTGAAGAAATCATTATTATACTCATACCTTCTTTAACTAATTCATTCATAATACTATATATTTCATGTTTTGCCCCAACATCTATACCTCTTGTTGGTTCATCTAATATCAATAATTTTGGTGATACAAAAAGCCATTTTGCTAAAGATACTTTTTGTTGATTACCTCCACTAAGATTTAAAACTTTTTGTTCTATACTGTAAGATTTAATTTTTAATGATTTTCTATAATCTTGAGCTACTATAACTTCCTCATTCTCATTTACAAACATTTTATTTTTTATTATTTTTTTCAAGTTTGCAACTGTAATATTAGTTTTTATATCAAAGTCTAAAATAAGTCCATTCCCTTTTCTATCTTCTGAAACATATGCAATACCAGTTTTTATTGCATCTGATGTTGATTTAAAATTTCGTTTTTCACCCTCAAAATATAATTCACCACTTATCTTATAATCATCTGGATTTCCAAAAATACTGTGTGCAAGTTCTGTTCTACCTGCACCAATTAATCCAGCAATACCAACTATTTCTCCTTTTTTTACATTAAAATTAGCAGATTTCACAACATATCTTTCATTTTTTGTATCAAAAGCTTTCCAATTTTTTACTTCAAATAATTTTTCTCCAATATTGCTATCTCTTTTTGGATAAATATCAGTAATTTCTCTCCCAACCATATGCTTAATAATTTCATTTTCAGTTATATTTTCATTATTTTCAATTGTTTTTATGGTTAATCCATCTCTTAAAATTGTTATCGTATCAGCAACTTCTAAAATTTCGTTTAATTTATGAGATATTAAAATAGAAGTAATACCTTGTTTTTTTAATTCTTTTACTATTCTTAATAAATTTTCACTATCAGTTTCATTCAACGATGAAGTTGGTTCATCTAAAACTAATAATTTAACATTTTTACTAAGAGCTTTAGCTATTTCAATAATTTGCTGTATTCCAACACCAAAATCTTTTATTTTTTTTGATGTATCCAATTCATATCCAAGTTTTTTTAAAACTTTTTCAGATTCAGATGTAGTTTTATTCCAATCTATCATACCTTTGTTTTTAATTTCATGACCCAAAAAAATATTTTCATATATAGTTAGTTCTGGTATCAAAGCTAATTCTTGATAAATTGTTATAATACCAATTTTTTCACTATCATATATGCTATTAAATTGTTGCTTTTCACCCTCAAAAATTATTTCACCATCATAACTTCCATACTTATGAAATCCACTAAGAACCTTCATTAGTGTTGATTTACCTGATCCATTTTCACCAATTAAACAATGTATTTCACCTTTTTTTACTTTAAAATTAACTTTGTCTAAAGCTTTTACTCCCGGGAATTCTTTAGTTATATTTTTCATTTCAAGAATATATTCACTCAATAACATCACCCCTTACTTTAAAAAAGGGTAGTGGTTTTTCACTACCCCTTTAGAAATTTACCATCTAAAATCTGAATCTTTATAATATTTAGAATCTATTAAGATCTTTTTTACATTATCTTTTGTAACAACTTGAATTTCTGATTGAATTGCAGGAACCATTTTTGATCCATTGTCATATGCTTGTGGTGTTATCAACTTTACTCCTTTTAATAAGAATTGAGCAACATTTATAGCATCTTTTACTAACAATCTAACATCTTTAAATACTGTCATAGATTGTTTTCCACTAATAATATACTGAATAGAAGCTTTTTCAGCATCTTGACCTGTAACATAATAGCTTTTAACATCTCTATCTTGTTTAAATGCATCTGCTATAGCTCTTGCTGTACCATCATTTGGTGCTAAAATAAATACATTTCCTTTATCTGTTCTTCTTGCTCTTGTTAAATTATCTTCAGCTTTTCTTCTTGCTACTGTAAAACTCCAATCTGTTGTAATTTGATTTATTATTTTAGATGTTTCTTCTCTACTTAAATTCTTTTTATTTTTTAAATTTTGTGCTTCTGTAGAATTAATAATTCTAAATGTACCATCAGCAATTTTTGGTTGTAAAACTTCCCATGCACCTTGGAAAAATAAAAATGCGTTGTTGTCTGATAATGCTCCAGCATATAAGTATAATGGATTATTTTTTCCACTTGCATGATCAACTAAAAATCTACCTTGTGCTCTTCCAACTTCAACACTGTCAAAGGTTACATAATAATCAACAGAATTTGTGTTAGTTACTAGTCTATCATAAGAAATTACCTCTACTCCAGCTTTTTTTGCTAAGTTTACTGTACCAGCAGCTGCTACAGCATCTTGTGGACAAATGATTAATACTTTAATCCCTTTTGAAAGTAATGCTTCAACATTTTGTCTTTCTTTTGCAGAACTACCTTGACTGAATAAAACTTCAACAGAATAGTTAGTGTCATTTAATGCACTCTTAAATCTTGCTTCATCTTGTACCCATCTTGGTTCATCTTTTGTAGGTAAAACAATTCCTACATCAACAGAAAAAATAGTAACTGCAAAAATAGCCAACAATGCCAACAAAACTTTTTTCATAACTCCACCTCCAAATTATAAAAACTCATACATATATACTTTAGCAACACTGTGCCACCTCTTATTTAACTTGTTAAGTTTATATTTATATTTTTTACAAAATAAAAGATTTATTACTACAATTAAATTTAATTTGAGTTAATTCTCTTTTATAGTAATATGAATAATTTGCATACTTTTAAAATAAATAATATAATCGCAGTGCAAAAATTGCATGTAGTATGCAAAAATATCTGGGGGAAAACTTATGACCTTAAAAAAAAGATTTATTTTAATAATTATTATTTTTGTTATTTTGCCTACAATACTCACAATTTTCAATAAAACTTACATTACAAAGTATATTTTTAATGAATTATCTGGATATACAAAAGAAAAAATAGATGATTTTGGCTTTGAACTCGTTAATAAAATATATCCAACTGCATTAAATAATTTTTTTGAATACAATAATTCTTTAAAATCATTTTCAAAAAATATATTGAACAATCAACGACTTATAGATTATGCAACATATGGATTAATAAACACCTTAAACATACACATTAATGAACTATTAACTTCTTCTTCTGCAGATGGGATTATAATCATTATTGACAATAAAAAAAGAATTAAAGTAGGTAATTTTCCAGAAATAAATGTTATAGAAAATGGTTACTTTGAAGACAATGAAAATATATATATGATATCTGGAACATCAAAAAATAATGTTCAAGTCTATGCTTCAATGAAATTAGATAAATACTTTTTAAATTCATTGAATTTATCTTCTATTTCAATAATTTCAATAATTGGTAAAAAACACAAAATTTTTCAAAATGATAATTTTTATATAGATTTTAAATTAAATAATAATTATGTAAATTCAGGAAAATACAAATATCCTTCAAAATCAGAAAAATTATCAAAAGATATTACTTTTGTTTTATCATTCAATGTTTCTCAATTAAATTTAATTCAAAATAAAATAAAAGATGTTTTTTTTCAAAATATATCTTCAAATTTAAATACTTCTTTATTGATCTGGATTCTTATATCTCCACTTTTAATTTATTTTGCACTATTTTATTTTGGAAAAAATATAGAAACTGTTGAACTATCTATAAAATCAATTAAAAAAATTGCTAAAGGAAATTTTAATGTGAAAATAAATGTTAAAAATTTAGAAAACAATCGTTATAAAGACTTAGTTAACTCCATAAATACTTTATCTAAGAATTTAAATTATATGCACAAAGAATTAGAAAAAAATATAGATACCCTTAAAAATGAAAAAAACACTTTAAAATATTTGGTTAATAACTTACATGAAGGCATTATTTTTTTTGATTTAGATGGAAGCATAAAAGTAAAAAATAAATTTGGTGAAGAAGTTTTAAATAAAATTGGAAAAGAAGAACTAAAAAAATCCACTAATAAAATATATTCATTAAAAATTAAAAATGAACAAAAATTAATTGAAGTAAGTAGAAATTTTTTAGATGCAGCACTATTAATTTTAATAAGAGATATTTCATTAGAAAAAGAAATGAATGATTTATATTCATTAAATGAAAAATTAGTAGAAAAAGAAAAGTTTGGTAGAATTGCTGCTCATGAAATAAGAAATCCATTAAACTCAATGTATCTTAACTTACAATATTTAAACTTAGAATTTGAAGAAAATAAAAAAATAAGTGAAATCAGTAATTTAATAATAGAACAAATAAAAATTATAGATTCTGTTGTTGAGGAATGGTCTTCAAGAGCTATCATGGAATCAGAAGAAAAAGAAATAAATATAAACAGTGTTATATCTCAAATATTAAATCTTTTAAAATATAAACTCTTAGAAAATTCTATAGAAGTTGTTTTTTCTAAGTCAAACAAAAATATTTTAATAAAAGCAAATCCACAAAGATTAAATCAATTATTTTATAATATAATAAACAATGCCGTTGAAGCTTTGGAAAATAAAAATAATTCAAAAAAAATACTTATAAATGTATCTAATGTTAAAAATAAAATTTTAATTGATGTAGAAGATAATGGAATTGGAATACCAAAAGAATATCAAAAAAATTTATTTAAAAAACCTTTTACAACTAAAAAATACGGAAATGGAATTGGATTATTTATCGTACATTCAATAGTAAAAGAGTTAAATGGAGATATAAAAATTATTAGTTCAAAAAAAGGTACAAAAGTAACTCTAAACTTTGAAAATAAGGAGAAAACTTTATGAAAAATATTTTAATAATTGAAGATGATAAAAATAGTGCACAAATACTAAAACAATTTTTAGAAAAAAAGGAATATAATGTAAATGCCTTTCATAATTTAAAAAGTTTAGAAAAAGTAGATTTGAATAATTATGACTTAATATTATTAGATATGATACTTCCAGATGGTAAAGGAACAGAAAAAATAAAAGATTTAATAAACTTAAATCCCTATTTAAAAATTATAATTATGACTGGTTTTGGTGATGTAAAAGATGCAGTATACTCTATGAAAAGCGGAGCATTTGACTTTATAAAAAAACCAATTGATTTAAAAAGATTGATGTTCTTAATTGAAAAAGCTTATGAAGAAATTTCATTAGAAAAAGAAAATAAAAAATTAAGATACATTGTTCAAGAAAGTATAAAAAAAGATTTTGTTATTGGAAAGTCTGATATAATGAAAAATATTATTTATATAGTAAACAAAGTAACAGAAACTGATGCTAATTTGTTGATTACAGGTGAAACTGGTGTTGGAAAGGAAGTGTTTACAAGATATATTCAAAAGTTTAGCCAAAGAAAAGATAAACCATTCATCACTATTAATTGTGCTGCTATACCAAAGGATTTAGTTGAATCTGAATTATTTGGATATGAAAAGGGAGCTTTTACAGGAGCTGATAAATTTAAACTTGGTAAATTTGAACTTGCAGACAAAGGAACATTATTTTTAGATGAAATTGGTGAACTTCCACTTCAAATGCAAAGCAAATTATTAAGAGTTTTAGAAAATGGAGTATTTGAAAGAGTTGGCGGTACAAAAGAAATAAAAACAGATGTTAGAATAATTGCTGCAACAAACAGGAATTTAGAAGAAGAAGTAAAAAAAGGAAATTTTAGAATGGATTTATTTTATAGATTAAATATAATAAATATTGTTATTCCACCTTTAAGAGAAAGAAAACAAGATATACCTATATTCATTGAATTTTTTAATAAAAAATATTCTCAAAAGTATAATAAACCAGAAATTTCATTTTCTAAAGATTCATATAATATATTAAACTCATATGATTGGCCAGGAAATATTAGAGAGGTTAGAAACTTTATGGAAAGAATTTTTATAATTTTTGATACAAGTAAACAAATAAAAAAACAAGAAATTGAAAGTTTATTAGCAAAAAAATTAAAAGCAAAAAATTCTAAAGAAGAACTTTTAAAATCAGATAATTTTTCATTAATGAAATTAGAAGAAATTGAAAAAAATGTAATTTTAAAAACATTAGAAATATTTTCTGGAAACAAAACAAAAACAGCTAAATCATTAGGAATTAGTTTAAGAACATTACAGTATAAATTAAAAAAATATGAAAATACTTTAGGAGAAAAATAATGAAAAAATACATTTTTATATTGATTATAATAATATCATATTCAATAATATTCAGTGTTAATTTTTTGTACATGTATCAAGCAGGATATCAGCCAGAAGACTTAATAAATTATTTAAATTCACAAAATGCAACTAATATAAATATTACTTTTAAAATTTATGAAGAAATGCACGAAAACATCAAAATTTCTGAAAATTTAGATTCTCCATTATATGATGTTGCTCTAGTTGATTTAATATGGATACCAGAATTAGCAAAAAATCATATGTTATACCCTCTTGATAACTTAATAAATAAAAAATATTTAGAAGATATTCCCAAAAATATATTTAATCAATTTAAATATAATAATAAGATATGGGCTTTTCCATATTTAACTAATATACAACATTTTTTTGTGAATAAAGAAATATTAAAAAAAGCTGGATTCAATGAAGCTCCAAAAACATTAGAAGAAATGGAACATCAAGCAAAAGTAATTAAAGAAAAAGGGATTTTAGAATATCCAATTGTTGATTCTTGGACAAATGAAGAAGTTTTGATGTGTGAATTCACTTGGTTATTGGGAGCTTTTGGAGGTAAATACTATGAAAATAATTCTTTAAAAGTAAATACAAAAGAAGCAATAAATGCTCTATCTTTCATGAAAAGGTTATTAGATGAAAAATTAATAAATCCACTATCTCTTGAATTTAAAGAAGATGATGTTTTAAATGTATTTATTAATGGTGATGCTGCTTTTACCACTAATTGGACATATCAATCAAGATATATGGAAGATTCAAGATATTCAAAAATAATTAAAAAGGGTAGTCTTGAATTAATTCCTGTTTCCAATAAAACTAATAAAAAAACTGTTTCAGTAAGTGGTTTTCAAGGATTAGCTATATTAAAAAATTCTAAAAATATTAAAGGTTCAATTGAAGCTATAAAACTTTTTACTAAAAAAGAATTTTTTAAAAAGTTTAATTATGAAATCCCGCTGTATAAGAGCATGTATACAGATTATTCTAAAGAAAAATATTACAATGAAAAAAAATTAACAGAATTACAAAATATAGTAAATAGACCTTCTTTGGTAAAATATAATGAATTTTCAAAGATATTAAGAAGATATATTTATATGGCTTTAAAAGGATTAATAAGTCCAAAAGAAGCTTTAAATAAAGCTCAAAAAGAAATTGAAGGTATGAATTAAAAATAAACTCTTTGCAATGCAAAGAGTTTATTTTTACCAATTTTTATTTATTTAATTCATACTATTAAGGAACATTTTTTCATTTTCAAAGAGACCATAAAAAAATTTGTGTAAATAAAAAAATAAAACCTTCTTCTTGGGATGGTAAAATAAAACCAGGAAGGAGGTTTTTAAAATGGCAAGAAGGAAAAAAGAAGAAAAAGAAGAAAGCAACATTGAAAAATTAGCAAGATTAATAGCAAGAGATCCAGAGGTAAACACAATAAAAGATGTATATGAAAAGATAAAAGAATTAGTGGGACCGTTAATACAAGGGATGTTAGAAGCAGAATTAGAAGATGAATTAGGTTATGGGAAATACGATAAAGAAAACAAGAAAACAGATAATTCTAGAAATGGGTACAGTTCAAAAAGAGTAAGAACAAGTGTTGGAGAAATGGAATTAAAAATACCTAGAGATAGAAAAGGTGAATATGAGCCATAGTACCAAAGTATAAAAAAGATATCTCAGATATTGAAGGTAGAATAATAGGTATGTACGGTTTAGGATTAAGCACAAAAGATATAGTAAAGAACGTAGAGGACATATATGGTGTAGAATTATCAGCGGAAATGATAAGTAAAATAACTAATAAAATATTACCTGAAATCAGAGAATGGCAAAGCAGACCTTTAGAAGAAATATACACTTTTATGTTTATGGATGGAATAGTGTTTAAAGTAAAAGATGATGGAGAAATAATAAAAAAGACTGCATATGTAGTACTTGGTGTAAATATAGATGGATTTAAAGAAGTACTTGGTATATATATAGGTGAAATAGAATCATCAAAATTTTGGTTAAGAGTATTAAATGATTTAAAAAATAGAGGAATAAAAGATATATTAATAGCTTCTGTAGATGGATTAACAGGTTTCCCACAAGCAATAAAAACTGCTTTCCCAGATACTATAGTACAAAGATGTATAATACATCAAATAAGAAATACATTAAAATATGTTAGTTACAAAGATAGAAAAGAACTTGTTAATGATTTAAAAAAAGTATATAAAGCACCAAATAAAGATATTGCTTATTCAAACTTACAAGATTTGAAAGAAAATAAATGGACTAAATACAAATTAGCATTAGAAAGTTGGGAAAAACATTGGGAAACAATATCTCCTTATTTCGATTATGGCGATGATGTAAGAAAAATAATGTACACAACAAATGTAATAGAATCATTAAATAGACAATATAGAAAAGCTACAAAAAATAAAACATCATTTCCAAATGACGATGCATTATTGAAAATGCTTTATTTAGCAACAATAAATGCAACAAAAAGATGGACAGCTCGTTATAGAAACTGGAGCAATGTCCTAAACGAATTATCCATCTTTTTTAATGAAAGAATTACAAAATATATCTATAATTCCTAACATAAATATACTTTGTAACTTAACAAAAAATACCTATAACACACAAAAATGAATATTAAATATTATAATGCTATACCTTGCAATAAAAAGTTGCAAAAGGCTATTTATTACAAAAAATTATACTAAAAACTTCTAAAATTTACTCTTAAAGCTTATTTCTTTATAGTCGATAATTCTTATGGAAATACTTTAAAAATAATAACTAATTTTATTTATTTTTACCTTCCAAGAAGAGCCGTTTACACAAAAGTTTTTATGCTACCTTTTCAAATAACTACATTTTTTAAGATTTTTGTCGTTGTTTTTCAATATTTATATGCTAACAGATATATCTAATACACACTAATCTTTACAGACTCATTCTTTTTTCTAATAGGACAAAATAAGCCAAATTTTTTCATAAGTCTTCTAATCTTTTTAAGATTAAAAATTGTATCAAAAAAAGATTTTAAAGTCATTTTTATTTGTCTAGCTCCTTTGTGTCTTTTAAAAGAAATATTATAATTAAAATGATTATAATAACCACTCTTAGAAACTTTATCAAAATCATATAAATGTTTAATATGCTTTTTTCCATGTTTATTAATTAATATATTTATTAACTCAAATCTATCTGATTTTGATAACTCTCACAATCTTTCCATCTTTTATAATTTTTTTAAAAGTTCATTTTCCATTTTCAAATATTCTAATTCAACCTTTAAATTTTCATATTTTTCTTCTAAAGTCAATTCTCTTGATTTTGACCTACCTTGATTCAATTCTTTTTCTTCCAAATATTTTTATACTTAATCCATTTTCTTCAAATATTTTTAGCGCTGTTTTTCCTTTTAAATATCCTTCTATTAATTTTTTTGAATTTTTCTTTGTATGTTATTCCTTTATTTGATACTGTTTTTACATTTTTATTATTTTCTAATATTTTTATTTCTTCTTCACTAAATTTTTTTCACTCATTTTTTCACCTTCTTTTTATTCTATTATATAACAAAAGTGTTCCCTGTTCTTTTCTGACACTTTTTTATTTCGTGTCTATTTTACAGGGAATACTTTAATTTAATAATTCTTCTATTTCATTATCTATTTTATTTATATTAAATTTATTCTTTACATATAGTAAGATGTTTATTCATACGATTACTGTAGTAGTTGCTATTATACTAAACAATACTATTCCTAAAATATAAAACTTATTCCATTTTGTATCTTTTTTTAAAACTTTATTTTCAATAATACATATCAACAAAAATACTGAAAATAATAAAAATCTTTGATATAAAACTACTGATGGAACTATGAATACTGATAAAAATTTTAAAACAATAAAAATAATTTTCTTTATAGATAATTTTTTTATGACAATCCCATCCTTTCTAAAATACTCTTAATTTTAAGATTAAAGGAACTTTTAATACTATCCTTATTAGATTTACTAATAAAATATTTACTAGATAACTTATATGATATTAAAAACAGAACTAACGACATTAAAATTACTATATATATTAAATCAATTCGTAAAATACCTACCAAATGGATTTTAGCTTTATTTTTAAAAAATTTCAGAATAATAAACATTAATATAAAAACTATTAGTACAGTATTTTGTGCACTAGAATAATTATATTTAAAGAAGATGAATAAATAAATTGAACAATACAATATATAAATGCTAATTAGCAATATTGATAAATTTAAACCTATCATCAATGAATTTATTCCAAATAATGGAAGTATGATAGAAGCCAAGAAATATAGTAAAAAAGTTATAAGAATAACTAATATGCTGTTCAAATATTTAGCAAGAACAATATCCGTTTTTCTAATAGGAATTGCTTTCAAATAATTATAAATATTATCTTTCTCTTCTGATGAACACGATTTTCCAATAAAATTTGTGAATAAAACCATCAAGCTCATATACAATGCCAAAGTTGGATTTGGATCTGAATCAAACTGAAATGCTATACAAGCAAATAAAGAAAAAGCTATACCTAACATAAAAGGTTTTTGATTAAATATTATATCTTTCAACATTAAATTTTTAATGTTTATAATTCTATTAAAATTATCTTTCATATAAATTCTCCTTTACTTATTTATATTAAAAATATTATTATACAATAATTTAATTTTGTTTCTTGATTAAGTTTAATAATATTTCATCTAGTAAAGGAGTAGTAAACTCTATTTTCCTAGAATCAATATTATAACTTTTAGCCAAATTTATTACTTCTTCTATTTTTGATTTATGTATAATCAATTTCTTATTTCTATAAAAAGTAAGCTTTTTTTCAAATTCACAAGAAATATCTTGATTAAAATCAACTTGTTTATAATTAGATAATATATTAACCTTTTTATCAGATAGGAGTATATTTCCGTTATTTATATATGTAACACTATCTGCAATTTTTTGTATATCTTCTGTTATATGTGAAGAGAAAAACACTGAAGCACCTTCTTCCTTTACCGTATTAAAAATAATATCCAATATTTCAGCTCTAATAACAGGATCTAATCCTGAGGTAGGTTCATCTAATATAAATAGTTTTGCATGATGTGAAAGTGATAATGCAAGCATAAACTGTGCTTTCATCCCTTTGGAAAACTCTTTAACTTTTTTATCTAAATTTAAATTAAATTTCCTAATCAAGCTATTAAATACTTCATCATCCCAATTTTTGTAAAACCTTCTTATAAACTTATATACACTTTTCGCATAGTTTTGAGAATACAAGCTTGTTTCATCTCCAACATATCCTATAATTTCCTTTGTAGATACTTCATTATCTTTAGAATTTATCCCATTAATAATTATCTCTCCACTATCATAAGAAATAATATTCAATATTGATTTTATAGTAGTACTTTTTCCTGCACCATTTGGTCCAATAAAACCCATAATAGACCCTTTTTCAAGTTCTACATTTATATTATTTAGTGTAAACTTAGAGTACTCTTTTCTTAATCCTTTAATCTCTAATATATAGCTCTGATTCATATTACACCTCCTTTTTTGTTAATAATAATTTTATTTAGACAAAATTTTATAAAATGTCTGTATTTTAAATTACTAGTCATATTTGTATTATATACATTTTAACTATAATAAAAATACTTTTAATATCTATTCATAAATTCACAATATATACTCCAACTATCACTTTGTACAAAATTCTATTGCACAATCTAAGACGGTATCTCTACCCTTTATCAGATCATCTATTGAAATTTTTACTATATAATCAGGAGATATTCCATCTTCTTTTAAAAGCACTTTATTCTTATCTAGATACTTACTAGTAGTTACTTGTAATATTGACTTATCAAAAAGAGTATACCTAGTCGCTTCGTGAGCAAAACCTGCTGTTTTTGTTCCAAATACTTTTATGTTATTACTTGAATGAATCAATGTATTCAACAATATATATTCAGCAGAACTAGAAGTTTTTTCATTGCAAAGTATTGCTAATTTTTTGTATTTAATTGAATTTTTAGGACGTATTACTATGGGCTTAGGTTTTTCATACTTATATCCTTTCACATTTTTCTTCCTTGAAATCTTATATAGTATAACTTTTTCTTGCATAGAAAGCATTGATGTTATTTCTTTTGCAACATCTATTAATCCACCACTATTAGACCTAATATCTATAATAAAAGAAGCACACCCTTTACACTTGTAAACTTCTTCTTGAAAATCAGAAATCACTTTTTTATTAGAAAAATTATGGATTTTTATATATCCAATATTATCAATAATTCTAGAATTACAATATTTTATTTCTAAGGTACTGATATTATTACTTAATTTTTTATTGACTAATATAGGATTGTCTATAGGAGATATATTGTGAATACTAGCTTTATCGTTATGTCCTATCACTTCAATATTAACTGATTTAGACTTAATATACTTTATCAATTCACTTTCAAATGCATTGTTTCTCATGTTTAATGATGTAAAGTTAATTTTATATCTCATTTTTTCCATATGTTTTTCTATACTTAATCCATCAATTTTAGAAACCTTCATTCCAGGTTTAATAGTTGGACTATTGTTTAATGTATAATAAACATATAAATCATTTTCCTTAAAGGTAAATATAAGAGGTGGTAATTTTTCGTTATTAGTATAGGAACTATATATTTTTGTATGAGGATCTCTAAGTTGCAAAAGCATATTATTTAATATATCATATAAATCTGGAAAAGAATTAACGTTATTAATTTTTTCTTTATATCTATTTCGTATTTCATGCCAATTTATTTTTCTTTCATAAAAAAGAGGATATACATCATTAACTTTTTCCCATACTGTTGTAAATATATCCTTTTTTAAGTTATGAACATTAAAATTATTATTGATCATTCTAATCACACCTTATTAATAATTGTCTGCATATTTGCAATATTTTATACCTAATAAATTATTATCTGCATTACTTTCAAGTGCACGACAATCAAAACATCCATACCTTAATTCACAATTCTTGCACTTGTCTATTTTATCTTTTGTTAACTTATACAATTCCTTATAATTACTATTTCTCAAAATATTTACTAATTTATTTTCTCTTATGTTTCCTAAAACAAGTTTCCTAGACATTATACATGGAATTACTTCTCCATCACCTGTAATAGCTATTTGATTTCCATAGCAATTATGCTTATATCTATTTGTTAAGAACTGAATCAATGAAATTTTAGATAAAGTCTTTTCCTTACTATACATCAATTCTTTATATTTTTCAGAATGATATTTATTTGATTTATTAGGATATATATAATCAATTCTTATCTTTGTTCTATCTATTACTGAATTATATTTTTTTATAATTTCTTCTATCTCATTTTCATTAAAAGAATTAATTAAAATACTTAATGAATAATTTATATTATTCTTTGCTAAAGAAATAACATTATCATATATTTTAGATGCTAATTTTTCTTTCTTTGTTATTGCTTTATAAACATTATCACTACTCCCTAAAATCTGTACAATTAGATTTACATTATTTTTTTTCAAAAAAGCTAATATATTATCATCAAGAATAGTTCCATTTGTAAATATTGTTATATTATTGATTCCAATACTATGTGAATAATTTGTTATTTTTTTTATTTTATTTATAAACATAAAGGGTTCACCACCAATTAAATACAAACTCTCACAGCCTAACTTTTTAGCTTGTGATATTATATCTAATATTTTATCTATATCTATAATCTCTCCTTTTAATTTCCATTTTTTACATCCAGTTTTCCTAAATACTACCTCATCATCCTCGTTGCAAAATTTACATTCAAGATTACATCTATTAGTAAATTCTATAAATAAATTTTTTATTATATAACTATATTTTGAAAACCTTTCTTTAACCCCATCATCATAAATTGACAACTTTTCAATATAAATAGGCTTACTATAAAACATACCTACATTTAATTCATATAACTTCTCTAAAAACAAAAAATCCTCTTTATTAAGTTCATCAATATCATTATTATTCTCACAACTTTCTAACACCTCATAATTATGTTTTGTTATGCGAATAATATTACCAGTTAAAGTATCATATATGGCTCCATATTCTTTTCCTTTAATTAAAAAACTTCCCATATTTAATCTGAAATATCTCATTATTTCCTCCCTCGTGTATAATGTTTTCATACAGTTAATAATTTTTTAAAAAACATTCTAACTTTGAATTATTATTTAACTATAGTAATTCTGTTCCTCCTTGCATTTTCAAATGCTCTAATAATTCTGACTAACTTTGGTATATAAGTTGAATTGCCATGAACACTAGTTCCTACCTATAACTAGGCTTTTTTCTTATATACCCATAATTAGAATCTTAATTAGAAAGGATGTGTTTCTATATTGTTTGTTGGTATCGATGTTTCTAAAGATAAGCTTGATTATTTTCTTGAAAATTCTATCAAAGGTATTGTTGATAATTCTATTGATGGTTATGAGAAACTTGTTTCTATTTTCAAAGATAAAGATGTTGCTTTTGCTTTGGAGTCTACAGGAATTTATTCTAAAAATATCTTCATTTTTCTTAAGTCTCATG
Source organism: Tepiditoga spiralis (assembly GCF_014701195.1). Taxonomy (NCBI): domain Bacteria; kingdom Thermotogati; phylum Thermotogota; class Thermotogae; order Petrotogales; family Petrotogaceae; genus Tepiditoga; species Tepiditoga spiralis. Next base: position 2,105,052 of record NZ_AP018712.1, read on the forward strand.
GCTTTAATGATTTATTCTTTGTTGCTCCAGCTAATGTTTCTAATACCAGAAAGATTCTTAATTGGGCTAAAACTGACAAGCTAGATTCTAAAATTATTCAAAAAACTGCTCTTAAATTCCCTGAGAATCTCACTCCTTTTGTTTCTAAAGATTCTTTTTTTGAATCTCTTAGAGAACTTACTCGTTCTAGATACCATATTTCTCATCAATTAGTGCAGAAAAAACTTATCTTGCTGAACTAATTTCTGCGTATTTTCCTAGTTTATCTAAGCAACTTAATTTATTTAAAACTCTTTTAACTATTTTATCTGATTATTCTGCTGATGATATTGTTAATATGTCTATTGATGATTTATTTAATTTAGTTGCTTTTTTATCCAAGAGAAAATTAGGTATTGATTTCGCTAAAAAACTCAAATCTATTGTTACTAAAATTTATCGTTCTATTTTAAATGATTTTAATACAGCCAATTTTAATATTGCTTTAGCTTTTGATAGAGTTAAACTTTTAAATTCTCAAATCAAGCGTATTGATAAACAGCTAGAAAATTTTTTTAATCGTATTAATACTACCTTGATACTATCCCAGGTGTTTCTGTTGTTTTATCTGTTTCTATTATTTCTGAAATTGTTAATATTAATAATTTTTCTTCAGATTCCAAACTTTCTTCTTACGCAGGGTTACGTTGGGATTTAAATGATTCTGGTAAAAATACCAACAATCACAAAGGGTTATCTAAAAAAGGTAATAAATATTTGCGTTATTACTTTTATCAGGCTTCTTCTTTAGCCATTATTCATGACCCTGTCCTTAAGTCTTATTACAAAATGAAGAGAGCTCAAGGAAAATCTCATAAAGCTGCTGTTGTTTTATCTGCTAGAAAACTTCTTAGAAGTATTTTCTTTATGCTAAAAAAAATGTCCCTTATATTCTTTTTGAATTATCTCAATCTTTTAAGAAGACCGTCCTTTTTAAAGATTTTTCATAGTAGTAACATTTTTACATTTTAATATTCTTTATTCTATCTGCACTTTGTGCATATCTTTTTTGCACCTTTTTTTATTTTATTTTTATTTGTTTTTCTTTTTGGTTAATTTACTGTTGCTTTTTCTACCTCCCTCTTGACTTAATACCAGAGACTCTATAATCTTCAATTTACTATAATTCTAATAAAGTAAAGTCTTTACTTAAATTTGCTTTTTCATTATCATTGAATGATAATGCATTAGGTATTTTTTCAAGTAATGAATATAAAGTCTTTAACATTAAAGGGATTCCCTCTTTATTTTCTTTACAAAATTCTTTGTTAAATTTGAATACTCCATCGCCATTCATATTTAGATGCACATAGCAACATTCACAAAGTCGTTTTACATTACAATTACTACAATTCTTTTCTATGATTTCTAAGTAGTCTTTTATAATTTTTTGTATTTTATACCATTCTAATCCATCATTTACATTCCCAATAGGATGTGTTTCATTCATTTTCTCGCACAAATAATAATTTCCATCTGGTGCAACTGCTATTTTACTCCCTGGTATACAAGCATTTCCTAATGGTCCTTGTTGCCCCCTTGGAGCATTTTTAATATAAAACATAGAAGTAAATAAAAATTTTAATGGTTCTGGAACTTTTTCATTTTTAGATAGTTTTTCTTTATATTCTTCAAGAAGTTTCTTTATACTCTGATTCTTAGTATCAATATTCTCTTTTATAAAACCTTTTTTATTTAAATCGTCACAATGATCATAGTAACTTGTGTCATAAGGACTTATTTGAGCATAGAATGTAGCAGCCCCACCTAGTCGTGCATGTGAGAAGAAATCCACAACCTTTACCATGTCAGTATAATTATCATAACAACAATTAAATGAAATTGGCTGATTACTACCTCTTTTTTCCTTTTCTTCTTGTAGTTTTGTAAGGTTTTTAATTATAACATCAAAAGATCTCTTATTATTTATAAAAACCCTGTTTCTATCATGATTTTCTTTATATCCATCTAAGCTCACAGTTATCTTAACACTATTGCTTATAAGAAAGTTAATAATTTCATCATTCATAATAGTTCCATTAGTTGTAATATAAAATTCGAAATTGTCATTTAATTCCTTAGCATACTTAACTATTTCTTTAATTAAATTAAATTCTAGTAATGGTTCTCCTCCATAAAAACTTATAACAGGATTACTTCCCAACCCATAGGCTTGCTTCTCTTTATATAAATCTAGATAATAATCTATTGCCTTCTTTGCTATTTCAAATGTCATTTTTTGTGATGAATATCCATGAGTATGTGGATAATTATCAGAAAATATGCAGTATTTACATCTTAAATTGCAATCTTCAGTTACAATTATATATAATTGAGAAATAGATGTTCTCATCAACATATCATTAAATACATTTTCACTAGTTGGTAACAGCATAGATCTTGGTATAAACATTCCATTATTGACTAACTTCGTAACATACTCATACTTTTTATCAAAATCTGTTTCTATAATTCTACCATCAAATAACCGAGTCTGTAAAGATTAGTGTGTATTAGATATATCTGGTAGCATATAAATATTGGAAAACAACGACAAAAATCTTAAAAAAATGTAGTTATTAGAAAATGAAAAAAATGTTCCTGAATAGTATGAATTAAATAAGGCAAAATTGGTAAAACCACCCTTTTACAGTAAAAAACTGCAATGACTGAAAGGGCGACAACCCATCTCCCGGTGAGAGTGTAAAATATTAAGTTTTTTAGGGTTACAAGCTACTTTCAGAGGTAGTCTTTAAGACGATCCTCGAAAAGGATGGCCAGTTCGGAAATAACAGCGTTCCAGTTGTGAAACCGTGCTGTCCATTTTTTTGTCACGTTTTTGGTAGTAAGGTATAAACTTTTAAGGACAGCATCGTCATTAGGGAATATTGATTTGGTCTTGGTAGCCTTCCTGAATTGCCTGTTAAGTGACTCTATGATGTTCGTGGTGTACATAATCTTCCTTACCCCGTCTGAGAACTGAAAGAAGGTGGATAATAGGTGCCAATTTTTCTCCCAGCTCCTCAATGAAGCGTAATACTTGTCTCCCCATTTGTTTATTACATTGGTTAGATTATCATAGCCCGTCTTTTCATCCAGTGCTGTATAGATTGTCTTTAAGTCCTTTGCAAACTCTTTCCTATCCTTGTGAGGAACATATTTCAGGGTGTTTCTAATCTGGTGGATTATGCACCTTTGTATCATAGTTTGCGGGAAGGTTGCATTTATAGCCTGCTCGAATCCAGAAAGACCATCTATTGAAGCTACAAGTATGTCCTTAACTCCTCTGTTTTTGAGGTTGTTAAGTACTCCCATCCAAAACTTGGCACTTTCTACTTCACCAACATATATCCCGAGCACATCTTTAATTCCGTCTATGTCAACACCTATTATTACATAAGCAGCCTTCTTTCCTATCCTTCCGTCCTCTCTAACGTTGAAGTATATTGCATCCAAGAAAACGAAGGTGTATATTTCGTGTAATGGTCTTTCCTGCCAGTCTTTTATTAATGGCATAAGCTTATTTGTTATCTTGCTCACCAGTTCAGCTGATACTTCAAATCCGTACAAATCCATTATCTGATCAGATATATCCCTGGTGGTCATTCCTCTTGCGTACAAACTTATTATTTTTTCCTCTATCTCTGAAATATCATTCGAATACTTTGGAACTATTTTGGGTTCATATTCTCCCTTCCTGTCTCGAGGTACCATTAATTCTATCATACCGCTACTACTCTTTAAATTCTTCTTCCTGTAGCCATTTCTTGAATTTTCTGTATTTTTCTTTTCTCTGTCATACTTGCCATAGCCCAGCTCGTCTTCGAGTTCCGCTTCCAGTACTTCCTGGATCAGATTTCCTGTCAGTGATTTTGTTAACTCCTTTATATCCTTTATTGTTCGGATTTCTCCTTTCCTTACCATTTCCTTTATTATTTCCTGTAGTACATTTCCCATTTTTCGTACCTCCTCTGGTTTTATTTTACCACCAGATCTGTATCTTTTTTTCCTTATACACTTAATATTTTACACTCTCATTTTACTTGACATTCCCCACGCTTTCCTGTTTATTTCAGACTTCCAGCCTTAATTCTTCAGGTTTAGCTTTTTTTTTTTTTTCTGTGCTATTCGCTTTGCGGGAATCCTCAGCGGTTTCACCACTCAATGTTCGGCCCTTCCCTTACGCATTATTGAAACTTACTCCCTTCAGTTTCATCACCTTTCGGTACTATGACCTCTGCTGACTTCTGGCAGTTTTCGGTTTAATGTCTCCATTATTCCTGTCGGTGTAGTCTTCTGCTTCCTGACAGCTGCCAGACCTCCCCGGGTAAGAACACGTTCTTTCATTCCATATATCCGCCACATATACTTCCGGCTCTTTCGGAGGATACGGACTTCGTTTTGTTATGCAAACTCATCCAGAGTTCGGCAGCCTCTTATGTGATTTGTGTCCCTCGGATCGGAACTTTGCCTTAGGCTTCCTTCAGATTTCACCTCACGATGAACACCCTTGCCCTCAACTAACGCCTATATCCTCTTCGGCGTTCGGGACTTTCACCCTATAGAACGGGCCCATGCCGGGCACACATAAAAAAATAATCCCAGCACCCGCTGGGATTATATCTTTTCTATTTTGTATTCGTCTATGTTTCTCTTTTCTGAGTTTATGTTTATTCCTACTATATAAATTTCTTTCCCTTTGTATTTTTCATAGTACTTCATTTCTTTTATTTGGGTTAAGGCTTTTTCTGCACTTTTATCTATCTTTATTTCCATTATGTATATGATGTCTTCCTCTATTACTATATCGCTTCTTCCTAAGTTCGTTAATTCTTCTGCTGTTACGTTCAGTCCTGCTGATGCTATTATTGTGTATATCAATGAATGATAGTAACTTTCTTCTTTTTTGTGCAAGTTGTATGGTATTGCACTTATTATTCTTTTTATTTCTTTTATTATTCCTTCTATGTCTTTTTCTTTTATTGCTTTCCATATCGTTTTATTTATTTCTTTTATTTTTCCTCTTTCAAGTTCATAGTTTGCTTCTAATATCATCTTTGAAAAACTGTTCTTTACTTCTATGTTTGGATAGTCTAATAGATATTCATATTCCATTCCATATTGTTCTTTTCCTTTAAAGGTTAAGTATCCTGATTGTGTAAAGAATATGCTTGCATTTGCTTCTTCTATTTCTCGGGTTGAAAAATCGAGTTCGCTCACTGGATACTTCACTAAGTCTTCGTATCTTATCTTCTTCCCTTTTATGTATTCATACAAGAATGATGGTGATCCACTTTCAAACCAATAGTTTTGAAACTTTCTTTCATTAAAAAATCTTAATATTGAAAATGGATTGTATACACTATCTTCTCCATCAAATGAAAATCCATTGTAGTACATCTTTAAGTTTTTTAATAACTCTTTTTCTTTCATATTCATTTCAAGTGCTGTTTCTTTTATGTGTTCTTTAAAGTTTCTTTCTAACTCTTCTTGTGTGTATCCCAACATCTGCGCGTATTTTTTATTCAATGATATATCATTTAAGTTGTTCAATGCTGAAAATACTCCTGTTTTTGTGAACTTTGTTATTCCTGTCATAAATACAAACTTTATGTATTCATCTTTTGATTTTATACTCACATAAAAGTCTTTCAATATTTCTCTATACTTTTCTGCTTTTTCTTTGTTGTTTATATTGTCTAATATTGGTTTTTCATATTCATCTACTAATATTACTACTCTTTCTTTTTTTGATAGTTTTATTATCAGTTCATTGAATGCAAACTTGTAGTCTGTTTCTGTTATTTCTATTCCATTTCGCTTTCCTTCTAATTTTATTATCTTTGTTAAACTTTCTTTCATTCTTTCCACATTATCTGTTGCTACATCTAAAAGGTTTATCCTTATTACTGGATATTCTTTGAACTCCCATTTGTCGTATATGTATGTTTCTTTAAATAGGTCTTTTTCTCCTTTAAATAGATAGTAAAGTGTTGATATCGTTAAACTCTTTCCAAATCTTCTTGGGCGAGATAAAAAGATTGGTGCTTCTGAACTTATTAATTCTAATATATACTTTGTTTTATCTATATATGTATAGTTTCCTTCTTTTATTTTTTTATAGTCTTGTACTCCTATTGGTAGTTTTTTCATTTTTATCACCTCTAATTTCATTATACCATATGTTCTCATCACTTTCTTATGAAGCTATATGATTTTTTATTGTTTTAGGAAAAAAATATTTATTTTATTTTCTGTCCTCTCACATCACCGTAAGTGCCGTTTGATATATAGCGGTTCATTATGTAATATAACATTTCATAATTTTTTTCCTATGTTTATCAGTACTTTCATTACTTTATCTATTTTTGAATCATTTATTGTTACTTCGTTTTTTTCAAACCTGGTCCATTTTTCAATTGTATTCCTGCCTTACTTTTTTTATACTTTAAACAATTGTTTTAACTACTAGAAAATTGGTTAGAAGCATTTATTATATGATTAAAAACATTATCCCTTATAATCCTAATGTAATATCTAATAATTTATTATTAATTTAATAATTTTAATTTTTGTACGCTGTGCATAATGTTTTTTTACTTTTTTTATTCTTATTCCTTTTTGTTTTACTTCTCTGTTAATTATTATTGTTTTTTTTATTTTCCTCTTGACTTAATACCAGAGACTTTCTTTTTATTCTTACTTATATAGCAAAAGTGTTCCCTGTTCTTTTATGGCACTTTTTTATTTCATGTCTATTTCCCAGGGAAAACTTCAGATATGCCTCCTCAAAATTACCAAGCTCCATAATTATTATCTAATAATTCTGAGCCATCATTAATTTTTTTAATATTTTTAGGTCTTTTAATAATTTTAATTTTTTCCATATATAAAATGTTATTTTATAATTACAAAAATATTATATCAAAAAAATCAACTTTTTTACTGAAAAAATAATATTTCTTGATTATTTTATATTTTTTATATTATTTGTTGTTTATTAATCAAAAAATGTGAAATTTTACCCGTTATTTGTATTTTTTTATTCCCATTTATAATTTATATTTTCAATATCTACCAAAGATCCCCATTTTATAATTTCTAAAAATAATTTTCTAAATTTATTTTCTACAATATCATAATTTCTTTTATTCATTATTCCAGGATTATTTTGTTGATCATTTATAGGTAGATCACTAACAACACATAATGAACCTGTAGGAATTTTTTTATCTAATCCAACTCCAAATATAGCTGCTGTTTCCATTTCAATACCTATTACATTATATTGCACTACTTTTTTCAAATATTCAATATTTTCTTTAAATCTAGCAGCAGTAGTAAATACAATGCCTTCAACTATTGTTAATTTTGATTCTAAATAAGAACTCAAACTTTTAAATAATTTAATATTTGCCATTGCTGGAATTTGATCTGGAAGATAATATTTGGTTACTCCGTCACCTTTGATTCCAGCAATAATATTTACAACATCACCTATTTTTAATGTATTTGTTAGTGCACCAACAGTTCCAATACGTAATAATACATCAATATTAAAGTTTATTAAAAATTCTGAATTTGATGCTGCATTTGAAGCACCAGAACCAGTTATAACATAAAATTCACATATATCCTTATATTTTATCCTTAGAATTTTTTGATAATCATAATATAGGGTAAATTCTTTAATTTCATAATTTAAGTCTGAATTAAACAATTTTATAACGTTTTTATACCAACTAGTGTTTTCTAAAACAATTCCATATTTAATTTTCATAATGTCACCTCTCATGTATATTTTTTTATATAACTATAGAGTTAACCAAATCCAAATTCTTGTATAAAATCTACTTAACTCTAAAATACAAATTAATTACCCCAAAAATTAGAAATGCTTTCTTACATAAAAATGTTATTTTTATTATAATAATGGGTTGATTTTATCTACAATAGTAAATTAATTTATTAATGATTTTTTATATAATTTGGTTATAATCTTTTGTAAAAAAAATATTATATTATTTTTTATTTTTTGATACAAATTTATATATTGTTTTTTTGTAATTTTTAATTTTGATAACACTACCATAATTATATTTAATAAGCAATTCCTACTATTTTCCATATCTAAATAATAAGAATCATAAAAAATCTTTTTTACTTTTCCAACTAAATCCTTTTTATATGTTGCCCAATCATAATGTAATCCATTATCTCCTTTTGTAACAATTTGATTTTCACTACAAAAAATTATTCTGTGGCATACTAACTCTCCTGTATCAAATATAATTACACAAATATCTCCTATTTTTAAATCACTCATTCTGCAATTTGATACAATTAATTTAACTTTTCCAACAATAAAAGGATTCATGCTTGTAGTATTCTCATCTGAAAAAACAGTAATATCTTTATTATTAATAATATTTTTTATAAAATAGCTATAATTCACTCTCAATCTCAATACTCCTCACGCAATAATTTGAAATTTTATCATTTTTTATTAAAAAACTTTCTAAAAACTCTAAAATCATTTATCTTTTATCTTTTCTAAAATTTCTCTAAATATTACAATAGAACCTATAATTTGTTTAATATCCATTATTATTTCATTGTTATTCTTTAATAGAATAGCTTTTTTATCTTTTTCATCAAATTTTATTATCATATCAAGATTTTTATATTCCAACATTATCACCTACTCCTAAACATAATATACACCACGGATTATAGCCTTTTTCTAATTTTAAATATTTTATTATTATATTCTTCCTAATAGAACCAATAAAACATGTTCCCAATTCTATTTCATGAGCAGCCATAATAATATTCTGAGCAGCAACAACTGAATTTTGACAACTAAATGTACTTACATATTCTCCACTATACTTACTTTCAATAATTGAATCATCACATCCAATTAAAAAAATATGTGGAGCCTCCAAAACATGCTTTTGATAATAAGTTCCTTTATAACAAATATGTTTTTCTTCAATATTGTTTATTTCTTTTATAAAAACACATTTTAATCCGCCTGAAACAGGGCCACTAAACCCTATATCAATTAATATGTTAATCATCTCTTGGCTTAGTTTGAAATTTAAATAATTTCTAATACTTTTTCTTGAATAAAATTTATTCCTTACATCATATAAATTGTTCCACATTTTTCAACCCTTCTTTTTAATAGTTTAAAAATAATAACAGATACAATCATCAAAATAATTATAAAAAATAAAACCAAAATTAATTCCTCAATTGGTTCAAATATAGTATTACTTTTTAAAATAGAATATCTAATCAAATCAAACACATAAGTTGTTGGTAAAATTTTTGAAATTATCTGTATTTTAGGAGGTAAAACTGAAATTGGAAACGTAATACCGCTTAATAACGGTATAACTCCAGTTATTAAAAACACAAAAGAATCCACTTGTTTTATGCTAAGAGTAATACTACACATAATTATTCCACCACAAATTGAAGTAGCCAATAATAAAAGTACAGATAAAATAAATAATGGTAAATTATAGACATTAAAATTTATATTTAAGTATATAAATATAAATTTTAATATTATTGCTGAACTGATAGTATATAATAGTGCTTTTATAAAACTAAAAAATATCCAGCCTAATATTAAATTAATTTTTTTTATTGGAGTAATCCAAATTTGTTCTAAAGTTCCCATCCACATTTCTTTAGATAATTGATATCCTGTTTGTTCTTGTATTGAATTAAATATAGAAAAAACAATTCCTATACTAATAAAAACAAAATAATTTTTTGTTCCCGTTGATTTTTCAAAACTTTGAATATGATTAGAAGACATTAAATATATTGACAAAAATATTGCTGGCAACATATTAATTACTGGTAATATTATTTCAAATATAAATTGCATTGGATATCTAATAAGAAAAAGTAATTCTTTTTTTAAAAAAATATAAATTTTACTAAACATATAAACCATCCCCATTTTTCAACACTCTTTTTCTAAAATAATAAAATATGAAAATAGCAATTATGTTTAATATTAAACCATAAACCCCTATATAAATTAAATCATTAGAAATCTCTGAAAATGTTGGTGAATCAATTATGGCTTGTCTAAATATATAAATCATTTTTTCAAAAACTATAAATTTACTTATTCCTCCTAACTTATATGGAAGAAATTTTATTGGTTGACTTATACCACTAAAAATAAATAGCAAACCAACTAAAACCTGTAAAAATGCAAATATTTCTTTAAATTTAATTACCATACCAGATATTATATATGCAAAACCAAAAATAGCTGGAATACTAATTATTGGAATAATAAATATTATTAAAAAATTAATATGACAATTAAAAATATATTTAATCAATAGTACTCCAATAGACAAAGTTAAACTATTAATTCCAAGCGTAATTAAACTTTTTCCTATCATTATAAAAATTAAATTTGTAGGCGATAAAAATATTTGTTCTAATGTTCCTATTTCTTGTTCCTTTCTAAGCGACAAACCAATAACCCACAATGCTTGGGATATATACATCCAAAATACTCCACCAGACAACATCCACAAATATTGCTGTTGTTCAACATTGTATGTTTTAGTAATATAAAATAATGGCAATAAGAAAAAAAGAGTGGCAATTATAGTATAAAATAAATTCAAAGGATATCTTTTTAAAATAAGAAATTCTGACTTTGCTGCTATCAATATATGTTTCATAATGAACAACTCCTTCTTAAAAATAATTGGAAACTATATCCTCCAAAGTAATTCCTTTTACTTCTAAATAAAGTAACTTACCTTGAGAACTCAATAAATCAATGATTTGTTCTACATATAAACTACTAGTTTTTACTCGATATGAAAAAGAATTATCAACAATTAATTCTTTTATTACACCTATATTTGAAATTTTCTTTTTTAAATTATATTCTATTTTAGATTTTAATTTAAATTCTATTATTTCTTCCATTTTATTTCTTTTTTTTAAATAATCAATTGTTCCTTCTTCAATAATGCTTCCACCTTTTAATATACCAACTCTAGAACATAGTTCCTCAGCTTCATGTAAATAATGAGTCGTTAATAATATTGTTAAATTTAAATCTTCATTTAGTTTTTTTAATAAATTTCTATACTCAAATGCTACTTGTATATCTAAGCCAACTGTTGGTTCATCTAAAATTAAAACTTCAGGATCACTTATTAAAGATTTAGCTATTAATAATCTTTGTTTCATTCCTTTAGAATAAGTTTCAACTAAATTTTTCTTATATTTACTCAATCCCACATAATCTAAATATAATTGTATATTTTCTTTAAGTTTTTTCTTTGGTACATTATATAAAGTACCAAAAAATTCTAAGTTTTCCTCGGCCGAAAGCTTCCAATATAGCGATCTATCACCTCCCATAACAACTCCCAATTTAGATTTAATTTCTTTTTCAGATTCATTATAAGTCATTTTAAATAATTCAACAGTCCCATTATCTGGTACTAAAATACCTGTAATTATTCTAATTAAGGTAGTTTTTCCTGCTCCATTTAATCCAAGTAATCCATAAACTTCTCCTTTTTTTATTTTAATATTTAAATTTTTTAGCACATTATTTCTTTTCACAGTTTTAAACCATTTTTTTTTAATATAAGATTTATGAATATTCTTACAACTAATTATATCTTCCATTTTTCCCTCCTAAAATAGCTATAGTATCTTTTTCTAAATTTAATTTATAAAACTATTTATTTAAAGTAACTACAAGAAAATATTTCTCTACAACAGTTATAATTTTTTATCCAATGTCCATTTCATTAAAAAATATTATGAATAGTTGCGAGTAGTTATTATCAAAATTTTTGTGTAACCCATCATTTATTAGTATAACCTTAATAAATAAATTAATATTTTATTTAAAATTTAACTCTATATATTTATAGAAAATTATATATTATACAAATCAAAACTTTTTTATGGTTTCATTTATTTGCATTCTAAAACTTTCATCATTTTCATATATTTCAGCCAAACACCCTGAATCTTTACTACACATTCTTAACATTGGATTATTTTTCCAAATTTTAACTAAATTATCTTTAAATATATTACCTAATTTTATTTTAAATTCTCCACAAGGTTGTATATCTCCATTAACTGCTATTGCAAAAAAATAACCACATCTTTTATTATTTTTTTCTATTTTAATTTTTTTACTTATATTTAACTCTTTTTCAATTAAAGCAGCCCTACCTACTAACATTTGTTTTCTTATAATGTGTGGTATATTTTCACGTTTTAATTCCTCATGTAATTTTTTTATCGATATTTTATTTTCAGTTGTCATAACTGAAGCTACAGAGATTCCAATATTGCTTTGTTTTATCAATTCTATATTCTTTTTAATAGTGTTATATACGTTTTTTCCCATTATTTTATCATTTACATTTGCTTGATTTCCATGTAAACTAATTTGAATCCACTTAACTTTCAATTTTTCAAGTTTTTTAATATTATATGAATTAATAAGAGTTCCATTAGTTGATATAGTAACTTCAAGATTCTTTTTTCTAAGCTCTTTGATAATATCAAAAAACATAGGATGACTCATCGGTTCTCCACCACTTAATGAAACATATAAACATCCAACTTCTTTTATTTTTTTTGCAACTTCTTTTATTTTTATAGTATTTAAATTTTCAAAATCCTTATAATGCTCAGAATTCATACTACAAAATGAGCATTTTAAATTACAATAATTCGTTATATTCCATTCGCAACTAACAGGTTGTTTCATTTAAATTTACTCCTTTCCAGCATAATGGGTCAGATGCATTTATATCTCCAGTCGAAAGATAGGCACTAGCTCTACACCCCCCTTTACAATCATCCAATAAATCACAATAATTACATTTACCATTTAATTTTATATCTTTTCTCCATATGGAAAAGCCATCACTTTTACTCCAAATATTTTTTAAAGTATTTTCTCTAATATTTCCACATATCCATTTTTCATCAGTTAGAATACCACAAGCTGTAACATCACCAAAAGGATTAATATTTACATTACACGTTCCAGCACCACAATTATTGGTTAAAAATAAACTTTTATTAGTCTTAATTTGTTTTGTTCCAATTATGCTCGGAACAAAACAAGGTAATATCAAATTGAATTTATTTTGAACTACAAGAGGATGGTTATAAAGTTTTTCAATTATTTCTTTTATCTTATTTGGACTAATAAATAGCTCTTTTAAATTATTAATTGCATTTCCTTGTGGTAATAAAAATTGCAATCTCATGTTTTTTACTCCAATACTATTAAGAAAATTAATTAATTTATAAATATCTTCAATATTTTTTTTATATACTAAAGTAGCTACTGAAACTGGTATCTTAACTCTTACTAAATGTTTAATTGCTTCTATAGTTCTAGAAAATGTGTTTTTGCCTCTAATATACTCATGATTCTTTTCATTAACTCCATCTAGGCTAATTTGAATTCCCTGTATTCCTATATTTTTCATTTTTTTAGAAGTGATTTTATCTATATATAAGCCATTTGTTGCTACAGTTGTGATAATATTTTTTTTGCATATATATTCTGCCAATTCAAAAAAATCTTTTCTAATCATTGGTTCTCCACCAGCAAATTGAAAAGATATGACCTTTAAATCTGATAATTCGTCAAACATTTTTTTAGCCTCTAGTGTTGTAAGTTCATTATTCTTTTTATTATTGCTTCCAAAACAACAATGTAAACAGTTTAAATTACATTTATAAGTAGCATCCCAACAAACAAATAATGGACTAGAAAAAATTTTATTCATATAAAATACCTTCTTTTTGAAATTTAAAAATAAATTCATAAAAAAATTGTTTAATTTCTTCCTCATTGGTATCTGGATATATATACTTTAAATCCTCTATAATTTTTTTTCCGTTTTATTTAAACGTTTTATTATTTCGTTAGCAGATTCATTTAACTCAATCAATATTCCCTTTTCTGTATCAAAAATAACAGCATCATCTTCTCTATAAATTAAGTTATCCTTTAATTTCATTTTTTCCCTCCATTAAATATGATTCGATAAACTAATTTGTTTTTTTATTTACACAAAATACATATTATTTTGTACTAACAAATCAAACAGTAAATACTGTTTATTAATATTTAATAGTAGCAGATTAATTTTTTTAATCCGCTACTATTTTATTTTTACATTCAATCAACTACTGATGAACAACCTGTCTTACTCATACATACAGTAATTTCCACTATTGTATATTCTGGTTGTTGCATTTTTTTATCTTTTTTCATCTTTTTCTCACCTCTTTTTTTAATTTAATTTGTGCGCACAAATATTTAATTTTAATTACAAAAATAAAATTAACCTTAATTTTTAAAAAAATTTTATGATTATTGTATAACCATATATCTCTGAAGTTTTTTTCTCTAATATTTCCATGTTTTAATTTTTCATTAATAAGTAAATTACATGGATAGACACCTCCATCTGAATTAATATATACCGTTCGATTATCAATCCCACAACATTTTTTCTTAATTTGACTTATTAACGAATCTAAAATCATCCTTGCTGAGTCTTTTTGTAAAATATTTTTATATTTTTCATCATATTTTTTTTAAATTTTTATAGTTTTAATAACCTTATCAAATGTATTTCTATCTCTGTTGAATTCATGTAATTCTTTGGTAATTCCATCCAAAGAAATTTGGAGAGTTAATTTTTTTATTTTTGAAAGTCTCTTGGCATCATTTTTGCTTTGTGAAAATAATCTTTAATAACTTTAAAACAATACTTTAAGTTGTTTTATTTATATTTTTAATATTACAAGAAAAACCTTTATATGTAATTAGCGTATCTTTATGTTTGCTTTTTGTAAACTAACACAAGCATTATATCACTTTTAATGTTAAATAAATGTTTCGTTTTTTTTTTTTTTTTTTTTGCAGAAAGGTTATTTTTTTGTAAATTTTCCAAAAGAAATATCTTTTGTCTTTTTTCATATTTTTTATACAAAGAAAACTATATCTCCAATATTTTTTATATTTCTCTTTAATCTTATTTATCTTCCTCAAAAATTTAATATATTTCATTATAACATATTTCATTTGATTTCACTTTTTTGCGTGTGCTATAAGATGATTTTAGACGACGATTTTTCTTAAAAATTGTAACATTGAATTTTTTTGTTTATAACGTCCCATTTTATAAAAAATATAAAAAAAGTATCCTGTAAAATTTTACAGGATACTGGGTATTGTACTATATATTCCATTCCTTGTGGTGTATCTTTTAATATAATTCCACCTTTTTTATTATGAAATCTGACATTTCATAATTTTTTTTCCTATGTTTATCAGTACTTTATCTATTTTTGAATCATTTGATGTTACTTCGTTTAAATATTCCTAATACTGATCTCATTTCATTTTTTATTAAATGGTAGTTTTTTTGTTGTTCATTTTTTTTGTTATTGCTTTGTTTAAATTTTTTTGATACTTCTTTTTTTCTTCTTGACCCATTTTTCTTTTTTATTCCTGGCTTAATTTTTTTATACATTAAACAGTTCCATGTGTGGAAGCGTATATTATGTCTTAATATTTTCGGTTTATAAATGTCCCCTTGAGGGGACGAGGTTTTCTCGGAGGGATGTTTGGATTTCTAATTTTCTATATAATAATAAACAGCGAATATACCAATAAACAACATCCCTCCGTCCTGCGGACACGCCCCTTCAAAGGGGCAGTTTTCCATGGAATCCTCTCATCTTTTAAAAGGAGTCTTTTTCCCTTCATGGCCCATTTTTCAATTGTAATTTGGCTTATTCTTCACTTGCAAAATACAAGTTTTTTTTAAGGTCTATTTTGCCACTCTTGTAATTTTGGTAAAATGTTATCAGTTATTTTACACTCCCTTTTATATATTCTTTATAAAAAAATATCCCAGCACCCGCTGGGATTATATCTTTTCTATTTTGTATTCGTCTATGTTCCTTTTTTCTGAGTTTATGTTTATTCCTATTATATAAATTTCTTTTTCTTTGTACTTTTCATAGTACTTCATTTCTTTTATTTGATTTAAAGCTTTTTCTGCACTTTTGTCTATCTTTATTTCCATTATGTATATAGTGTCTTCCTCTATTACTATATCGCTTCTTCCTAAGTTCGTTAATTCTTCTGCTGTTACGTTCAGTCCTGCTGATGCTATTATTGTGTATATCAATGAATGATAGTAGCTTTCTTCTTTTTTGTGCAAGTTGTATGGGATTGCACTTATTATTCTTTTTATTTCTTTTATTATTTCTTCTATGTCTTTTTCTTTTATTGCTTTCCATATCGTTTTGTTTATTTCTTTTATTTTTCCCCTTTCAAGTTCATAGTTTGCTTCTAATATCATCTTTGAAAAGCTGTTCTTTACTTCTATATTTGGATAGTCTAATAGGTATTCATATTCCATTCCATATTGTTCTTTTCCTTTAAAAGTTAAGTATCCTGCTTGTGTAAAGAATATGCTTGCATTTGCTTCTTCTATTTCTCGGGTTGAAAAATCGAGTTTGCTCACTGGATACTTTACTAAGTCTTCGTATCTTATCTTCTTCCCTTTTATGTATTCGTACAAAAATGATGGTGATCCACTTTCAAACCAATAGTTTTCAAATTCTCTTTTTTTAAAAAATTGTAGTATTGAAAATGGATTGTATACAGAATTTTTTCCATCAAATGAAAATCCATTGTAGTACATCTTTAAGTTTTTTAATAACTCTTTTTCTTCCATCTTCATTTCAAGTGCTGTTTCTTTTATGTGCTCTTTAAAGTTACTTTCCAACTCTTCTTGTGTGTATCCCAACATCTGTGCATATGCTTTATCCAATGATATATCGTTTAAGTTGTTCAATGCTGAAAATACTCCTGTTTTTGTGAACTTTGTTATTCCTGTCATGAATACAAACTTTATGTATTCGTCTTTTGATTTTATACTCACATAAAAGTCTCTCAATATTTCTCTATACTTTTCTGCTTTTTCTTTGTTGTTTATATTGTCTAATATTGGTTTTTCATATTCATCTACTAATATTACTACTCTTTCTTTTTTTGATAGTTTTATTATCAGTTCATTGAATGCAAACTTGTAGTCTGTTTCTGTTATTTCTATTCCATTTCGCTTTCCTTCTAATTTTATTATCTTTGTTAAACTTTCTTTCATTCTTTCCACATTATCTGTTGCTACATCTAAAAGGTTTATCCTTATTACTGGATATTCTTTGAACTCCCATTTGTCGTATATGTATGTTTCTTTAAATAGGTCTTTTTCTCCTTTAAATAGATAGTAAAGTGTTGATATCGTTAAACTCTTTCCAAATCTTCTTGGGCGAGATAAAAAAATAGGTGCTTCTGAACTTATTAAATCTAATATATACTTCGTTTTATCTATATATGTATAATTTCCTTCTTTTATTTTTTTATAGTCTTGTACTCCTATTGGTAGTTTTTTCATTTTTTATCACCTCTAATTTTTATTATACCATATGTATTTTTTAAAATTGAATTTTTTTATATAAAAATATCCCAGCACCCGCTGGGATTTTATTTTTTGAATACTTCCTTGAGAGTTATAATCGTACCATGCTACATCAATGGATATTTCACTAACCGACCATGTATAATTTTTAGAATAAATATCTTCCTCTCCTCTTTTTTATTTAAAACTTTTCTAGTATAAAACCTATTTTTTATCTTTTAACTTTAAAAATTTCAGAGATTTATTTTTTTAAATATTTGTCCATCCATTCAGTTATTTCTTTTAGTCTTCTTATTCTATGTTCTGGTTTTCCACCTCTACTCAATTCATGATTTTCTCCATGGAATAAAACGAATTTTGATTCCACACCATGATACTTTAATGCTGTAAACATTTGTATTGCTTCAGGCATATAACATCTATAATCTTCATCAGAATGTATGAATAAAGTTGGTGTTTTTGCTTTATCTGCAAACTTTAATGGTGATTGATTCCACATTTTTTCAAAACCATTCCATGGATTTGTATCCATTTGATCTTCTGCAAAATAATATCCTATATCTGTAGTCATTCCCATTGATATCCAATTTGAAATACTTCTTTGTGAAGCTGCAGCTTTAAAAAAATCAGTATTACCTATTATCCAATTTGTCATGAACCCACCATAAGATCCACCAGTTACTCCAATTTTTTCTTTATCTATAAAAGTATATTTTTCTACAACATATTTTGTAAAGTTCATTATATCTTCAAAGTCTATAGTTCCATATTTTCCTCTTATATCTGCAAATTCATTTCCTCGTCCATCGCTTCCATGTGGATTACAATAAAATACAACATAATCTCTATTAGTCCAATATTGCATTTCATGATAATAAATATCAGAATAAACTGTTTTTGGACCACCATGAATATCCAGTATTGCTGAATATTTTTTATTTTCATCAAAATCAATAGGTTTCATAATCCATCCAACTATTTTATCTCCATTACTCTCTATTTCAATTTTTTCAGGAATAGAAAGAGATTTTTCTAAAACCCATGTATTAAAAGAAGTTATTTGTTTTCCATTTAAATACAATTCTTGAAGTTTTAATCCTTTTAATCCTGTAAATACAACTTTTTCATCAAAGATATCATATCCATCAACTGTACCTTCTTCATCTATTACTTTTTCTATTTTTCCTTCTTTATTTATCTTAAAGAGTTTAGAATAATACTCTTGTGTAGAAACAAAATAAATATGTTCATTCTTTTTTATCATCATTTCATTTCCACCAAATCTACTATCTGTTCCAACAGAGTTCCAAAGAGATGCATCAAAATTTGGAGTTATGCACTTTATATCTTTAGTTTTTATATTTATTTTATAAAACTTTTTATTTTCATTTATTCCATATAGTTTCATATCTGAAGCAGGAACTATTATTGTTTCATCATCAATCAAAAATGGTTTTGAAAAATTTAATTTATTTGATACTGAAATTATAGTTTCTATTTTTTTATTTTTTATATCATACAACTTTATTTCATTATACTTTTCCATTTTATTTTCATAAGTATTAGATACAAAAACTATTTTTTCATTTAAAATATCATATCCACCTACATTTTCATATCTTTCTGTTATTTTTTCTATTTTAGAAGTTTTTTTATCATAAATACACAAAGTATTTCTTTTTTTATTAGAAAAACCTTGTCCATTAATCCAAAACGGTATTTCATCAAAAACTTTATAATCTTTTTCACTTTCTTCTTCCATTATTACAGTAATTAAAAACTTATCATCATTAATTCTTTTTATTCCGGTTATTTTTTCTTCCACTTCAAAGTCTTTAATTGCTTCTCCACCATTTACATTTATCTTATAAAAAATAGTTCTTTTTTTATCTTTATCATTATTTTCTTCGCGCATAGATGGAAAGAGTATATTTTCATCATCCAACCATAAATAGTTCTTTTCTTTTCCAAAAGATGTTAATTTATACAATCTTTCATTATTATAAATCCATAAATATGAATTGTATCCATTTTTTTTCATATCTGCTTCATGTTGAACAAAACATATTTTTTCTCCATCTGGAGAAAATTTTAAAGTCGATATATACTTAAACTTAGTAAATTCATCTAAAGTTAATTTTTCCATTTTTATTCCCCCTTTTTTATTTTAAAAATAATTAGCTATATTAACTATTATACCACTTTAATTTTAATTTTTTACAAATTATAAAAAAACATTCTCATACATTTTTAAATAATTATTTTTTCATCAAAAAACCCTCATATTAAATGTGTAAAATAATTTAGAATTTAAAAAATGGAGGTTATACAATGAAAAAAACTATTTTATTCTTCTTTTTACTCATTTCTGCTTTCGTGTTTTCAAAGGTTTATATTTTACAAAATTCTCATTTAAAGTTTAGTATAAACACTAATAATATGGAAATAACAGCAGAAAAAAATGGTAATTATGAAATTATTTCATCAGGTAAAACAAATTTTATTCCACAAAAATTACTTGTTTCAAAGAATAAGCTTTCTTTTGAAACAAAAAATGAAAAAATTATTTTTGAACTAAAAGATTCTTATTTATCTGTTTTAATAGAAGCAAATAAAGTAGAAACTTATGAATTTTTAAAACTAAATGGAAATGCTTACACACTCCCAATGCAAGAAGGTAAGTATATACCAGCTTATGATTCTGATTGGATTAAATTCCTTGATGGAAATATAGAAAAGGGATCTGAATTTTTATCAATGCAATTTCTTGCATCAAATTATAAAAATTTTTCTTCATTATTTATAATAGAAAATATATTTAATAACAATATAAAGTTTTATAATGAAAATAAAAAATTAAAAATAAGCGTATCTCATGATTTCACTTCATTAAATATAAAAGATAAATTACAGTATAGAATATATATATTAGAGAATTCTTCAGAAAAAATAGCTAAAACATACAAAAAGTATATTTTAGAAAAAAATAAATTTATTTCTCTTAATAAAAAAATTGAAAATAATAAAAATATAAAAAAAATGTTTGGAGCTCCACACATATACTTATGGTCAGATGAAATCTTAATTCCACAAAATATAAAAAATTGGAAATTATTTAAACAAAAAGTAAAAGATGATTTAAACTCAAAAGATTATAATCTAACTAAACATTTATTGAATATTTTTAAAAAAAATAAAATTGAAGATTCTAAAGAAGCCTTAAACAATTTTAATTTACTTTTAAAAGAAAAATGGATATATACTTATTTAAAAAATACAATTTGTACAAGTATAAATAAAGCTCTTTATTTAAGAGATTTTTATAATGATAAATTATCTAAATATATGAATGAAGAAGTTAAAAATATAAATTCTATGTCTTTAACTCAAATATATAAAATAAATAAAGAGATTTTATACAATGCTTATAAAGAATATCTTTATCCAATAAAAAATTGGGGAAATGGTGCATCAGATTATATTTTAAATGAACTTTGGAATTCTGGTATAAAAAAAGCATGGTTTGGTTTAAGCGATTGGAAAACTGGAATAATGAATTCTGAATTTATTAAAAATGCTGTTGATAAAGGATATGTAATTGGAACTTATGATTCATATCATTCAATTCATGAACCAGGGAAAGAACTATGGAATACGGCAAAATTTGAAGACAAAACCCTTTATTATAAGGCTACTATACAAAATAAAGAAGGAAAATATTTAACTGGATTTTTAAAAAAAGGTAGAAAATTAAATCCAACACTTGCATTAAATGCAGTAAAAAATAGGGTTGACAAAATTTTAAATACTGGAGTCAAATTTAATTCTTGGTTTCTTGATTGTGATGGAGCTGGTGAATTTTTTGAAGATTATGCTCATAACACATCCGAAAAAATGGATATGGATGCAAGACTTAAAAGAATTGACCTCCTTTCAAAAAAAGGTTTAATAGTTGGAACAGAAAAAGGTAATGATTATTCTTCAAAAAATATTATTTTTTCTCATGGAATGGAATCTTTTGTAATGGATTGGTCAGATAAAGATTTAAGAAAAAATCAAAAATCAAAATATTATCTTGGCAAATATTGGGCAGCAATTGGTACACCTTTTAGATATTCAAAAGAAGTTCCATTAAAACCTATTCATAAAAAAATATACTATAATCAAAAATACAATTTACCTTTATTTCAATTAGTTTATCATGATTCAGTGATTTCTTCATATCACTGGGAAATGGGAAGCTTAAAAGCACCAGAAGAAGATATTAATAACATGCTTCGTGAAATGCTTTATTGTATTCCTCCACTTTATCATTTAGATAGAGTTTTGTGGAAAAAATACAAAAATACTATTATCAATCATATAAATGTGTGGTCAAAATTACATAAAAAATTAGCAAATGTTGAAATGACTAACTTTAAAATTTTGAGTAATGATAAATTAGTTCAAATGACTGAATTTAAAGATAAAACAAAAATTATTGCAAATTTTTCATTAAAAAATTATATATATAAAGATACAAAAATTCCTCCAAAATCAGTTTTATTATGTATTGAAAATAATAAAGTTTTATATTCACCAAAATTATATTTTTAATGAAATTTAATTGAAATTTTCTTGATGTATCATTATAATGAAAATATTAAAAGGAGGGGATATTATGAAAAAGTTTATCTTTTTTATTATAATTTTATTATTTTTATCATTAAATTTTTCATACACAATAAAAGCTGGTATTGAAATCAGTGGTCATATTTTTCCTTATATTGGTATCTCATATAAATTAAATAATTTTGAAGTTGAAGGAGATTTTGCAACTATTGCCGCACCTTATGAAAATGGTATTATTGTTTTGTATGAGCCAATTTTAAAATTAAAATATTATACTGATTTTGCAATTAATCTTGAAGGAAATTTTAGAATAATAAATGTTTCTATAGAAAACAGAAGATTATTTTTAACTGGCGGAGGTTTAGGTTGTAATCTTTTTGATGGAAAATTCAACCTATCGATTTTAACAGAGTTAATACTTCCATTTTCTGCCAGCAAAGAATTTAAACCCGTTCCATTTTTAAGCCTTGATTATACTTTTTAGGAGGAATAAATGAAAGTATTAATAGTAGAAGATGAAGAAAAAATAAGATGGATAATAAAAGATTATCTCATAGAAGAAAACTTTGAGATAAGTGAAGCTAATGATGGTGAACAAGCACTCGATTTATTTTATAAAAATAAATATAATTTAATAATATTAGATTGGATGCTGCCAAAAATAGAGGGAATTGATGTGTGTAAAGAAATACGAAAAAGTTCTAATGTACCAATAATAATGTTGACTGCTAAAAATTTAGACAATGATCAAATTAAAGGCTTTAAAAATGGTGCAGATGAATACATAACCAAACCATTCAATCCTAATTTATTAGTTTTAAGAGTTAAAAATTTGATTAAAAGATGCTATGGAGAAGAATTAATAAAAATCAAAAATTTAATGATAGATTTTAATTCAAAAAAAATATTCAAAGATAAAGTTGAAATAAAATTAGCTCCAAAAGAATTTTTGCTTTTATGGTATTTTTATAAAAATAAAAATATAACTCTTTCAAGAGAAAAAATTTTAAATGATGTTTGGGGTTTTGATTATTTTGGAGATGAAAGAACTGTTGATTATCATGTAAAAGAATTAAGAAAAAAATTGGGAAAAGAGTTAATTAAAACAAGAAGAAATTTCGGATATATATTTGAGGTATCTAAATGAAATTAAAAACAAAAAATTTTCTTTTAATAAATTTTTTATTAATTTTTATATTTTTTTCAATATATTTTTTTATAAATATTTTTTTGGAAAAATACTATATATACGAAAAAACTAAAAAATCTATAAATATATTAAATGAATTAATTAAAGATGAAAAAAAAAGTGAAATTCTTTCAGATTCAGAAACAACAATAAACATTTTTGAATATGTTGACAATGAAGATCTATTCAATGATCGTCTAAGGCTTGGTTTTCATGATAAGAAATTGTTTTTAGTAAAAATCTGGGTAATACAAAAAAATATAGATAAAATAAAAAATGGAGAAACTTACATACAGTATTATAAGCAGCCAAAATTAAAAACAACTACCATTATTACAATAAAACTGTATAAAAACAAAGTAATAAGTGTAGCAGTTTCTTTAGCTTCTATGAAAGATACAATAAGTTTATTTAATAAATTTTATTTATTTGCTTTAATAATAACTTTAATACTTTCAAGTATTGGAATAAATATTTATACAAATAACCTTGTAAACAAAATACAAAAAATAAAAAATGCTGCAAAAAAAATTTCTAATTTGAATTTTTCAGAAAAAATAAAATTAAATACAAATGATGAATTACAAGAATTGAGTGAAAGTATAAATTCACTCTCAAAAAAACTTGAAGTTTCTATAAATAAATTAAAAAAACAAATAAATTATCATGAAGTATTGAATGAAAAACAACAAAATTTTATATCAAATGCAGGTCATGAATTAAAAACACCAGTCACAATAATTGAAGGATATGCTCATGCTATAAAAGATAACATAAAAAATGATAAAAAACGAACTTTTTATTCTGAAATAATAGTAGAAGAAAGCGAAAAATTAAAAGATATAATTAATACTTTTCTTGATTTTTCATCAATAAATAATGATGAAATAATTTTTTACCATTTTAATATTTATGAAGTAATATTAAATGTAATAAAAAAATACAGTTTAGATTTAGAAGAAAAAAATATACAAATAAATTTATTAATAGATAAAGGCACTGTAGTTTATGGAAATCCTAAAAAACTGGAACAAGTATTTGATAATTTACTTTCAAATGCATTAAGTTTTACCAATAATGTTATTACAATAAGTACTAAAAAACAAAATAATAAGATAATGTTTTTTATTTTCAATGATGGTGAACAAATTCCAGTAGAAAAAATAAATGATATATGGACTCCTTTTTATAAAATTAAAACTTTAAAAAATAGAAAATATGGCGGAACAGGACTTGGTCTTTCAATAGTAGCCGAAATATTAAAAAAACACAATTCTAATTTTGGGGTCAATAATTTAAACAATGGAGTAGAATTTTATTTTAGTCTTTATACTTAATTTATGTAATAACTCATAAAATGCGTGAATATAATAATGAAAAAATTAAAAAAACAACCGACATTAGTCGGTTATTTTTTGGCGTACCCGGCCGGAATCGAACCGGCAGTCTTTGGAGTCGCAGTCCAACGCTCTATCCAATTGAGCCACGGGTACGTTTTTATATAAAAAAAATGGCGGAGAGAGAGGGATTCGAACCCTCGGTAGAGTTACCCCTACACTTGCTTAGCAGGCAAGCGCCTTCGGCCGCTCGGCCATCTCTCCGCATCACGCAAATATTATAACATGGATACGTTTACTTGTCAAGTATTTTTTTATTCTTTTGAATTTTTCTTAGCTTTGTTAAAACCAATATTCCACCAACTGTAACTGTTCCCATCCATATGTATGTTGTTTTCATTCCAAATGAATCAAGACTCATACCAACAAATGGTGAAAAAATTGCAAAACTTAAATTTGCAACAAGGCTGACTAAAGATAATACTGTTGCTCTATATTCATTTTTTATTTGATGATTTATATAAAATTTAAGAGTTGGCGGGTACAATCCTCTTAAAATTTGTTGTAAAGATAATACTATCACCATAAATGGAAAAATAAATATTGCAGGAAGTATAAAGGTTATTGATAATAAAATCAAAAGCCTTATTAAAACTTTTCTTGGCCTTTTATCATAATATCTCTTTACTAATATTTTTGAAGAAAATACTGCAATTATATTAAAAAAGAAAAATATTACCCCATACCACATAACGTCTATATTTACAGATTTAAAGTACGGTTGATAAAGCCAAAAACTACTCTTAAATGTAAATCCAATAATAGCCGAAAACACTATTGCCCAAAGTATTCTTGGTGTTTTAAAAGCAATATTAAAACTTTTAAAAACATGAATTAAATATTTGTGTTTACTCTTATTTTTAGATGGTTCAGTAAAACTAAATGCTATTAATGATGCAATTAAAACATTTACAATGCTTATCCACCAAGGTGCATATGGATTTATTTTATACAAAAATCCACTTAAAATAGAACCAAATGCTTGACCTATAAATATATAAAACGATGCATGACCTTCAAAGTATTGATAATCTTTTTTTCTTCCTAATTTATCTAAACTCTCATACAATATTGCTGAATCGGCTCCACTTGCAAAAGTTAGACCAATTCCAAATAAAATTTCAGCAATTGCAAATAAATAAAAAGAACTAAAAACTATATAAAATAAGGTTCCAAGTGCTATAAAAAAGCCAGACATAACAAGCGATACTTTTCTTGAAATTTTATCTGCTATTGCTCCTGTAGGTACTTCAAATACAAAAACTGATATTGCAGCAATTGATTGAAGCAACATTATTTGAGAGTAATTAAGTCCTTTAAACAGCATATAAGGAGTTAATATAGGTCCTATTATCAACATGGATATAAAAAACCTAAATAAAACATAAACCTTTATATTCTTTTTAAACCGTTGTACTTCCATATAACCACCTCCAAATTAATATTGAGAATATTTTAACACATATAATTATGAATGTCAAATATTATTATTTAAATATTTTTAATACTATTATTTTTATATTGAAATAAATTAAAATTTCAATTTATAAAAACTTTTCATTAACTTTATAATTTTTCATTTATATTTGATATAATTAATATGTAATTACTTTTTCACAAATTTATTTTATGGAGGTTTTTATGAGAAGTATTGAATATTTAAAATTACTTTCAAAAGAATATCCAAATATTGCAAGTGTTAGTTCTGAAATAATAAATTTACAAGCAATTTTAAACTTACCAAAAGCTACAGAGCATTTTTTAACAGATTTACATGGAGAAGACGAAGCTTTTGATCATGTAATAAGAACTGCTTCTGGTGTTTTAAAGAGAAAAATAGATGATATATTTGGAGATCATTTACATGAGGAAGATAAGAAACAACTTGGTGTTTTAATTTTTTACCCTGAACAAAAATTAAAAGAGTTACATGAAAAAAATATAACAACTCCAAATTGGTATAAAATAACTTTAAATAGAGTCATAAATATTTGTAAAGTCATTTCTTCAAAGTATACTCGTTCAAAAGTTAGAAAAGCTTTACCAAAAGATTTTGCATATATTATTGAAGAGTTACTTCATTTAAAAAATACTCAATTAAATAAAGAAGGTTATTACAATAATATAATAAATACTATTATTGAAATTGGAAGAGCAGATGATTTTATAATACAAATATCTTATTTAATTCAAAGACTTGCAGTGGATAAACTTCACATAGTTGGAGATATATTCGATAGAGGAAATGGTGCACATAAAATTATCGAAAGATTAATAAAACATCATGATTGTGATATACAGTGGGGAAATCATGATATTTTATGGATAGGTGCAGCTTTAGGTCATCCTGCTCTAGTAGCAACTGCTGTTAGGATAACTTTACGTTATGCAAACTTGAGTATATTAGAAGATTCTTATGGTATAAATTTAAGACCTCTTTTAACCTTTGCAATGAATACTTATAAAGGTGACCCTTGTGAAGAATTTATGCCAAGAGTAGATAAAAATCTTTTTAATGAAAGTGAAAAATATATGATTGCACAAATGCACAAAGCAATTTCTATAATACAATTTAAAGTTGAAGAAAAAATAATGAATGAATATCCAGAATTACACATAAATAATATAGATTATTTAGAAAATATAAATTATGAAAAAGGTACAATAAAATTAAACAATACAGT
This sequence comes from Tepiditoga spiralis, assembly GCF_014701195.1. Lineage (NCBI taxonomy): Bacteria > Thermotogati > Thermotogota > Thermotogae > Petrotogales > Petrotogaceae > Tepiditoga > Tepiditoga spiralis. Next base: position 2,132,524 of record NZ_AP018712.1, read on the forward strand.
TTATTCTCTCACTTCAAATAATTTTCCAACAATTGATCCTAAAAATCCTTTAAATCTTACAAAAGAAGAAAGTGATGTTTTAAATAATTTGATTAAAAATTTTACTGAAAGTGAAAAATTAAAGAGTCATATTTATTTTTTAATAAATAAAGGTAGTATGTATTTAAAAACAAATGGAAATTTATTATTCCATGGTTGTATACCTATGAATGAAGAAGGTAACTTTGAAGAAGTTGAAATAAATGGAAGAAAGTATAAAGGAAGAGCTTTATTGGACAAATTTGATGTTTATGTAAGAAAGAGTTATTTTCATAAAAATGAAAATAATAAGTATTTAAAGTGGTTGTGGTATTTATGGCGAGGTGAAAAATCACCTTTATTTGGAAAAAATAAAATGTCAACATTTGAACGTTACTTTATAAAAAATAAAGAAACTCACAAAGAAATTAAAAACTCTTATTATACTTTACGTGAAAAAGAAGAAATAGCTTTAAAAGTTTTAGATGAATTTGATTTAGATGAAAAAGGTTATATAATAAATGGTCATACACCAGTAAAAGTAAAAAAAGGTGAAAGTCCAATAAAAGCAAATGGACGACTTTTAGTAATAGATGGTGGATTTTGCAGAGCTTATCAAAATACAACTGGAATTGCTGGATATACATTGATTTTTAACTCTTATGGATTAGTTCTAAATTCACATAAAAAATTTGAAGGCACTAAAAAAGCTATTATTGAAGGTCAAGATATCATTTCTTCAACAAATGTTTTAAAGAAAGCTGAAAGATTAAAGGTAAAAAATACAGATATAGGAAAAGAATTAATAAAAGAAGTTGAAGATTTAAAAGAACTTCTTGAAGCTTATAAAAATGGTGTTTTAAAGGAAAAAGAGAAAAAATTTAATATTTCTAAACTTCTTAACTCTATATAAAGAATAGGCCCATAGGGCCTATTCTTATTTATTTAAACTATAAAATGCATCTTTTCCTCTGTATTCAGAAACTTCTCCAAGTTGTTCTTCAATTCTTAATAATTGATTGTATTTTAAAATTCTATCTGTTCTTGATAATGATCCTGTTTTAATAAATCCTGCATTTGTTGCAACAGCAAGATCAGCTATAAATGCATCTTCTGCTTCTCCTGATCTATGAGAAATAACAGCTGTCATATTATTTTTCATTGCAAGTTCTATTGTATCAAGTGTTTCTGTAACTGATCCTATTTGATTTAATTTTATTAAAATAGAATTTGTTGCTTTAGTTTCTATACCTTTTCTTAGTCTTTTTACATTAGTAACATAAAGGTCATCTCCAACTATTTGAGCTTTATGACCAACTTTAGCTGTTAAATTCTTATAACCATCCCAATCATCTTGATCAAATGGATCTTCTAAATTGATTATTGGATACTTTTCAATTAATCCTGCATAGTAATCTGCTAGTTCTTCTGAAGTTAATTCTTTTCCATCAACTGAGTATTTTTTTGTATCTGAATTATAAAATTCAGATGCAGCACTGTCTAATGCAATAAATACTTCTTCTCCTGGTTTGTATCCTGCAGCTTCAATTGCTTTCATTATATATTGAAGTCCTTCTTCATTTGAATTCAAATTAGGAGCAAATCCACCTTCATCTCCAACAGAGGTTGCAAGACCATTTTCTTTTAATATCTTTTTCAAAGTATGAAAAATTTCAGAACCTGCTCTTAATGCTTCTCTAAATGTTGGAAAACCTAAAGGCATTATCATAAATTCTTGAATATCTAAACTATTATCTGCATGTTGACCACCATTAACAATATTCATCATTGGTGATGGTATAACCTTTGCATTAGGACCTCCAAGATACTTATAAAGAGGAATCCCTAAAGAATCTGCAGCTGCTCTTGCAACAGCCATTGATACAGATAATATTGCATTAGCTCCAAGTTTATCTTTGTTTTCAGTTCCATCAAGATCTATCATAACTTTATCTATTAATGCTTGATCAAAAACATTTAATCCAAGTACTTCTTTAGCTATTATATCATTTACATTTTCAACAGCTTTTAAAACACCTTTACCCATATATCTTGATTTATCACCGTCTCTTAATTCTAATGCTTCATAAATACCTGTTGATGCCCCGGATGGTACTATTGCAGATCCTGTTGCTCCACTTGCTAAAATAACTTCTGCTTCAATAGTTGGATTACCTCTTGAGTCTAAAACTTCTCTTGCTTTTACTTCTACAATTTCATCATAAAATAATTCCATGTTTATACAACACCCCCTCTAGTGTTATGATCTATTTGGAACAACCTTTGTTCCAACTTTATTTTGCATTACTGCATTTAATAAATTATCTTTTTTAAAAAAATCCAATACAATTATTGGCATATTATATCTTTGACAAATAGCAAATGCTTCTGTGTCCATTACTTTTATATTTTTAGAAATTGCTTCTTCATATGTAATTGTATCATATTTCACAGCATCTGTAAACCTTTTTGGATCTTTATCATATATTCCATCTACTTTAGTGGCTTTTACAAGTATATCTGCTTTCATTTCAACAGATCTTAAAGCTGCTGCAGTATCTGTTGTAAAGAAAGGATTTGAAGTTCCACCAGCAAATATTACAACATAACCAGAATTAAAGTATAAATCTATATCATCATAATGTATAGATCTAACTGAAGGCAAGTTTACAATTTGAGAAACGACAACGGTTTTTATACCTGATTTTTCAAAATAATCTTTAATAAAAAGAGCATTCATTACAGTTCCCATCATTCCTATATGGTCTGCAATTGAATTTGTCATACCAGGTAATTCTTTTCCTCTAAAAATATTACCTGCACCAACAACCATTCCTATATTTAAACCATGTTGAGATATTTTTTTAATTTCTTCGGCCATATATTTTAAAGCATCAAGATTGAAGCCTTTACTTCCTTCTCCAGATAGAACTTCTCCACTTAATTTTAGGAGTACATTTCTATACATAATACACATCCCTCCCTAAAAAAAAGGGGTGGAATAAAAACACCCCACCCATTATCCTATTTGATATCTTGTAAATTCTGCTACTTTTATATTTTCACCTATTTTTGCAATTCCTTCAGTAATCATATCACTTATTTTTTTCTTTTCTTCGTAATGAACTTGTTCTAATAAACAATTTTCTTCATAAAATTTTTCTAATTTATTTTCTGTTATTTTAGAAATTATATGTTCTGGTTTTCCGGAATTTTTCAATTCTTCTGCATATATTTCTTTTTCTTTATTAATAATTTCTTCTGGTACATCTTCTCTTGATAACCATCTTGGATTCATAGCAGCAATTTGTAAAGCAATCTTTTTTGCTATTGCATGAAAATCTTCTGTTCTAGCAACAAAATCTGTTTCACAGCTTAAAGTTAGAAGAACACCAATTTTTTCATTATGATGTATATATGAATAAACAATACCTTCACCAGTAGTTCTATCTGCTTTTTTTGCAGCTTTAGCAGCACCTTTTTTTCTTAAGTAATCAATTGCAGCATCAAGATTTCCATCAGTTTCAACGAGAGCTTTTTTACAATCCATCATACCAGCACCTGTTGCTTCTCTCAATTTTTTTATCATTTCTACAGTTACAGCCATTAAATAGTACCTCCTTACGGTTATTTTAATCATTATATTCTATCATATATTTTTTTTATTTCAGTATAATAACTGTTAAAAACTTATGAAAAGTTAACTTTTATTCAAATTTTTTAGCTAACGCCACTTCAACTTCTTTTGATACCCACATACTTATATCCCCTTTAAATCTTGCAACTTCTTTTATCATAGAAGAAGAAACAAAGGAATACTCAGTATCTGTCATTAAGAAAAAAATTTCTAAGCTTTTATAAAGAGACCTATTTGCATTAGCCATTTGAAGTTCATATTCAAAATCTGTAACAGCTCTTAAACCTCTTATTACTGATTTTATATTATTTTCTTTAGCATAATTTACTAATAAACCAGAATAGCTTTGAACTTCAACATTGTCTATATGTGAAACACATTTTTTTGTTAATTCTATTCTTTCTTCCAAAGAAAATGTATAATTTTTGTTTACATTCATTAAAACTAATATAATAACTTTATCAAAATGTTTTGCTGCTCTTTCTACTATGTTTATGTGTCCTTTAGTTATAGGATCAAAGCTTCCAGGATATACAGCAACTTCTTTCATATTTAATCCTCCAAATATTTTTGAATTATTCCTGAACCCAAAACAATGCCATCTTCATCATAAAAGGTAGCAAATTGACCAGGTGTTATAGCAAAAACAGGTTCTTCAAATATAACTTTAAGTTCATTTTTATTTATTTTTATTACTTTTACTTTTTTCTCTTCATTCCTTTTTCTTATTTTGCATAAAACGTTTTTATCTTCAATTTCAACAAACATATTTAATTTATTTACTATCATTTGCGTAAAATATAATTTTTCTTTAGGTGCAACCGTTACTTCGTTTTTTTCAGAGTTTAATTTATAAACATATAGCTTACTTGAAGCATTCTTAAAATATTTTATTCCAGTTCTTTGACCAATAGTATAATTAGTATATCCACTGTGTGTTCCTATTACTTCGCCATTTAAGTTTAACACATTTCCTTCTTTTATTTTTAAACCAGCATCTTTTAAGTATCTAACATAATTATTGTCTGGTATAAAACAAAGTTCTTGACTATCTGGTTTTTTGGCAACTGTTAAACCCAAATTTAAAGCTATTTTTCGTATTTCTTCTTTTTTTAATTTTCCAAGTGGAAAGTACATTTTATCTAAATATTCTTTTTTTACCATAGATAAAAAATATGATTGATCTTTATATTCATCAATCCCTTTTTTTATTACGTAAGTATTGTGTTTTTCTGAAAATTCAGAAATTACATAATGACCACTTACTACAATATCAGCATTTAACTCTTTCATAATATCAAAAGCTTTCCCAAATTTAAAGTATCTATTACACAACATACAGGGATTTGGAGTTTTACCTTTTGAATATTCTTCAATAAAATACTTTATGATTTTTTCTTTAAACTCTTCTTTTATTGAAATAACTTTAAAATCATCAAGTCCTATATCATTTGATACTTTTAAAGCATCATTTGTATCAGAAGGACTACAACAAACTTTTTTCTTTTCTGGTATTAATGAAAAGATTATATCTTCTACAGTTTTAAAATGTATACCTATAATTTCATATCCTTCTTTTTTTAATAAGTATGCAGCAACGGAGCTATCAACACCGCCACTCATCAACATTATTGCTTTTGGCAATGTCAGTACCTCCATTTATCATTTTTTGTCCATGATCTATTATATCTTGAAGTGTTATTTTACTAAGTTCCATCATCATTGTGTTGTATGCCCTTTTCCAAACAAATTCAACAGCACACTTAACTTCCATAGAGCATTCTCCTCCAACACACTTATAAGATTGCAATGGTTTATCTAAAATATTTACTATTTCACTTATTTTTAATTCAGATGGTTTTTTTAAAAGCACGTATCCACCATATCTTCCTCTTATTGAAAGAAGTATTCCCGCATCTCTGAGTTCACTAAATATTTTTTCTAAAAAATCTCTTGGTATTTCTTGATTTTTAGAAAGTTCAGCTATTGATACTTTTTTTTTCCCTTTTTTATTTAAAATTGAGAGTTCATACAAAGCTCTTAACGCATAGCTACTTTTAACTGTTAAACTCATGTTACCCCTCCTGTCCCACTATATATAGTGTTACATCTTTTTTTATATCAGCATTTCTAACATCATTTATATATATATCAATTCTATTTCCTTTTATAGAACTTCCTATATCTTCTACAACAAAAAATCCAGAATTAGGCAATTTACTAAATTGTGGTATATAAACAACCGTACCAATTGGTAACTTTTTAGGATCAGCAGCTATAGTTTCAAAATTTTTTGGTATTTTTCCAGATTTTGTAACTCTAAATGTTGGAGAATATATATGTTTATCATCCCATTCAGTATAATAAGTAGCTTTATATTGTCCAGCTAACTTAAAAAATAATTTCAATGGATCTCTTGGCTCGCCTTCTTTCCATAATTCAATCATAACTAACTTATCTTTTTTTACAGATCCTAATGAATCTGTACTTCCAACCCATTTACCAATTTTTGTATACAAAACATACAAATTCGAAATAACACTAACTATTGAATTTCCGTGATCTATTTTAACATAATAAGTTCCTTTGGCATCTTTACCAGTTTCAATAATTTTACCTGGAAGTATAGGGTATATTCTTTCAGAACTTTTAGGTAATATACCTATTCCAGCTGTAATCCCACCAACTGTTCTTTCACCAAATTTAACAACTATTCTATCATAATCAATTATTCTAGTTGTTTTTAAAGGCCATTTTATATATTTTTCTATATTTCCAACAGGTATTTTTATTCTTTGACCAACGCGTATACTACCAGCATTTTTAAGATTATTAGCAGATTTTAATATTTCTATTCCAGAATATCCAAGACCATAAGCATATGAAATTTCACTTAAAGTATCTCCAGATTTAACTATATAATTTAACTCAGATTTATTTTGAAATAATTTCTGAATTTCACTATTTCCCATAGAAAATAAAGCTGTATTTATTTTCTTTTCAATTTCTTGAATTTGAGTGGTATATTTTTCATCTAAACTGTGAGCCGGATTAGATGAAACCATTTCAAATTCATTACTTAAATTTTTTATATTATCTTGTAATACATCAACTTTTTTAGTTAAAGTTTCTATTTTTTGTATTTCTTCCTTTTTATTTTCATAATATAATTTTGAAAATTCTTGTTCTGTTTTGAGTTCAACTACATCTTTTACATATTTACTAAAATCCATTTTTGATATTTCAGAATTTATTTCATTAGAAATAAATTCTTTTAAATTTCCATTTTCCATTAAATATTTATCTGAATTTTTATAACTACTTTCTAAATAACTAATCTTTTCGCTTAATTTGTTTAAATTATCTATTATTGATTCATTTTCCGAATAAATATTTTTAATTTTGTTAGTAATAGTTTCTAAATTAACCTTTGTTGAATCTCCAGATAAAGAAGTAGCTATCTTATCTAAAGAATCTTCTAATTTTTTTACTCTTTCTTCTATATTATTTTTCGAATTATTGTTGACACTTTTACCATCATAAATAAAACCTTCCATTATTCTAAGCCTTTTATCCACAATATCAAAATTTTCTTTTAAACTATTTATATTCGTCTTTGTATTATCATTATAATCAGAATTCTCTTCAACTTTTTTAGATATATAATTTACTTTATCTTCTAATATTTTTATTTTATCATTTAAATTCTTTAAGTTAGTATTTATTTCACTTAATTGATTTTCAGGAAGACTTGGATCTTTTTTTAAAGTAGTACATCCTGTAAAAATCAAAATAGTTATCAGTAAAATTAAAATATACGCCTTCTTCACTTAAGTTCCCCTCTCAATTCTTTAGAAGCTCTTATATAAGGGCTTCTTGCATTTTTATACTTACTATTTAGTCTATCCAAATATCTAGCAGCATCATTTAAATTCCCAAATCTATAACTTATATATCCAGAATAAAATAAAGCAAAAATAGTATCATCATCTGTATATGCTTCTTCAAAATACATAGTTGAAATTTTCAAAACATTATTTAATATTTTTAATTCTCTTCTTTCATCATCAATATCTCTATAATGCCAAGCTAATTTCAAAAGCAACTTTGCTACTTCAAATGGTTTTTTTAATATAGAGTATATTTCTGATCCCATTACTAACTGTTGTTTATAAAATTCAGGAGATTTATTTTCACTATTATCTATTTTAAATATATCTTCTTCTGTTATATTAGAAAGATACTTATTTATTAATTCAAATTTTTTTGGAGAAATATTATTTTTTATTTTATCTTTATCTTTTTCATTATAGGTAAATTTACAGTTCGTACATGTTATAATAGAAAACATCAACGGATTATAATCTACATAATTAGGTTTTAAATCTTGATCATAAGATTTAACCTTTATAGCAGAAGACATAATCTTTGCATACGTAAATTCAGTTTTGCAAATAGGACAAGTCGTAATTTCTTTATAAAAATTTGCCATACTTTATTCCTCCAATCCAAGCAAAGCATCACAATATTCATGTGGAACAAATGGTTGTAAATCATCTTCTTTTTCTCCAACTCCAATCATTCTTATTGGAATATTTAAATCATGATCTATAGCAAAAGCTATACCTCCCTTTGCAGTTCCATCTAATTTTGTAATTACAATTCCTGTTATATCTACAGTTTCTTTAAATGCTTTTGCCTGTACTATACCATTTTGACCTGTTGTTCCATCTAAAATCAATAATGTTTCATCAATACCTTCAGGCAATTCTTTTTGTACAACTCTTTTTATTTTTTTTAACTCTTCCATAAGATTTGATTTATTATGTAATCTACCTGCAGTATCTATTAAAACAACATCTTTTCCTTTTGCTTTTGCATGTTTAACTGCATCAAAAGCAACAGCTGCCGCATCAGATCCATGTTCATGAGCTATTACTTCTGCGCCTATTTTTTCTCCCCAATGTTTTAATTGTTCAATAGCAGCTGCCCTAAATGTATCACCAGCAGCAAGAACTACAGATTTTCCATTTTTTATATATTGATTTGCAAGTTTTGCAATTGTAGTTGTTTTACCATTTCCATTAACACCAACAACTAATATGACATATGGCTTTTTTGTTGGATTTAAGTTTATAGGTTCATTAGTCAAATTTTCTTCCATTATATCTCTCAAAAGTATCAAAGGATCTGAATCATCACTTTTTTTATAAAATTCTTTTAGTTCTTTTAAAATCTTTTGAGTAACTTCAACACCCATATCAGACATTACTAATATTTCCTCTAACTCCTCTAATGTTTCATCATCAAGTGTTTTCCCTGCAAAGATTGTTTTTATACTACCAAAAAAAGTATTTCTTGCTTTTTCAAGACCTTTTTTAAATTTATCAAAAATTCCCATAAAACAAATACACCTCCGATAATTTACATAAAACAATTATAACATTTTTTGTTTAAAATAAAAAGTTTTTTTATTTCAATTATTTTTCTAATTTTTTCTTAGTTTAAAGTATACAAGAAATAAAAATAAATTCAAAAAAATATTAGTTTTAAAATTAAAAAAATTAAACACAAAATTATATTTTATAATATTTTATTTATTTTTTTAAAAATATTAAAGGTTTTAATTGACAAATCTAAAAAAAAAGAGTATAATTTTTTTAGATTTGAATTAATTTTAAAAATTTTTATAAAATTTTATAGAATATGGAGGCAAAAAATATGATAGAAAAAAAAAGATTATCTACCTGCCCAGCTTGTGGAGGAAGACTAAAAATCACAAGATATAAATGTGAAAGATGTGGAACAGAAATTTCAGGAGATTTTAAATTAGAAGATTTTGCATCATTAACAAATGAACAAATGTTATTTTTAAAAATTTTTATAAAAAACAGAGGCAATTTATCAGAACTTCAAAAAGAAATGAATATTTCTTATCCAACAGCAAAGGCAAGATTAGAGGATTTAGTAAGTGCTTTAGGTTATAGAAGAGAAGAAGATAATAGAATTAAAACATTTGAAATACTCGAAAAAATTGAACGTGGAGAAATAACTCCAGAAGAAGCAAAAGAAATTTTAAAAAAAAATAAAAAAAGATAACTTTAATTTTTATTAGGGGGGAAAAAAATGGGAATAATAAACATGATACCACTTAAAAATTTAGAAATTGAAGCTCCAAAAATAAACTTAGATTTAAATGTAAAAAAAGGAGATTCGTTACAATTAGAATTTGATGATGATAATGAATTAAATATTGAAAATTATAGTAATTCAGATACAAATATAATAAAGTTTCAAAATAAAAAAGAAGATTTTTTTACTAACTTTTTAGGTTCTTTTATTTCTGGAAAAAATATTGATTGTGTATTAACTATACCACCAGAAGTTAAATCAATAAGTATTAAATCAACAAATGGTGATGTTTATATGAGTGATTTAAATATTGATTACTTATATACTAAACTTACAACAGGTGATATAGAAATAAAAGATTGTTCAATAGATGTTTTAGAACAAAAAATAATAACTGGTGATTTATCAATAAAAAATACAAAAATTTTAGATTTCATTTCAAAAGTAACCACTGGTGATGTTTCAATAAAAAATTCAGATTTAAATAGAATAGAAGTTTCATTAATAACAGGTGATATACATTTAGATTCATTATCCGAAAACTTTAATAAAAGTACTTTAAAAGTAATAACCGGTGATGCGGAGTTATACATTAAAGGTACTGACCCTGTATACTTAGAAAAAAAATTAACTCCTTATTCAGCTTCACTAAAAACAAATATCCCAACAATTAATGGATATGGAAATAATAGAAATTTAGAAATAAAAGCAACAGCTTCTACAGTAAGATTAATTGGGAAAAAAAGCAATGATACTAAAATAAATTTAGGAAAAAATGATACAGAAATAATGAGCGAAGAAGAAAAAAAGATAATTGATCTTTTAAAACAAGGAAAAATATCAAGAGAATTTGCATTAGAATTATTAATTGAACTTGGATACGATTCTAATTCAGGTGAAACCTTTTTAAAAAAAAGAGATATTTAAAGGAGGTTCTTTATGAAAAGTTTTTCTATAACTTTAATGATATTAGGAATTTTATTATTAATGATAGTTTTTTCTGGATATTCAATGAATATATGGAGTATATTTGAATTTATATTGGGAATTTTATTAATTTCAACTTCTTTTTTTCACAAAAATTCAAACTTTCATTTAATATATAAAGATAAAATAGTAAGAGATAAAAATATGATAAAAAATACTTTAGAAGAAGCTGAAGAAGAAATAAGTTCTGAAAATGAAATGCCTGAATTTGCAAAAAAAATAGCTACAAAAACTATTGGTGTAGTAAAAGATCATTTATTACCAAATGAAAAAAAGAGAATTTTAAAGTATTTAATTTTTGGGTTTTTATCTGGAACAATATTAATATTAGATTCATTTAGTTTATTCGGACTAAATTTTAATTTTTGGCAAATAATATTAGTTATTTTTTCTTCATATTTAATAGGGCTTGGAATTTCAAACATTATATTTGGCGGTGAAAAAAAATGAGAAATGGATTAATAAGCATTCTTATTGGAATATTAATATTGTTAAATATTGTATTTAAAATAGAATTGGGATTAAACAGTACTCTTTTAATAATATTCTCTTTAATATTTTTAATAGATGGATTAAACTTTAAAAAAATGAAAGGTGAAAGATTCGGAAGTCTTATTTTTGGTATTTTTTTAATTTTAGAAGCATTTAAAATAATTCCAATTTTATCTTTTTGGCAAATAATATTAGTTTTAATAGCTTCATATATGATAGGACATGGCTTATATTCAGCTTTTTATAGTGGAACATTTTTATTTTCAACAAAAAATGATATGCCAAAAGAATTTAAAATCCCTTACAATAAATTAGACAAAGAAATAAGTTTAAATATAGATGCAGATTGGACAAAAATAAATCTAAATAGCAATAATATTGAACATGCATTAATTGCAAAATATATATCAAATAGTAAAATATACAATATGTCATTAAATAATGACGAGAATATAATAACATTTAAAAATAAAATAAACGTAACATCTCCTAAAATTCCAGAAAGAGCTAAAGTAAGACTACAGTTAAATAAAAATATACTTTATCATTTAAATAGCGATTTAAATGTTGCTGATGTATTTTATGATTTTCGTGAAACTAATATAAAAGATACATATATTTCTGCAACTGCCTCAAAAATAGTTATTATACCAATAGATAAATCAGATTCAACAATGGATATAAATCTTGAAATTTCTTCTTTAACAATAAAATTACCAAGAAACATCGGATTAATTTTAACTCATTCTGGAGATTTAAATTTTAAAACATTTGAAGGATTAATCAAAACAGAAAGTGGTTCTTATATTTCATCTAATTATGATAATTCTGAATACATATGTCATTTAACAATATCTTCTGATGTCTCAAAGTTAAACGTAGTTATTATATAAAAAAATGCGAACAATGTTCGCATTTTTTTATAGTTCTATTTCATTTACAAATTTATTTATTTTCTTTTGAATTTTTCTTATTTCTTTAACATTAGCAATTTTTGGTTTCCTATCCCACATAGCTATTTTACCGCTTGTAATAGTTCCAAAAACTTCAAGTTCAGATCCTATTTTAAAAGAAATTTCTGTAAACGGTGTCTTTGTTTCAAATTGAAAAACTCCAGTTCTTGAATTTAATATTGTTATATCAGCTTCTTTTCCTGGCGCAATCTTTCCAAGTTGTACTCCAAACTCTTCCGATGTAAATAAATAATTATTCATAAAAATTGTTCTTTCTACTTCATTGTATACTATATTAGATTTAGCTTTATTACTTGATTTTTCATTAACCAAAAGTGTTTTTGCTTCATCAAAAATAGAATAATCTGTAGTTCCAGTTCCAATAGAAACCTTCATACCTCTTCCAAGCATATCTAATAAATCAGGAGTTTTTTCAAGTTCAGATAATTCAGCTCTAAGACTCTTTATCAATCTCACACTTTTTGAAGAGAAAAAATCAATTATTTCTGAATTAACATTACCAGCAAATATTATATCTATATGTTTTGATAATATATTATTTTCTTTAAAAACGCTTAATAGATCTTTTCCATGTTTTAATTTACAATATCTTTCTTCTTGTTTAAAATCAATAATTACTATTCTTACTCTTTTTCCAGAATTTATAAATTTCTTTAAAAATTCATAATCTTCTTCTTCTAATCCCCAAGCGCCCAAAAGAGTAATTGAAGAAATTTCTTTATTATTTATTAAATCATCTCTATATGCTCTAGGAACTCCTCTTTCAGTTAAAAAAACAGGAGAAGGTTTTATTTTTATTCCTATTGAATTACAAAGTTCATTAACTTTAGAAATGTTTTTAGAATAAGGTATTGAAACAATTGTTGAAGTTATACCATTTATCATAGACTTATATCCACCTAATTTAATAATATACTCAAATAATTGTTCTTTTTCTACAAGTTTTTCTGAATATCCAACAATTTTTGAAAATTTTTCATATGGTGGAAATTTGGAGTTTATAAGTTTATAAAGCATTGAAAGTTCGTTTATATAAAAACTTGTATAAGGATTAGAAAGCCCTGGAAGTATTATTTTTCCATCTAAATCCTTTGATTTTTCATCTGGATATTTTTTTAAAATTTCTTCAGTTTCTCCAACATCAACTATTTTTTCTTCTTTTATATATACAGCACCATTTTCAATAATTTCTCCAAGGGTTCCTGTTAAAATTTTACAATTTTTTAAAATCATATTTTACACCTCCACTACATATTTATTTTTTCATATATATTTTTAAATAAAATTTAACTAAATCAGGAAATTTTTTTAAACGTTTAGGCTCACAAATCATTCTGTATAACCACTCTAATCCAAATTTTTGAAAAAAAGCAGGAGCTCTTTTTACTTTCCCAGCAAAAACGTCTATACTTCCACCAACTCCCATAATAAAATCAATATTTAACTTTTCATAATTTCTCATTATAAAAAGTTCTTGTTTTGGTATACCCATTCCTACAAATAAAAATTTTGCCTTCGAAGAGTTAATATCTGATATTATCTTTTCCTCATCATTTATTGAAAAATATCCATGATGAACCCCAACAATATTAGTATTAAATAATTTTTTTAAATTCTTTGCAGCATTATTTACATTGTTTTCTTTAGATCCTAAAAGATAAATTCCATCTTTTGAATTTTTACAAATTTCTTTCATAGTTTCTATTCCAGAACATTTTTCTGTGAAAATATCATATTTTTTTAAAAGTTTTACTATTCCAAACCCATCTGGAATTGAAAAAGTTGATTCTTTAATTGCTTTATTGTAATCAGATTTTTTTAAATATTCCATATACATTAAGGCATTTAATGTTGTTATCCATATTTTTTCTTTTGTTTTTTGATTTAAAATAAATTCAAGTATATCATTATTTTTACCAGTAATAATATCAATTTCATTAAAATTCACTTTTTTGATCATATGATACCTTCCTAAAAAATTTTTATACAATTAATAGTTACTTATCTTAAAATTCACTCTCGATTAATATTTTACCATATTATTAGTACAATTTATATTATAGTATAATAAATTTAATGTAAATTTAACTATAAGAAAAAAATGGTTAAAAATGTCTTTGTTACACTGAATTTTACACAAGACAATGAAATTTGACTTAATTTTAACAAAATAAAAGTATTTAAACTGTATAATATAAAGGCAAAAAAATATTATGGAGGTATTATAAAATGGAAAAACAAATACTATCAGAGGATAAAAATATTAAAAGAATTCTTGTAAAAATTCCTAGTGATGAAGTTAAAAAAACTGAAGATTATATAGTTAGAGAAGTTAATAAAGAATATTCATTTGAAGGTTTTAGAAAAGGTAAAGCTCCAAAACAAATAATAAAAATAAGATTAGGTGAAAATTTCAATAATTGGTTAAATGATACACTTTTAGAAAAAGCAGTTCAGGATATTGAAAAAGAAGAAAAATTTCTTTTTTCTCCAACAGTAGAATCAACAGCTAATGAAAATGGTAATGTTGAATTTGAAATATTGGTTCATGCTTATCCAAAACTACTAAATACAAAATTTGAAGAAATTGTAGTAGAAGCTCCTAAATCAGATAAAGTTGTAGAAAAATTTATAGAAGATAAGATAAAAACATTACTTGAATCAAATGCCATTGTTGAACCAAAAGAAGGTAAAGCAGAATTAAACGACTTCATAAGAGTTAAATATACTGTTTTAAACGAAGAAGGAAAAGAATTACAAAAAGATAAAGAAAATGAATATGTTCTTTATGAAGATGATAAAAGACCTATGGTTACTAAATTAGTTGGAAAAGAAAAAGGTGATGTTGTAGAATACGAAAAAGAATATGAAAATAAAAAATACAAATATATAGTAACTTTAGAAGAAGTTTATAATAGAACAATTCCTGAATTAACAGATGAATTTTTAAGAGAAATAGGATCAGAATTTAATTCAATTTCTGAATTAAAAGCAAAATATGAAGAAGAAGGAAAAGAAGTATTTAGCAAATGGAATGACGACTTCGTAAGAAACTACATAATTGGAGAAATCCCAGCAAAAACAGAAGTTGACTTATCAGAAGAAACTAAAGAATTTTATGTTAAAAGCTATATGGAATCAATGGAAAAAGAAGGTAAATTAGAAGAAGAATTAGCAAAATATGATAATGATAAAGAAAAATTAATTGAAGAAGTTAAAAAAACTGCTGAAAGATGGGTAAAGGAATTAGTTGTTGTTGATACATTAACTAAAGAACACAATCTCGAAGTAAAAGAAGAAGAAATAATGGAATCTATAAAAGCAATAGCTCAAATGTGGTATATGCCTGTTGAAAGAGCAAAAGAAACAATTTATTCAAATCAAAAGCTCTTAAATGATGTAGTTTGGGATGTATTAAAATCAAAAGTAGCTGATATAATAAAAGAAAAAGTAACAATAAAAGAAGTTGAAGAAAAAGAAGAAGAAACTAAATAATAGTAACAAAATTTTAACTATTAATAACTTGAAATGTAATCACTAATACGGTAAAATATTTCCGTAGTGGGGACGTGGTGCAGTTGGTTAGCATGCGGGTCTGTCACACCTGTGGCCGCGAGTTCGAGTCTCGTCGTCCCCGCCATAAATAAAGAGTTTCTTTGGAAACTCTTTATTATTTGAGGCAACGTAGCCAAGTGGTAAGGCATCGGTCTGCAAAATCGATACGCATGGGTTCGAATCCCATCGTTGCCTCCATAGATATTTATGTGAGTTCTAATAATGTCGATGCGATTCGTATCGACATTTTTTTGTTATTCATTTTATATGGAACACTTTATTAAGGAGTGTTTTTATTTTTTATATCTATATCTATTTTTTTTAATTCATCAATTTTTTTATATTTTTCCCACTCTTTTTTTACATAATCTGGAGCATCTTTTTTTAATTTCCAATTATCTAATTCTATTTCCATCCATTCCATATACTTAAATAAATTAATCATTTTTAATCTTATCATCTGTTTTTTTCATAATAACCACAACCTTTTTCAATTTTATTTAAATATATTAATAAATAATTTTTCAGATATTTTTAATCTCACTAAATACTTCAACAGTTCTTTTTTATTAATTATTAATATAAAAAATTTTTTTATTTATATTCTTTCTAAATATTTTAATTCTTTTCTATCCATACTAGAAATTCTTGAAAGCCTATCTATTAACTTTTTCTTTTCTCTTCTTAAAATATTATCGGTGTTTTTCAATATTAATTTTATTTCTTTTTTATTTTTAGGATCTTTTAATTTTCTGAGTTTTATTATTGCCATTTTACGAAAATATGCAGCATCTTCAGTATAATATGGATCTTCTTCATATCCTATAATAGCTGAATAATATCTTTTAGCATATATTAAAGCATCTATTTCTTTTTTCACAAAAATCCCCACTTTTTTAATAAATAATGATTTTATATTTTTAAAAACTAGTTTTGTAGAATTAGAAAAAAAATTCATGTCGAAACATCATATTTATTTTAGTTTTTACTATATCATATAGCTTATACATATAAATCACTTCTTTTTATTTTTATACTCAATTCAACATACACTTCACTATTAATTATATCATTTTTTTAATTTAGTTTTATTTAATTTTTTTATTAATAAAAAAAATACACTCTAATTAAAGAGTGTATTTTTTTGTTTTATTATTCAATAACTAAATCCATTATTTCTGCAAGTTCAACAAATGCTTCTGTTAAAGAAGCACCTCCAACTAATCCACCATCAATATCTTTTTTAGTGAATAAACCAAAGTAATTATTCGGTTTAACACTTCCACCATAAAGAATTGATATAGAATTTGCTGTTTCTTCGTCATACATTTTTGCTAATAAGCTTCTTATATAAGCGTGAACTTCTTGAGCTTGAGCTGGTGTTGCAACTTTTCCAGTACCTATTGCCCAAATTGGTTCATAAGCAATAATAACTTTTTTTGCATCTTCTGCATTAATTGAATTAAATCCTTCTTTTATTTGTCTTTCTATTACATTGAAAGTTAAATCTTTTTCTCTTTCTTCAAGGTGTTCTCCTATACAGAAAATAGGGTTTAATTCTTCTTTTAAAGCTTTTATTATTTTTTTATTTATTAATTCATCGGTTTCACCAAAAATATCTCTTCTTTCTGAATGTCCAAGTACAACATATTCAACATTTATATCTTTTAACATGTGTGAAGATATTTCACCAGTAAATGCACCTTTATCTTCATAATGCATATTTTCTGCACCAATTTTTATATTTGTAGAAGATACAATATCCACTGCTTTTTGTAATGAAACAGCAGGTGTACATACAACAACATCATAAGAACTTTTATTTCCTATTTTTCCAGAAAGTTTTGCTAAAAATTCAGCTGTTTCAGTTGTTGTTTTGTTCATTTTCCAGTTTCCTGCTAAGATATATCTTTTATCAGTTACTTTTTTTTTTGAAACAATAGCTTCTATTCCTGGTAATTTTTTACCTTCAAGATATTCTAATGAAGCACCACCACCTGTAGAAACATGAGAAAACTTCTTTGCAAGTCCAAATTTTTCAGCAGCAGCTGCTGAATCTCCACCACCAATAACACTTGTTGTTCCTTTTTCTGTAAATTCAACTATCATCTCGGCTACTGACTTTGTACCATTTGAAAATTCATCTATTTCAAAAACACCCATTGGTCCATTCCATACTATTGTTTTTGAGTTTGCCATCTTTTCTTTAAATAATTTTACAGTTTCTGGTCCTATGTCAAGTCCCATCCAACCTTTTTCAATTCCATCTTCTATTTTTACTACTTTTGTTTCTACCCCTGCTTTTAATTCTTGAGCAATTACAGTATCAACAGGAAGTATAAAATTAACTCCTTTTTCTTCTGCTTTTTTCAAAAGTGACTTTGCAAGATCTAATTTATCTTCTTCAAATAAAGATGAACCTATTTCTTTCCCCATAGCTTTTAAGAAAGTAAACATCATAGCTCCACCTATAAAAATATTATCTGCTTTTTCAAGTAAGTTATTTATAACGCCTATTTTATCTGAAACTTTAACTCCACCAAGAATTACAGAGTAAGGTTTTTCTGGATTATCATTAACTCCGCCAATAAACTTTATTTCTTTTTCCATTAAAAATCCTGCAAAACTTGGAATATTAGAAGCTATTCCAACATTAGAAGCATGAGCTCTATGAGCTGTACCAAAAGCATCATTTACATGAATATCTGCAAGTGAAGCCCAATATTTAGCTAATTCTTCATTATTTTTTGTTTCACCTTTTTCAAATCTAGTATTTTCAATTACTAAAACTTTACCTTCTTCTAAGCTTTCTACAGCTTTTTCTACTTCTTCACCTCTTGTTTTGTCTATAAAACTTACCTTTCCATCGAGCAATTCATTTAATCTATTAGCAACAGGTTTTAAAGAAAATTCAGGTTTTACTTCTCCTTTTGGTCTTCCAAGATGAGATAATAATATAACCTTAGCCCCTTTCTCAAGAACATATTTTATAGTAGAAAGAGCTGCTTTTATTCTTGTTTCATCTGTTATTTTCCCATCTTTTAGTGGAACATTAAAATCAACTCTCATTATAACTTTTTTACCTTTTAAATCTATATCTCTAACTGTCATTTTTGACATTATTATTCCTCCCTATTAATAAAATAGCGGAACTCGAAAGCTCCGCTCATTTATTACTTAATTAATGTTGCAAAATGTTTTACGAGTCTTACAAGCTGAGCTGTATAACTCATTTCATTATCATACCAAGAAACAACTTTTATCATTTGTTTTCCATCTGATTCTACTATTTTTGTTAATTGTGCATCAAAGTAAGAACCGTATGTTATTCCAACTATATCTGTTAAAACAATAGGATCTTCAGTATAACCCAATGTATCTTTTAAGTTTGTTTCAGAAGCTTCTTTCATTGCTGCATTTATTTCTTCAACAGTTACATTCTTTTTCAATTCAACAACTAAATCAACTAAAGAACCTGTTGGAGTAGGAATCCTCATAGCCATTCCATCTAATTTACCTTTTAATTCTGGAAGAACTAAACCAACTGCTTTTGCAGCACCTGTTGTTGTTGGAACTAAGTTAACTCCAGCAGCTCTTGCTCTTCTCATATCTCCTTTTCTATGTGGAGCATCAAGAGTATTTTGATCATTTGTATAAGAATGAACTGTTGTCATTATACCTTTAACAATTCCAAACTTATCATTTAAAACCTTTGCAACTGGTGCAAGACAGTTTGTTGTACAAGAAGCACCAGAAATTATATCTTCTTCACCAGAAAGTATATCGTGGTTTACATTGTAAACAACTGTTGGAACATCACCTTTTGCTGGTGCAGAAATAACAACTTTTTTAGCTCCAGCTTGAAGATGTAAAGCTGCTTTATCTTTTTGTACAAAGAAACCTGTACATTCTAATACAACATCTACTCCCATTTCTCCCCAAGGAAGATCTGCAGGATTCTTTTCTGCTAAAATTTTAATTTCTTTTCCATTTACAATAATAGCATTTTCTCCTGCTTCAACTGTGCCAGGAAATTTACCTTGTGATGAATCATACTTCAATAAAAGTGCAAGTGTTTTTGCATCAGTTAAATCATTTAATGCAACAATTTCAAATTCAGGATTATCAAACATAAGTCTGAATGCAAGTCTTCCAATTCTACCAAAACCGTTAATAGCTACTTTTACTGCCATGCTAAAAAGCACCCCCTCTAAGGTTTTCTAAACTTTTTTAGTATCTGCCCTCGAATATTACTTATTAATTTTAAGTGGTTATTTTTTTCTCAATGAAATTATACTCTTATTTTTATAAAGGATAACTAAAATAATGTTAATTTATTAAAAACCAAGTCCCATACTTTGAAGTCCACCAAGATATTTTTCACTTACTTTATTACTTTCTTCTTCCTTTAAATTTGAAGCTTTTTCAATAGCTTCATTAGTTGCTGCCATTATCATATCTTTAACTATTTCTATATCTTCATCTTCAAGTTCATCAGATATAATTATATCTTTTATTCTTAAATTACCATTTGCAACAACTTTTACAACTCCTCCACCACTAGTGGCTTCTACAGTCATATCTGCAAGTTGTGTTTCTAATTTTGCCATTTCTTCTTCCATTGCTGACTGAGTTTTTTGAGCTTCTTGTAAAAGATGAGCCATACTAGGCTTTTTTGATTTTCCACCTTTAAGCGATCTTCCACCAATACTTTTTATTTTTTTAGCCATTTGAAAATCCTCCTTTATTCTATCTTACAAATAATTATACCATAAAATTGTGTATATTAAAAAAAATAGACGTTTGCTAAGCAAACATCTATTTTTATAATTCATCATCGATATCATCGTTTTCTCTATATGTTTTAAAGTGTTTTTGTGTTTTATTTGAAAAAGCCAAAATTGGATAAAAGATGAAAGGTAATATCTCAAGTCCAACAATAAAAGGTAATATTTTTTCATATTTTTTTACTAACTTATAATTTATTAACACACTAGTTATATATCCAAAGTCTATTAAATAAAGTATAAGCCACCATCCAGACATATCTAACATTTTTAATAACACATAAATATTATAAATTGGTATTAATGCTTTCCATCCTTGAATGTTATTATCACTAAATATTTTCCACAAAGATATTACATATGTAATAAAAACAATCACAAAAATAGTTACCATAAATACCCACATGGCAGAAATAAAAGAAGAGCCCATTTGATTCATATTAGCTCCAAAACCTGGATCAAAATCAAAGTTAGAAGTAGGGTATTCCCTATATTCTAAAGAAAAAATATGAGAAAAAAATGGAAAAAAACGGAAAAAAAAGTACTTAATCATACAAAAACCTCCTTAATTTTTTGATTATTTTTTAAAATAAATTATACATATAATATAAAATTAATAATATGATTATATCATAACAAAAAATAGTTTGTCAAGATTTTAAATTTTTCATATTAAAAAAATTAAAATAAATATGCTATAATTTTCATATCTTTTAATTAGAGGTGTTAAAATGAAGGCAATAATTATTGATGGATATGTTGATGAACCTGCAGTATTAGGTGTTCCACCTTATATTTCCCCATATGTTAGATACGCAGCAGGAGCTTTAAGGTATCATGGAATAGAAGTAGATTATTATACAATAGATAAAATAAGAGAAAAAAATTTATGGCAATCATTTAATTCATATGAATATCTTATAATAATAGCTGGAACTACTGTACCTGGTCATTATCTTGGTGGAACTCCTATAAATTTAAATGAAATAAAGAAAATTTTTGAATTAAATAAAGAACCACTCAGAGTAATAGGAGGACCTATAACAAAAGGATACACAATAACAGGTGGTAAAAAAGCTATATCTTTAAAAGATTTTATAGAAGAAAATGTTGAGTATATTGTTGAAGGAGACATAGAAAAATTTTTATTTGACTATCCCGTATCAGATGAGTTCGATTTAAATTCCAAGAGTAGTTATGAATTAATAGATAAAATAGCTCCCTATGGTGCTGGTATTATAAAAATGCATGAAAGATACCCAAATGTAATGTTAGAAATAGAAGTATCAAAAGGGTGCGATAGAAAAACTGGTTTTTGTTCTTTTTGCACAGAACCAATACTTCATGGAATGTATAGAGAAAGAAGTTTAAATGGCATAATAAACGAAATGAAAGCATTGAATGCAAATGGAGCCACAAACTTTAGATTTGGGAGAAGTGCTAACTTTTTGGCTTATGGAATAACATTTAACAATGGAAATCCAAACCCAGAAATATTTAATGAATTATATTCAGAAGTTTCAAATTTTTGTAATGTTTTACATACAGACAATGCAAATCCAGAATTTATAGTAAATAATGAAAAAGAAGCAAAAAAAATTCTTGAAATAATTTCAAATAAAAATACATCTGGTGATATACTGTCTTTTGGCATAGAAACATTTGATGATGAAGTTGCAAAACTAAACAACATAGCCTTAAACTCTGAAAAAGCTTTAAAAGCCATAAGAATAGTTAACGAAATAGGAAGCAAACGAGATAAAAATGGAATACCAAAATTATTACCTGGAATAAACTTATTGTATGGATTAATAGGTGAAACTAAAAACACCTATAATAAAAACAAAGAATACTTAAACAAAATATTGAATGAAAATTTATTATTGAGAAGAATAAATGTTAGACAAGTAATGATGTTCCCAGGAACATTATTATCAAAAAAACTAAATAAAATAAAAATAAATAAAAAAGAATTTATAAAATTCAAAGAATTTATGGATGTATATAACAATCAAATGATAAAAAAAGTTTTTCCAGAAGGAGCAATTTTAAAAGATTTATTCGTAGAAGAAGTAAAAGGAAATATTTCTTTTTCAAGACAAATAGCAACATATCCAATACTCGCCGGAATCAAAAAAAAGAAAGAACTTTTAGAAAAATTCGATGGAATAGTTGTTAATCATGGTTCAAGATCTTTGACTGTACTCGAATATCCATTTGATTTTAAAAATTTATCAGTTGAGGAATTATCTTCTATAAATGGAATAGGTAAAAAAACAGCTGAAAAAATTTATTTAACAAAATCACTTAAAGATATTAAAAATGAAATACTGAAAAACAAGCTGTAAAAATCAATAATTTTTACAGCTTGTTTTTAATCAATTGAGCATATTTTTAATTTTTTCAATAGATAAATTTGTTGTTCTAGAAATAATTTCTATATCAACTCCATTTTTTAATAGCTCTTTTGCAATTTTTTCTTCTGGAGTTAATTCAACATCTTTATCCAAATTACTAACAATTTCAACCTCTTTTTTATCAAAAGCTATTGAAACTTTTATTATATCATTTATTCCATAATTTTTTATATCTTCTTCATACCTTTTTTCATTTATTTGTTTTAGTCCATTTTGTGCACTGTTTAATAGTGTTTTTTCATTTTTATAAAACTTTTTAAACTCTATTATTATTCCTTTATCTGTTTTATCTTTTGGTATTAAAATAACATCTGCTCTTCCAAGTCCTGTTTCTCTATTACTCTTTATTATGTACTCTTCTTTTAATCCAACGCTCATTCCAAGTATTAGTCCATGATAAAATCTTTCTGGTTCTTCTCCGTTAACGTCAAAGTAACTCAATGTATTCATAGTTAGTTTTTGAAAGTCTTCTTTAAACTCTTCTATATGTCCATTTATTAGATTTATTAATATATTATTTAGTTTTATTCTTTCTTCTTCAAGCATAGATACTACAGTTTTATTATAAAATATTTTTACTTCTTTATTTGGTATCTTTAAAGTATATCTTTCATAATCATGATTTATATTTTTTGTCCATTTTAAATATCCGCTGAATAAAAATAATGTCCATACAGACTCTTCTAAGTTATTGTTTAAGTCTCCATAAACCATAGTTTCATTTATTGTACTTTCAATTTCTTCACCATTTATTAGTTTTTCAATTTTATCTTTTAATTCAGCACTTCCTTGTTTTATTAATTGTTTAACTAAGTAGTTTCCACTAGTATTCATCCAATATGGTCTTATCTTTTTTTCATCTACTAAGTTTATTATAGAAAAAGGATTGTAAATTTCAACACCACCAAAATTATAACCATTGTACCAATCTATAACTTCACTTTCCTCGTATTCAAGTTCATAATACTTCAATGTTTCTTCAACTTCTTCTTTAGTTAAACCATACTTATCATTGAATAGTTCATTCAATACAGTAGAAACCTTTAAGTTATTCACACCAGTAAAGATACTTTCTTTAGAAACTCTTGTTATACCAGTAAGAACTGCCTTTTCAAGGTATACGTTATCTTTTAATGCCATGCCAAACAAGTTACCAATTAAAGATATTATTTCATCATAGTAACCATGTAAGTAAGCTTGTTGAATGGGAGTATCGTATTCATCTATTAATATTATTACCTTTTTACCATAGTATCTTTCCATATATTCTGATAAACTTCTTATACAATTTTCATACTTAGCATCATCTGCTGTTTCTAACATTATTTCTTTAAATACAATTTTTTCCTTTTCACTCAATATTTCAAAAACATATTCATGTTTTGTATATAATCTTGAAAGTTCCATTGTTAATAAAGCATGCATCTTTTTTAAGTTATTAGACTTTAAATCTTTAAAGGTGATGTATATAACTGGATGTTTATTTAAATGTTTTTCTATTATATTTTTTTCTTTATATATTTTTAAGTTTTTAAAGAGGTATTCGTTATTTTGAGTAATATCAAAAAAGTACTTCATCATAGATTGACTGAGAGTTTTCCCAAACCTTCTTGGTCTTGTTATTAATAGAACGTCTCCACTTTCAATAACTTCTTTGATTAACATGCTTTTATCTACAAAGTACATATTGTCATCTATTAATGATTTAAAGTCACTTCGTCCTATTGGAAGTCTTTTTTTCATTTTCATCACCTCATTTTATTATATCATAAATTTTATATGAAGCTAAAAAATAAAAACCTTAATTTGCTTATGAAATATTTTTTTTAGTATTCAGTAATAAAAAATATGATATAATTAAAATATAAACAATAATGGGTTGGTGAAAACTTTGCTAATTTCTTTGTCAATTAAAAACTTTGGTTTGTTCAGAGAAGCTCATGTTAATTTCGATGAAAAATTTAATATATTAACAGGTGAATCAGGTGCAGGAAAATCTATGTTTATATCAGCTATAAAAGCTTTAACAACTGGAAATATACCTTCAAATATGAAAAATAATGATGGTAGTATATCAGCTTATTTTACTGTAGAAAGTATAAAAGACATACTTAATAAATATATTGATATTGAAGATAATGAATTGATTATATCTGCAAATTTTTCGTTAAAAAAAACTTTGTTTAGGATAAATGGAACAATAGTTCCAAAAAGCACAATAAAAACTGTTGGAAAATATTTAATAGAAATACATTCTCAAGATTCAAACGTTATATTCAGAGATAGCTCATATCAAAATAAATTAATTTTTAATATTTTAAGAAAAAAATTTACAAATGATTTTAAAAAATATGATAATTTATTTAATGAATATTTAAAATTAAATAAAAAATTAAAAAAATTACCTTCAGATCCATCTGAAGTATACAGAAAAATAGATTTATTAAAGTATCAAATAGATGAAATAAAAGTAGTTAATCCTAAAATTGGCGAAGATGATGAATTAACTGAACATTTTAATGCTCTAAATAATGTTGAATTAATTAAAAATAATGTATATGAAAATCTTTCTATTTTAAAAGATAGTGAAATAAATGTTTATAATTTAGTTGGAGATATAGTATACAATATAAATAAAGTATCAAAATATGGTTTTAATACTGAAGCAGATTTAGCTCTCTCTATACAAGAAGAAGTTAATGAGCTTTATAGTATGCTTGAATCAAAGCTTTTTGAATTAGATGTTGATAAGGACGAGTTACAATTGATATCTGAAAAATTAAATAATATAATTGAATTAAAAAGGAAGTATGGTCCTACAATAGAAGATATTATTGAAAAATATGAAACAATGAAAAAAGACTTATTGGAATATCAAGAATTACAAAAAATAATGGATAAAATAAAACCACAAATAAAAGATTTAAAAGAGAAAATGAAAATAGAAAGTGAATTTATAATTAATAAAAGTATGAAATATTTAAAAAAATTAAAAATAAATATAGAAAATAATTTAAAAGATTTAAATATGCCACATGCTGAAATTGATTTTTATTTTGAAAAGAAAACAGAACCAGATATAAATTCTTTTTATAGTTGTGAACTTTTATTAAAAACAACTCCACAAAGTGATTTTTTAAAATTAAATAAAATTGCTTCTGGAGGAGAAATGTCAAGAATTTTATTGGCAATGGAAGAAGTTATTGGAAAAAATCATTATGTAGATACAATGCTTTTTGATGAAGTCGATTCTGGAGTTGGTCCAAGAATGGCAGATACTGTTGGAAAAAAATTAAATGAATTATCTTCAAAAAAACAAATAATAACAATTACACATATGCCACAAGTTGCCAATTTTGGAACAAAACACTTTAAAATTCAAAAGAATAAAGAAAATAACAGTGTATATTCCAAAATTATAGAATTAAAGAACGTTGATAGAGAAAAAGAAATTAAAGATATGTATGGAAATATTGTGTATTAAAGGAGGTTATAATTATGTATAAAGAAGATATAATACAAAAAATAGTTGAAGAAAAAGGTATAGAGGCTATACCAAATCTTGTAAAGTTATTAGAAGATAGTGATCCTGATACAAGAGAACTTGCACGAGATGTAATTGGAGTAATGGGTGAAAGTGCAAATGAATACTTGTTTGAAGATTTTAAAAAGAGATTTGATAAAAACTTAGAAGATGATATGGTTATGTTATATTTAGCAGAGATTTTATCTCAAAATGGTTATAAAGAAATAATACCTTATTTAGAACGTATGATAAATAATTATACTGATGAAAGAGCATTTCCAATAATAGTAGAACATCTTTGGAGACTTACAAAAGAGGAAAGATATTTAGATATACTAACAACTTTTTTAGATGATGATGATGCTGTACAAGAAATAGCAATTATGGGTATAAGCCATGTTCCAACTAAAAAAGGTATAGATGTTTTAGTTGATAAGTATAATAATTCAAAAGAAAATTCATCAAGAGCTTTAATATTAGATTCTATTTTACAAATTATAATAAACGATTTTAAATTAGTTCCTTATTTACAAGAAAAAGATAGAGAAATAGCAAATAAATTACGTTGGCATTGGGAAACTTTTAAATAATTAAAAAGTAATTGAAATTTAAATAAAATAATGATATAATACTTTTGGGGGCGTTCCGGATTCGACGGGGATAGCTTTCTTAGAGAAGCGAGCCGAGGTTGCTGTTACCTTCGTTAAACAACAGCACAAAATATAAACGCAGAAGAAAATTACGCATTAGCTGCCTAATAGGTTAGCTCGTTCTTAGTTTGTAATGAACTCCGCCAAACTAATGAACGTCATTTAGGAGTTCTTACAAAGTAATTTTTTCGTTAGGGTTACTTTGGAAAATTTATAACGATAGGTTGATTTAGCTTTGCCTAAGTAGCGGAATTAACCGAATTTCAAACTTGGGCTGCGCTCGGAGATGCTCTAAGTGCGTTATTTCCGGACGCGGGTTCGAC
This sequence comes from Tepiditoga spiralis, assembly GCF_014701195.1. Taxonomy (NCBI): domain Bacteria; kingdom Thermotogati; phylum Thermotogota; class Thermotogae; order Petrotogales; family Petrotogaceae; genus Tepiditoga; species Tepiditoga spiralis. The sequence goes on from NZ_AP018712.1 coordinate 2,160,022, forward strand.
TCCCGCCGTCTCCACCAATAAAAAATAGAAAAACAAAAAAGCTGTTGAAATTAACAGCTTTTTTGTTTTTCTATTCCTTCAATAAATATTCTATTTTTTCCAGCTCTTTTTGCTTTATAAAGATTTTTATCAGCGGTTTCTATAATTGTAGTAATTAAATCACCTTTTTTTACAGAAGAAATACCTCCACTAATAGTTATATTTATTTTTTTATTAATTTCTTTTTCCCAATCAAAACTTTCAATATTTTTTAATATTCTTTGAGAAATATTCCCTGCTAGCTCAACATTAGTATAAGGTAATAGTATAAAAAACTCTTCTCCTCCATATCTACCAGCAAAATCACTTTCCCTTAAAGAATTTTTTATTATTTTACCAATATTTTTTAAAACTAAATCACCAATTAAATGACCATGCGTATCATTAATTTTTTTAAAGTCATCTATGTCAAACATTGCAACTGATAATTCAATATATTCTCTTTTTAATAAATGTATGTATTCTGACAACTTTGATAATATCTTTTTTTTATTATAAAGTTTTGTCAAAGAATCAATTTCTGAAGCCATTTTATATTCTATAAAAGTATTTATGGAATAAATTAATATTCCAAGATTTTCTGCTATGCTTCCATAAAAATCATATAGTTCATTTTTTTGTTTTGGATTTTCAAAAGAAATTAATCCTATTTCATTACTTTCATGAACAATTGGAAATGAAACTAAATTAGCT